>DATDBL010000314.1:0-22397 GCA_036524855.1 Aldersonia sp. | reverse complement strand
GACGAGCCGAGCCCACGCGAATGCGGAATGACGTTGCGGCACAGTATATCCAGCCCATCGGCCCAGACACCGGCGGACTCCAGGCCACGCTCCACCGCGCGCACCACGAGATGCGAGGGGCCCCACGGGACGTCGTCGGCGCCCTCGCCCTCGACTCGGATCGCGAGGCCCGAACCGGTCGTAACGACGGTGATCTCGTCGTAGAGGCCGAGCGCGAGCCCGAGGCTGTCGAACCCGGGACCGAGGTTGGCGCTCGACGCGGGCACCCGTGCCGTCACCGACAGCCCGACTGGAAGCGTCTGCGTCATCGCGTCTGCGTCATCTGTGGCGGGCCCGAGGCGGCTCAAGCGAGGTCGAGCGCGGTCGCCACGGCCACGGGATCGACCGGAATGGGTTGCACGTCCGGCATTCCCAACAGCGCGGTGTCGGGGTCCTTGAGGCCGTTGCCGGTGACCGTGCACACGACCGTGAGACCCGGCTCGAGCCACCCCTCCGCACGGGCCGCGAGCAGGCCGGCGATGCTCGCCGCCGACGCAGGCTCGACGAACACCCCCTCGGTGGCCGCAACCAGCCGGTATGCCGCCAAGATCTCGTCGTCGGTCGCGGCCCGGAAGGCCCCGCCGGACTCGTCGCGTGCGTTCACCGCACCGGTCCACGACGCGGGTGCACCGATCCGGATAGCCGTCGCGATCGTCTCCGGGTTCTTCACCGGCGCGCCGTGCACGAGCGGGGCGGCGCCCGCGGCCTGCACCCCGAGCATCCGCGGACGCACGGTCGTGAGGCCGTCCGCGAAGTACTCCTGGTAGCCGCGCCAGTACGCGGTGATGTTGCCGGCGTTGCCCACGGGCAGCGCGTGCACGTCGGGTGCACGGCCGAGCGCGTCGCAGATCTCGAACGCCGCGGTCTTCTGTCCCTCGATCCGGGCTGGGTTGACCGAGTTGACCAGGCCGATCGTCGGAAACTCCGAGGTGGTCTTGCGGGCGAGTTCCAGACAGTCGTCGAAATTCCCTTCCACCTGGATGATCTTGGCGCCGTGCATCACCGCCTGAGCGAGCTTGCCCATCGCGATCTTGCCCTGCGGGATCAGCACCGCGCAGGTCATCTTCGCCTTCGCCGCGTACGCGGCGGCCGACGCCGAGGTGTTGCCGGTCGAAGCGCAGAGGACGGCCTGCTGGCCGCGGGCCAGAGCGTCGGTGATCGCCATGGTCATGCCGCGGTCCTTGAACGACCCCGTCGGATTCAGGCCCTCGACCTTGAGGTGAACCTCACAGCCGGTGATCTCGGACAGGTGCGCGGCGGGCAGCAGCGGGGTGCCACCCTCGCGCAGCGTCACCGGCCTCCAGTCCGGACCGATCGCGAGCCGGTCCCGGTACGCCTCGATCAGGCCGGGCCAGGGGGTGTGCACGCGCAGCGGGGTGCTCATTCTTAGGTGCCTTCCATTCGCAGGACGCTCGTCACTGCGGTGACGTAGTCCAGTTCCGACAGCGCCGCAACGGTTTCGGCGAGCGCGGAATCGCTCGCGAGATGGGTGACAACCACCAGGCGCGCGCCCTCGTCGAGGCCCTCCTGTCGCAACACCTCTTGTCGCACCTCAGCGATGCTGATGTGGCGGTTGGCGAACTCGGCGGCCACGCCCGCGAGCACGCCCGGCACGTCGGCGACGTGCAGGTTCACGTGGTAGCGGGTCGGCGTGTCGCCCATCGGCGCGATCGGCAACTGCGCGTACGTCGATTCCCCCGGGCCCCGGCCGCCGTAGAACTTGTTGCGCGCCGCCATCACCAGATCCCCCATGACGGCCGACGCGGTCGGCGCACCACCGGCACCCTGGCCGTAGAACATCAACCGGCCCGCGGCGGCGGCCTCGACGACGATCGCGTTGAACGCGCCGTTGACTGCGGCGAGCGGGTGGCTGCGCGGCAGCAGCGCCGGGTAGACGCGCGCCGAGATCCGCTCCTTGCCGTCGGAATCGGTCACCCGTTCGCACAGCGCGAGCAGCTTGACGGTGCACTGCAACGCGCGGGCGGTCTCGAGATCCTCGGCTGTGACCGAGGTGATGCCCTCGCGGTGCACGTCGGCGGCGGTGACGCGGGTGTGGAACGCCAACGAGGCCAGGATTGCGGCCTTCGCGGCGGCGTCATAGCCCTCGACGTCGGCCGTCGGGTCGGCCTCGGCGTAGCCCAGCCGGGTCGCCTCGGCCAGCACGTCGGCGTAGTTCGCGCCGGTCTCGTCCATCGCGGAGAGCACGAAGTTGGTCGTGCCGTTGACGATGCCGACCACCCGATCGACGCGGTCACCGGCCAGCGACTGCATCAGCGGGCGAACCACAGGGATCGCGCCGGCGACGGCGGCCTCGAAGTAGAGGTCGGCGCGGTTGCGTTCGGCGGCCTCCGCGAGTTCGCCGGTGTAGTCGGCCAACAGCGCCTTGTTGGCGGTGACCACCGACTTTCCGGCATTGAGCGCGGCGAGGATCAGCGCCCGGGGCGGGTCGATTCCGCCGATCACCTCGACGACGATGTCGACGTCGTCACGGGCCACGAGCGCGGCGGCGTCCGTGGTGAGCAACTCCGCGGGCACGCCGCGGTCGGCTGAGGCGTCGCGCACGGCGATGCCGCGCAGCACGACCGGGGCGCCGACGCGGGCGTGCAGCACGTCGGCGTGGTCGCGCAGGATTCGCACCACCTCCGTGCCGACGTTGCCCATGCCGAGCACCGCGACGCCGATCGGGCGCTCGCTGTGCTCACCGCGCCCAGCGCGGGGAGTGGTGGCTGGTTGAGTGGTCACTGGTTCACCTCCAGGCCGAGCAGATCCTCGACGTTTTCTCTGCGAAGCAACAGCCGCGCGGACCCGTCGCGCACCGCGACGACGGCCGGGCGGGGTAACAGGTTGTAGCGGCTCGACATCGAATAGCAGTAGGCGCCGGTCGCGGCGACGGCGAGCAGGTCGCCCGGTGCGACGTCGGCGGGCATCCAGGCGTCACGGATAACGATATCGCCACTCTCACAATGTTTTCCGACAACACGAGCGACGACGGGCGGCGCGGTGGAATCGCGCGAAGCGAGCACACAGCGGTACTCGGCCTGATACAGCGAGGTGCGGATGTTGTCGCTCATCCCGCCGTCGACGCTGACGTAACGCCGCGTCACCCCGCCACCGAGGGCGACATCCTTGATGGTGCCGACCTCGTAGAGGGTGACCGTCCCCGGCCCCGCGATCGCCCGGCCGGGTTCGACGGCCAACTCCGGGGTGGGCAGGCCCACTCGGGCCGACTCGGTATCGACGATGTGCGCGAGTTTGGCCGCCAGATCGTCGACCGGCGGCGGGTCGTCCGTCGGGACGTACGAAATTCCCAGTCCCCCACCGAGATCCACCACGGACATCTGCGACGTCTTGACCACGCCGAATTCGGCGACCACGTCGTGGAGCAGGCCGATCACGCGGTGCGCGGCCAACTCGAAACCGTCGACGTCGAAGATCTGCGAGCCGATGTGGCTGTGCAGGCCCACCAGACGCAGGTGGTCGGTCTCGAACACCCGGCGCACCGCCGCCATCGCGTCGCCGCCGGCGAGGGAGAACCCGAACTTCTGGTCTTCGTGTGCGGTGGATATGAATTCGTGGGTGTGCGCCTCCACGCCGACGGTCACGCGGACGAGCACGTCCTGCACCACCCCGGCGGCACCGGCGATCGCGTCGAGGCGGTCGATCTCGATCATGGAGTCGAGCACCACGTGACCGACTCCGGCGCGCACCCCCGCCTCGAGTTCGGCGACTGATTTGTTGTTGCCGTGCATGGCGATTCGCTCGGCTGGGAAGCCGGCGCGCAGCGCGATCGCCAACTCGCCGCCGGAGCAGACGTCCAACGACAGCCCCTCGTCCGCGACCCAACGCGCGATCTCGGTGCACAGGAACGCCTTCGACGCGTAGTGCACGTGCGCGGCGTCGCCGAAGGCGCGCGCCATATCCCGGCACCGGGAGCGGAAATCGTCCTCGTCGACGACGAACAGCGGGGTACCGAACTCGCGGACGAGGTCGCCGACGGCCACGCCGGCGAGCCGGATCTCCCCGTCGTCGCCGCGGCGGGCACCGCGCGGCCACACGTTCGGGTGCAGCGCGGTCAGCTCCCCCGGTTCGTCGGGCCGTTGCGGCAGGGTCGGGGCGTGGGCGACCTCGGCGTGCCGGGGACCGGCGGGGTGCGCCATTACATCTGCTCCGGCGCGGTGACCCCGAGCAGACCGAGGCCGTTGCCGAGCACCTGACGGGTGGCCTCGCACAACGCAAGTCGGGCCGTGTGCAGCGCGGCGGGGGTCTCGTCACCCAGCGGCAGCACCCGGTTCGCGCCGTAGAAACGGTGGTAGGAACCGGCGAGTTCCTCGAGGTAACGGGCGATGCGATGCGGCTCGCGCAGGTCAGCGGCGGTCGCGACGACGCGCGGGTACTCACCGATCGTGCGGATCAGTTCGCCCTCGTGCTCGGTGGTGAGCAGGTCGAGCTGCGGATCGGCCGAATCGACCCCGAGATCGGCGGCGTTGCGGGCCAGCGAACACAGCCGGGCGTGCGCGTATTGCACGTAGTAGACGGGGTTCTCGTTGCTCTGGCTCGCCCACAGCGCGAGGTCGATGTCGATGCTGGTGTGCACCGAGTTGCGCACCAGGGCGTAGCGCGCGGCGTCGACCCCGATGGCATCGACGAGGTCGTCGAGGGTGATCACGGTGCCGGCGCGCTTGCTCATCTTGACCGCGACACCGCCGCGGACCAGGTTCACCATCTGGCCGATCAGCACCTCGACGGTGTCCGGATCCTCGCCCGAGGCTGCGGCGATCGCCTTCAGCCGACCGATGTAACCGTGGTGGTCGGCGCCGAGCATGTAGATGCACAGGTCGAAGCCGCGGGCCCGCTTGTCCCGGAAGTACGCGATGTCACCGGCCACGTAGGCGGCGGTGCCGTCGCTCTTGATCACGACCCGATCCTGGTCGTCGCCGAACGCCGAACTCTTCAGCCACCACGCGCCGTCCTTCTCGTACAGGTGGCCGGTCCCCTTCAGTTCGGTGACCGCTTCCTCGACGGCGCCCGATTCGAACAGCGAACTCTCGTTGAAGTAGACGTCGAAGTCGGTGCCGAACTCGTGCAGCGTCTGCTTGATCTGCGCGAACATCAACTCCACGCCCGCCGAGCGGAACACCTCGTGGCGTTCGGCGTCCGGAAGTTGTGCGGCGCCGGGGTTCGCGGTGAGCACCTGCTCGGCGATCTCGTTGATGTACGCGCCGGCGTAGCCGTTCTCGGGGGTCGGCACACCGATCGCGGCGGCGACGAGCGACTCGGCGAACCGGTCGATCTGGGCACCGTGGTCGTTGAAGTAGTACTCGCGCGTGACGTCGGCGCCGCGTGCGGACAGGATCCGGCCGAGTGCGTCACCGACCGCGGCCCAGCGGGTACCGCCCAGGTGGATCGGCCCGGTCGGGTTCGCCGAGACGAACTCCAGGTTGATCTTGCTGCCCGCGATCGCGTCGGAGCGCCCGTAGCCCTCGCCCGCGGCCGCGACCTTGGTCAGGATCGCACCCTGCGCGTCGGGCGCGAGGCGGATGTTGAGGAAGCCGGGACCCGCGACCTCGGCGGATGCGATCGCGTCATGGGCCGCCAGCGCGTCGGCCAGCCAGCCGGCCAGATCCCGCGGCGACACCCCCGCGCGCTTGGCCACCCGCATGGCGAGGTTGGAGGCGTAGTCGCCGTGTTCCGGGTTGCGGGGGCGCTCGACCTCGAGACTGTCGGGCAACACGGCGGTGTCGAGCCCGCGCTCGGCTAGCACCTTCGCAGCGGTGCCGCGCAGGAGTTCGGCAAGGTCGGCGGGAGTCACGGGTCCTTATCCTATGGGCAGTGCAGGTCGGCGACTCAAACGCCCGGCTGTGGTGGTTCAGGATTCACACAGCATCGGTCCGTAGAGTGAATAGCCGCGTGAATGCGAGCAGTGTCCCCCGAAGGAAAGAGCAGACGACAGAGATGCCTACCGGTTCGAACGGGCGCCCCTCCGACAGTACGGGCGCGAAGTCGGCCAAGGCGATCAAGGCCGCCGCCGGAAAGAAGAAGCCCGCCGGCGCGGCCGGCAAGGGCATCGGGCCCAAGCGCCAGATCCCGTGGATGACGATCGGTGCGGTGGTGGTGGTCGTCGGCCTGATCGGACTGATCGCGTGGAACCTGATCCCGAAGTACCAGACCGCGGCTGAGGCGGAAAAGTACACGCCGAGCGAGACCAACCGGGACCCATCGACCGCCATCGAGGGCGTCGTGAAGATCGAATACCCCGCCGCACTGCACGTGCAGCCGACGCAGCGGGTGGCCTACGACCAGTCGCCGCCGTTCGGCGGCCCGCACGACGCCGTCTGGGCGACGTGCACCGGCGTCGTGTATCCGAATGCGATCCGGTCGGAGAATGCGGTGCACTCGCTCGAGCACGGCGCGGCCTGGATCACCTACAACCCGGACCTGGTGGATCAGGCCGGCATCGACACGCTCGCCGCGAAGGTCGACGGGCAGCAGTACCTGTTGATGTCGCCGTACCCGGGACTCGACAAGGCCGTCTCGGTGCAGTCGTGGGGCCACCAGCTGAAGGTGGACAGCCCCGACGACGAGCGCATCGACCAGTTCATCACCGCGCTGCGGCTCAACCAGTACACCTACCCCGAGGTCGGTGCGAGCTGCTCGACCATCCCCGGCTCTTACGACCCCGACAACCCGCCGCCGTTCGACTCGAGCCCGCTGCCGGCCGACGCGGTGCAGATGGACGGCGCCGGGCTGACGCCGGACGCGTCCGAGATGCCGGCCGCCGGGCTGGGTGGGTTGCCGACCGGAGACATCCCGGCGCCCGCGCCCACGCCGTGACCGACACCGCCGTTGGGGACCACCCTCCGGCCAAGCGGAGCCAGCGCACCGCGCTGGCGGTGCTCGGCATCATCGCCGCGATCGCGGTCGGCTTCGCGCTCGGGTTCTTCGCCCGGTTGCCGCTCGACGACGGCGGGACCGAGACGCCCGGCGCCGACAGCGTCGATGTCGGGTTCGCGCAGGACATGAGCGTGCACCACAGCCAGGCAGCGGAGATGGCGTCGATCGCGCTGACCCAGTCGCAGGATCAGGCGGTGCGCAACCTCGCCTACGACATCCTGACGACCCAGCAGAACCAGATCGGCCAGATGCAGGGCTGGCTGTCGCTGTGGGGGCAGCCGAGCCTGCCGAGCGGGGAATACATGACGTGGATGTCGTCCGACGACGGGCAATCCCACGACCACTCGACGGCGGGTGGATCGGCGCAGATGCCCGGGATGGCCAGTTCGGCGGAGATGTCGGCGCTGCGCCAGGCCACCGGCACCGCACTCGACGTGCAGTTCCTGCAACTCATGCTGCGCCACCACCAGGGCGGGTTGCCGATGATGGAGTACGCCGCCGAATACGCCCAGACCTCGACCGTCCGCCAACTCGCCCAGACCATGGTCAACACCCAGACCAGCGAGTCGACGCTGATGACCCAGATGCTGTCCGAGCGCGGCGCTACGCCGCTGCCGATGAACTGAGCCCGGCAGCCCAACCCCGCCGCCCGCTCGGCGACCTCGTAGTCGAATGGCGGCTCTCACGGCCCAGTTGAGCCGCCATTTCACTACGCAGTCGCAGTCGATCGCCGTGGCCGCGCTGATCACGACCGTCTGGCTGCCGACACGCCGAGAAACACGGCCACGACGACGTGATCGCCGCGGTGGGGAGCGGGTCGCACCACACGCGGCGTCGGTTTGGTTCGGATTCGGGCGGTGCGATAGGCTGGCGCCGCCCGAAACGGCACACCGACATTCGCCGGTGCGCCCCCGTAGCTCAGGGGATAGAGCGTCTGCCTCCGGAGCAGAAGGCCGCAGGTTCGAATCCTGCCGGGGGCACCGATCTATCAGCTGTTTTATCGCAGTCGCGCTACACGAGCAGAATCCGCCACGGCCGTGGGCCGAGGCTCGCCTCCCGAACACGGACCGTGGAGTGTTTCGGGCTGCCTTCGCAACGAGCCCCTCCGTATAGTCCTTCGGATCGCGTGAGGCCTGAAAGTGGTTCAGTATGCCAAGTCCCCCGACTCCCATTGCGAGGTTGAAGACGCTTGCACTGATGCCATCCGGCCGTCTCGACGGCAACGCGCCCCTCGCGGACTGGCTCGGTCGAAATTGCCATCTCTAACGCAGGTTCAAGGTCAGTGTCGTGCGCAGCAAGAATGACAATGTCGTATACCCCCGACGACGCCGTGGCGACGAGGTTCAAGGCAACGAGCACGTCGACGCCCTTCTCCTGTGGTGTCAGCACGTTCTCGATATATCTGTAGCGAAGTGGCCGATAGGTTACGCGGACGACGCGGTCACGAGTCCACTCCTGTGCTTGTGATCTCCTGTACGAGACGGGGTCATGCTTGTTGGAGGGCAGGCCGCGATACACATCAACGAGGGCAAGCTCTGTCGCGGGAGTGTCAGCGCCCTTCGCAGTGGCCCTCGCTGTGAGAACCTGGCGCCCGAGCAATCCTGGATGGAGGAGTGACTCATGCGTCGGAGTACCCGCAGGTGTGAACTGGCCCCGCGCCGTCAGATGCATGTTTTGGTAGTCCACCAGGACCGCGACACGCAGCGCCACGTCTCCCCCGTTGTCAGACCCGAATCCGCGAATTCGGGTCAGAGACAG
Source organism: Aldersonia sp. (assembly GCA_036524855.1). Taxonomy (GTDB): domain Bacteria; phylum Actinomycetota; class Actinomycetes; order Mycobacteriales; family Mycobacteriaceae; genus Aldersonia. Next base: position 13,709 of record DATDBL010000314.1, on the reverse strand, counting down.
AAAACCCCACCAGTCCCGGAGGACGGTGGGGAGCTACGAGAACCAAGATAGCGACGCCCGGGCGGGCGGTCAAATTCCGTATTCAGGATCTGATCATCCCACGCGCGGTGAACCCAGAACTTCGCGTCCAGACCCCGTAGACACCCACGACCGGTCGTCGCTTCTCCGCAAAGCCACCGCCACCGGCACCCATTCCAACATCGATGTGGACCCCTCGATGTTCCATCCAGCATGTGAGGTTGATCACATTTCAGTACCAACCGCCGACAGATACTCGCGTAGCCGGTTGAGGTCACGGCGGCTGAGTTCGCACGCTCCGGCGTAGCGTTCCACGGTGCCGCGACCGCGCCCGGGGCAATGAGCGGCGCCACCCGGTCGTAGCATTCCAACGGTGCCGACCTCCCCCCGCCAGGAACGCCACCACGCCCGGTACCGAGTGCTCGTCTACAGCGACGACGCCACCACGCGTGAGCAGGTGTTGTTGGGGCTCGGGACCCGGCCCGACCCCGACCTGCTGGCGCTCGAGTTCGTCGAGGTGGCGACGGCTCCGATGGTGACGGCGGCGATCGCCGCGGGCGGCATCGACCTCGCGGTGCTCGACGGGGAGGCGGTGCCCGCCGGCGGGATGGGCATCGCCAAGGAGCTGCGCGACGAATTCGACCCCTGCCCGCCGATCCTGCTGCTGATCGGACGCCCCGACGACGCGTGGCTGGCGAAGTGGTCGCAGGCCGACGCCGCCGTATCGCACCCGGTCGATCCGCTGCGACTCACCTCGGCGGTCGTCCCCCTGCTGAGCGGCCGCATTCCGGCGGCGATCGCCGCGGCCGCCGGACTCGACACGCCGAATCGTCCCTGAGCCCGCAGGCCCGCGGCACGAACTACTTCGCAAGGGTCAAATCATGCGAACTCCGACGCCATCAGTAGGCTGTGCTGTAGCTCACCTCGGTGGTTCAGCTCACAGGCGGGCGCCCTTGCTCACAGGAGAGGAGCCGGTTCTTGAATGCCTACGTCCCCATCCTCGTCCTCGGCGCATTGGCGCTCGGGTTCGCGACGTTCTCGGTGGCGCTTGCGCAGATCGTGGGACCGAAACGGTACAACCGTGCCAAGCTCGAGGCCTACGAGTGCGGCATCGAGCCCGCGCCGGTCGCGGTGAGCGGCGGGCGATTCCCGGTGAAGTTCTACCTGACGGCAATGCTGTTCATCATCTTCGACATCGAGATCGTCTTCCTCTACCCGTGGGCGGTCCACTTCGACACGCTCGGCGTCTTCGGCCTCGCCGCGATGGCGCTGTTCATCGTCAACGTCTCGATCGCCTACGTGTACGAGTGGCGCCGCGGCGGACTGGCCTGGGACTAGGGAGGGGCTGATCGTGGGAATCGAGGAGAAGGTACCGAGCGGGTTCCTGCTGACCACGGTGGAGGGTCTCGCCGGGTTCGCCCGCAAGGGGTCGCTGTGGCCGGCGACGTTCGGGCTGGCGTGTTGCGCGATCGAGATGATGGCCACGGCCGGCGGACGTTTCGACATCGCCCGGTTCGGAATGGAGGCATTCCGAGCCTCCCCGCGGCAGGCCGACCTGATGATCGTGGCCGGCCGGGTGAGCCAGAAGATGGGACCGGTACTGCGGCAGATCTACGACCAGATGGTCGAGCCGAAATGGGTTCTGGCCATGGGTGTCTGCGCCTCCTCGGGCGGCATGTTCAACAACTACGCGATCGTGCAGGGCGTCGACCACCTGGTGCCGGTGGACATCTACCTGCCGGGCTGCCCGCCCCGGCCGGAGATGCTGCTGCACGCGATCCTGGAATTGCATGCCAAGATCGGCGAGATGCCGCTGGGCGCCAACCGGGCCGAGGTCGCCAAGGCAGCGGAACGCGCGGCGCTCGCCGCGCCGACCACGCTGGAACTCAAGGGTCTGCTGCGATGACCGACCGGCACGAATCCGAATACGAGATCGACGCCGCCGCCACCGCCGGACCCGAGGCGACGCCGCTGCCGAGCGGCCCGGCCGAGGTGATCGCCGTGCGGCACGGCATGTTCGGCGCCCAGGGCACCGGCGACACCTCCGGCTACGGACGGCTGGTGCGCCCGGTCACGTTGCCGCCCGCCGCAACTCGGCCCTACGGCGGCTATTTCGACGCCGTCGCGGACGGACTGATCGCTGCACTGGCGGACGCTGGCACGCCCGCCGAGGAGGCGATCGAGGCCGTCGTGGTGTTCCGCGACGAGTTGACCTTTCACGTGCGCCGCGCCCACCTGCCGACCGTCGCGCAACGACTACGTGACGAACCGGACCTGCGCTTCGAGTTGTGCCTCGGGGTCAGCGGTGTGCACTACCCGCAGGACACGGGTCGGGAACTGCACGCCGTGTACCACCTGCTGTCCATCACGCACAACCGCCGGATTCGGCTCGAGGTCGCCGCACCGGACGCCGATCCGCACATTCCGTCGTTGTGCGCGGTCTACCCCACCAACGACTGGCACGAACGGGAGACGTTCGACTTCTTCGGGATCGTCTTCGACGGCCATCCCGCACTGACCCGGATCTCGATGCCCGACGACTGGCAGGGACACCCGCAACGCAAGGACTACCCACTCGGCGGTATCCCGGTCGAGTACAAGGGCGCGCGCATCCCGCCGCCCGACGAGCGGAGGGCCTACAGCTGATGAGCACCAGCGAGGCCACCTACACGTCCACCGGCCAGGACTGGGACGAAATCACCGCCGCCGCACGCGAAAGCGGTGAGGAGCGGATCGTCGTCAACATGGGTCCGCAGCACCCCTCCACGCACGGCGTGCTGCGGTTGATCCTGGAGATCGAGGGCGAGACCGTCACCGAGGCGCGCTGCGGAATAGGGTATCTGCACACCGGCATCGAGAAGAACCTCGAGTTCCGCACCTGGACGCAGGGGGTCACGTTCGTCACCCGGATGGACTACCTCGCGCCGTTCTTCAACGAGACCGCGTACTGCCTCGGCGTGGAGAAGCTGCTCGACATCACCGACCATATTCCCGAGCGCGCCACCGTGATTCGCGTGCTGCTGATGGAACTCAACCGGATCTCGTCGCACCTGGTGGCGCTGGCCACCGGCGGCATGGAACTCGGTGCGATGAGCGCGATGCTCTACGGCTTCCGGGAGCGGGAACTGATCCTGCAGGTGTTCGAGTCGATCACCGGCCTGCGGATGAACCACGCCTTCATCCGCCCGGGCGGCCTCGCGCAGGACCTGCCGCCCGACGCGGTGGACAAGATCCGCGACCTGCTCGACCTGCTGCCGACGCGGCTGCGCGATCTGGCGTTGCTGCTCAACGACAATCCGATCTGGAAGGCACGCACCGAGGGCGTCGGCTACCTCGACCTCACCGGCTGCATCGCGCTGGGCAGCACCGGCCCGGTGTTGCGCGCCACCGGCCTGCCGCACGACCTGCGCAAGTCCCAACCCTATTGCGGCTACGAGAACTACGAGTTCGACGTCATCACGGACACCGGATGCGACTGCTACGGCCGCTACCTGATCCGGGTCAAGGAAATGAGCGAGTCCATCAAGATCGTCGAACAATGTCTGGACCGGCTGCGTCCCGGGCCGGTGATGGTTGAGGACAAGAAGATCGCGTGGCCGGCCGACCTGACGCTCGGGCCGGACGGGCTGGGCAACTCCCCCGAGTACGTCGCGAAGATCATGGGCACCTCGATGGAGGCGCTGATCCACCACTTCAAGCTGGTCACCGAGGGGATTCGGGTGCCGCCGGGGCAGGTGTACATCGCGGTCGAGTCGCCGCGCGGCGAGCTCGGCGTGCACATGGTCAGCGACGGCGGCACGCGTCCGTTCCGCGTGCACTACCGCGACCCGTCGTTCACGAACCTGCAGGCCGTGGCCGCGATGTGCGAGGGTGGCATGGTCGCCGACGTCATCGCCTCGGTCGCGAGCATCGACCCGGTGATGGGCGGGGTGGATCGGTGAGCGAGCCCGTCTTCGTCGATCTCGGCCCGGGACCCGCGGCGCGGCAGCGCTATTCCGCGGCGATCCGGGAACGGCTCGAGCCCGACGCCGCGGCGATACTCGCCCGCTACCCGGGTGCGCGGTCGGCCCTGCTGCCCCTGCTACACCTCGTGCAGGCACAGGACGGCTACGTCTCCCCCGCCGGGATCGAGTACTGCGCGGATCTGTTGTCGCTCACCACCGCCGAGATCTCCGCGGTCGCAACCTTCTACACGATGTACCGGCGGGCCCCGGGCGGGGACTACCTGGTCGGGGTGTGCACGAACACCCTGTGCGCGGTGATGGGTGGTGACGCGATCCTCGACGCGCTGACCGAGCATCTCGACGTCCGCCCCGGCGAGACGACGTCCGACGGCACGGTCACGCTCGAGCACATCGAGTGCAACGCCGCCTGCGACTTCGCCCCGGTGGTGATGGTCAACTGGGAGTTCTTCGACAACCAGACACCGGAGTCTGCCCGCGCCCTGGTCGACGACCTGCGCGGCGGCGCCACGGTGACCCCGACCCGCGGCGCGCCGGTGTGCACCTTCCGCGAGACCGCCCGGGTGCTGGCGGGGTTCAACGACGGCCGCGCCGGGCGGGAGAACGGCGCGGCGGGCGCCGCGACCCTTGCCGGCCTGCGGGTGGCGCACGAACTCGATCAGCTCGCGCCTACCACTGAATCCGGAAATGGCTCGGGCGCAACCGAACCCAAACCGAACGCGGCAGCAGAGACAATCGCCGAGAAGCCCGCGCCGGCGCCGTCGGCCGACATACCGGCGCAGGGCAACACGGCGGACGGAAAGGAACACTGACGTGCCGCTGACGCCCGTGCTGAGCCGCTACTGGGACGACCCGGAGTCCTGGACGCTGGAGACCTACCGGCGTCACGACGGCTACCGCGCCGCCGAGATCGCGCTGCACCGCGCCCCCGAGGACGTGATCGCCACCGTCAAGGACGCCGGCCTGCGGGGTCGCGGCGGGGCCGGGTTCCCGACCGGGATGAAGTGGGGCTTCATCCCGCAAGGAGAACAGAACCCGAAACCGCACTACCTCGTCGTCAACGCGGACGAGTCCGAACCCGGTACGTGCAAGGACATTCCGCTGATGCTGGCCACGCCGCACGCGCTCGTGGAGGGGGTGATCATCGCGGCGTACGCGATCCGCTGCCACCACGCCTTCATCTACGTGCGTGGCGAGGTGGTGCCGGTGCTGCGGCGGTTGCAGGCCGCGGTCGCCGAGGCCTACGAGGCCGGCTACCTCGGCCGCGACGTGTTCGGCACCGGCTACGACCTCGACCTGGTGGTGCACGCCGGTGCCGGCGCCTACATCTGCGGGGAGGAGACCGCGCTGCTGGATTCGCTGGAGGGCCGGCGCGGCCAACCGCGTCTGCGCCCACCGTTTCCCGCGGTCGCCGGCCTGTATGCGAGCCCGACGGTGGTCAACAACGTCGAATCCATCGCCAGCGTGCCACCGATCATCCTGTACGGCACCGACTGGTTCCGGTCCATGGGCAGCGAGAAATCGCCCGGCTTCACGCTGTATTCGCTTTCGGGTCATGTCACCCGGCCCGGTCAGTACGAGGCACCGCTCGGGATCACGCTGCGCGAGCTGCTCGGCTACGCGGGCGGAGTGCGCGCCGGTCACGAGCTGAAGTTCTGGACGCCGGGCGGGTCGTCGACGCCGATGTTCACCGCCGAGCACCTCGACGTGCCGCTCGATTACGAGGGTGTCGGTGCGGCCGGGTCGATGCTCGGGACCAAGGCGCTGCAGATCTTCGACGAAACCACCTGCGTGGTGCGCGCGGTTACGCGGTGGACCGAGTTCTACGCGCACGAGTCGTGCGGCAAGTGCACGCCGTGCCGGGAAGGCACCTACTGGCTGGTGCAGATCTTGCGTCGGCTCGAGGCGGGCGAGGGCACCGCCGAGGACCTCGGCAAGCTGCTCGACATCTCCGACGCGATCCTCGGCAAATCGTTCTGCGCGCTCGGCGACGGCGCCGCGAGCCCGATCATGAGTTCGCTGAAGTACTTCCGGGAAGAATACGAACGCCACGTCTCAGGCGGGTGCCCGTTCGACCCGCACCGGTCCACCCTCTTCGAACCGGCGGGGGCACGATGACCGACACTGCCGCACCAAGCACCGAAACCCTCGTCACGATCACCCTCGACGGCGCGGAGTTCCAGGTACCCAAGGGCACGTTGGTGATCCGCGCGGCCGAGCTGATCGGGATCCAGATCCCGCGGTTCTGCGACCACCCCCTGCTCGACCCGGTGGGCGCGTGCCGGCAGTGCCTGGTGGAGGTCGAGGGGCAGCGCAAGCCACTCGCGTCGTGTACCACCACCGTCACCGATGGCATGGTGGTGCGGACCCAGATCACGTCCCCGGCCGCCGAGACCGCGCAGCGCGGCGTGATGGAACTGCTGCTGATCAACCATCCGCTGGACTGCCCGGTGTGCGACAAGGGCGGCGAGTGCCCGCTGCAGAACCAGGCGATGTCCACCGGACGCGCCGAGTCGCGCTTCACCGATGTGAAACGCACCTTCCCCAAACCGATTCCGCTGTCGTCGGAGGTGCTGCTGGATCGGGAGCGGTGCGTAATGTGCGCGCGGTGTACCCGGTTCTCGCAGCAGGTCGCGGGCGATCCGTTCATCGAGTTGCTCGAGCGCGGCGCGCTGCAGCAGGTCGGCATCAACCCCGGCGATCCGTTCGAGTCCTACTTCTCCGGCAACACGGTCCAGATCTGCCCGGTGGGCGCGCTGACCGGCGCCGCCTACCGCTTCCGCGCCCGCCCGTTCGATCTGGTCTCCACCCCGAGCGTGTGCGAGCACTGCGCCAGCGGATGCGCGCAGCGCACCGACCACCGTCGCGGCACCGTGCTGCGCCGCCTCGCGGGCGACGACCCGCAGGTCAACGAGGAGTGGAACTGCGACAAGGGCCGGTGGGCATTCACCTACGCCACCGCCGACGACCGACTGCGCACACCGCTGGTCCGCGACCCCGACGACGGCTCGCTGATCCCCGCGTCCTGGCCCGAGGCGCTCGCGACCGCGGCCCGCGGCCTGGCCGGCGCGACCAGCGCCGGCGTCCTCGTCGGCGGGCGGGCAACCGTGGAGGATGCCTACGCCTACGCCAAGTTCGCGCGGGTCGCGTTGGGCACCAACGACATCGACTTCCGCGCCCGAGCGCACTCGGAGGAGGAGACGCAGTTCCTCGGTGCCCGCGTCGCCGGCCGGGCCGGGGTCACCTACGCCGACCTCGATCAGGCACCGACGGTGCTGCTCGTCGGGTTCGAACCCGAGGAGGAGTCGCCGATCGTGTTCCTGCGGCTGCGCAAGGCGGTCCGCAAGCGCGGCCTGCGGGTGCGTTCGATCGCGGCCTACGCCAGCCGCGGGTTGGCCAAGCTCTCGGGCGGGCTGCTGCCGACGGTTCCCGGCGGCGAGGCCGCGGCGCTGGACGCGTTGCACCGTGACGAGGCGCTGCGGCAAGCGGGCGCGGTGATCCTGGTGGGCGAACGCCTCGCCGGATCACCCGGCGGGCTCAGCGCGGCGGCCCGACTCACCGCCGCGACGGGGGCACGACTGGCATGGATCCCCCGTCGGGCCGGTGAGCGCGGTGCCGTCGAGGCAGGCGCACTCGGCACGCTGCTGCCGGGTGGCCGCCTCGTCGCCGACCCCCTCGCGCGCGACGAGGTCGCGCGGGCGTGGCGGATCGACGATCTTCCCGCCGACGCCGGGCGCGACACCGCCGCGATCCTTACCGCGGCCGGCCCGTCCACGGCGCTGCTGGTCGGCGGCGTCGACCCGGCCGACCTGCCCGACCCGGACGCGGCGCTGGACGCGCTGCACCGGGCGGGGTTCGTGGTCAGCCTCGACCTGCGGCGCAGCGACGTAACCGACCGAGCCGACGTCGTGTTCCCTGTCGCCCCGGTCGCGGAGAAGGCGGGGACGTTCCTCACCTGGGAGGGCCGCCCGCGCGGGTTCGCCGCGGCGCTGCGCGACACCGGTGCGCTGCCGGATCTGCGGGTCCTCGACATGCTCGCCCGCGAACTCGGCCTGCGCCTCGGCGTCGGCGACGCGGCGAGCGCGCGCGCCGAACTCGACGCCCTCGGCAGCCGGCCCGCCGACGCCCCCGACCCGGACGTGCGTGCGGGCGCGACACCCACAGCCGAGCCGGGCGAGGCCGTCCTGGCATCGTGGCGGATGCTGCTGGACGGCGGGCGGATGCAGGACGGCGAACCGCACCTCGCCGGCACGGCGCACGCCCCGGTCGTGCGGCTGTCGGCCGGGACGGCGACCGAGATCGGCGCGACCGACGGCGATCCGGTGACCGTCAGGACCGACCGTGGCGCCCTCACGCTTCCGCTAGTCGTCACCGAGATGCCCGACCGCGTGGTGTGGGCGCCGCTCGCGGCGCCGGGCAGGGCCGTCTATCCGCATCTCGCGACGACGGCGGGCAGCATCGTCCGGATCGCCCGGGGAGTGCAAGCATGACCGACCTGTCCGCATTCGGCCACGACCCGTGGTGGCTCGTCGTCGGCAAGGTGCTGGCGCTGTTCGTCTACCTGATGCTCATCCCGCTGCTCGCCGTCTGGGCCGAGCGCCGCATCGTCGGGCGCATGCAGATGCGGCCGGGTCCGAATCGGTTGGGCCCGTTCGGTCTGCTGCAGACCCTGGCCGACGGCATCAAGATGGCCCTCAAGGAGGGCATCACGCCGTCCGGCGTGGACAAGCCGATCTTCCTGCTGGCGCCCGTCATCGCCACGGTCCCGGCGTTCATGGCGTGGGCGGTCATCCCGTTCGGTCCGGAGGTCTCGATCTTCGGCCACGTCACGCCGGTGCAACTGACCGACCTGCCGGTCGCGGTGCTCTACATCCTCGCCGTCACCTCGATCGGCGTGTACGGCATCGTGCTCGGCGGCTGGGCATCGGGCTCGACCTATCCCCTGCTCGGCGGCTTGCGCTCGTCGGCGCAGGTGATCTCCTACGAGATAGCGATGGGTCTGACGTTCGCGGCGGTGTTCCTGCATGCGAGCACGATGTCGACGTCCGGGATCGTCGCCGAGCAGCAGCAACTCTGGTACGTGTTCGCGCTGCTGCCGTCGTTCCTCATCTACGCGATTTCGATGGTCGGCGAGACGAACCGGGCACCGTTCGACCTGCCCGAGGCCGAGGGCGAGTTGGTCGGCGGCTTCCACACCGAGTATTCGTCACTGAAGTTCGCGATGTTCATGCTCGCCGAGTACATCAACATGGCGACCGTGTCCGCCCTGGCGATCACGATGTTCCTCGGCGGCTGGCGGGCGCCGTGGCCGATCTCGATCTGGGACGGCGCGAACTCCGGATGGTGGCCCGTGCTGTGGTTCACCGTCAAGGTCTGCGTCTTCATGTTCGTCTTCATCTGGCTGCGCGGCACGCTGCCCCGCCTGCGCTACGACCAGTTCATGCGGCTGGGCTGGCAGTTGCTGATTCCGGTCGCGCTGGTGTGGGTGATGGCCGTCGCGACGGAACGGGCACTGCGCAACGAGGGCTACACCGTCGCGGCGACCGTGCTGGTGGTCGCGGGCTTCGTGGTCGCGCTGGCCGTGGTCGTCGCCATCTGGCGCCGGATGAGCCGACGCGCGCCCGTCCCGGAGCCGCCCGCGCCGGGCGAGTTCGATCCGCTCGCGGGCGGTTTCCCCGTCCCCCCGATGCCCGGGCAGACGTTGCCCGCGTTCCACCGCATCCCGATCACTGTGAACCAGGAGGGCAGCGATGGCTGAACGCTCCCGACCGCTCGCCGGCTTCGGCGTCACGTTCGCGACGATGTTCAAGAAGCCGAACACCGAGTACTACCCGGAGGAGAAGCGCCCCACCGAGCCGCGCTATCACGGTCGGCATCAACTCAACCGGTATCCGGACGGACTCGAGAAGTGCATCGGCTGCGAACTCTGCGCGTGGGCATGTCCGGCGGACGCGATCTTCGTGGAGGGTGCCGACAACACCGCCGAGGAACGCTTCTCCCCCGGCGAGCGGTACGGCCGCGTCTACCAGATCAACTACCTGCGCTGCATCGGCTGCGGATTGTGCATCGAGGCGTGCCCGACCCGCGCGTTGACGATGACCAACGAGTACGAACTCGCCGACGACAACCGCGCCGACCTGATCTACGAGAAGGACCGGTTGCTCGCCCCGCTCGAGCCTGGTGTAGAACCGCCGCCGCACGACATGGTCCCCGGCACCACGCACGAGGACTACTACCGCGGGCGCGTCACCGGGCCGGCGCCGGCGGAGGAAGTGAAATGAACCCGACCTCCACCGGCGAGGCGGTGCAGTTCTGGATCCTCGGCACCATCGCGGTGATCGGGGCGCTCGGCGTGGTCACCGCCCGCAAGGCCGTGTACTCGGCGCTGTTCCTGGCGATGACGATGGTGATCCTGGCGATCTTCTACATCGCGCAGGGGGCAGTGTTTCTCGGAGTCGCTCAGGTCGTGGTGTACACCGGCGCCGTCATGATGCTGTTCCTGTTCGTACTCATGCTCGTCGGCATCGACTCGTCCGATTCGCTGGTCGAAACGCTACGCGGGCAGCGGGTGGCATCCGTCGTGGTGGGAATCGGCTTCGGGCTGCTGCTGATCGGCGGGATCGGCCGATTCGCGGTCGCCCCCCGGCCTGTCGCGGCATCGACCGAGCAGATCTACAACGTCGAGGGACTCGCCGAATTGATCTTCGTCCGCTACGTGTGGGCGTTCGAATTGACCGGCGCGCTGCTGATCACCGCCACCATCGGCGCGATGGTCCTCGCCCACCGCGAACGCTTCGGGCCGCGGTTGGATCAGGCCGAGATGTCGCGGGAGCGGTTGCGCAACTGGGCCCGCGGCGAGGGCAAGCTGACCCCGATGCCCAGCCCGGGCGTCTACGCCCAACACAACGCGGTCGACATCCCGGCGCTGCTGCCCGACGGCACGTTTGCCGACTCGTCGGTCTCGGACAGCCTGCCCCGCCGCGAGGTGAGCACCACGCCGCCCGGCGAGCGCCCGGAACTGGAGAGGGGCGGTCGGTGAACCCGGCGAACTACCTGTACCTGTCGGCCCTGCTGTTCACGATCGGCGCTGCGGGGGTGCTGCTGCGGCGCAACGCGATCGTCGTCTTCATGTGCGTGGAGTTAATGCTCAACGCGACCAACCTCGCGTTCGTCACGTTCGCGCGGATGCACCGCAACCTCGACGGTCAGGTCTTCGCGTTCTTCACCATGGTGGTCGCCGCGGCCGAAGTGGTGGTCGGACTCGCGATCATCATGACCATCTTCCGAACTCGACGATCCGTGTCGGTCGACGACGCCGACCTGCTGAGGCACTGAGCCCGTGACCGACACCGTCTGGCTGTTGCCGGTCCTGCCGCTGTGCGGTGCCGCGATCCTGCTGCTCGCGGGGCGCCGCTCCGACGCCTGGGGACACCTGCTCGGTTGCGTCACCGCGTTGGCATCGTTCGCGCTCGCGGTCGCGCTGTATTTCGGCATGCTCGGCCGCGCCCCTGAAGAACGCGCGATCCACCAGAGCCTGTTCCGTTGGGTCCCCGTCGACGGGTTGCAGGTGGACTTCGGGCTGCAACTCGACCAGTTGTCGATGTGCTTCGTGCTGTTGATCACCGGCGTGGGGTCGCTGATCCACGTCTACTCGGTCGGCTATATGCGCGACGACCCCGATCGGCGTCGATTCTTCGCCTATCTCAATCTGTTCCTCGCGGCGATGCTGCTGCTCGTGCTCGCCGACAACTTCCTCGGGCTGTATGTGGGCTGGGAGGGCGTCGGTCTGGCGTCGTACCTGCTGATCGGGTTCTGGTCGTACAAGCCGTCGGCGGCGACGGCGGCGAAGAAGGCGTTCGTCGTCAACCGGGTCGGCGACATGGGCCTCGCCATCGCGATGATGATCATGTTCGCGACCTTCGGCGCGGTGTCGTTCGCCGACGTCTTCGGCCGCGCCGACGCGGCAAGCGAGGGCACGCTCACCGCGATCGGGCTGATGCTGCTGCTCGCCGCGTGCGGCAAGTCCGCGCAGGTGCCGCTGCAGTCGTGGCTCGGCGACGCGATGGAGGGCCCGACCCCGGTGTCGGCGCTGATCCACGCGGCGACGATGGTGACCGCGGGTGTGTACCTGATCGTGCGGTCGAACCCGGTCTTCGATCTGGCGCCCACCGCGCAACTGGCGGTCGTGCTCGTCGGGGCGGTGACACTGTTGTTCGGTGCCGTGATCGGGTGCGCGAAGGACGACATCAAGAAGGCGCTCGCCGCGTCGACGATGAGCCAGATCGGGTACATGGTGCTCGCCGCAGGCCTCGGACCCGCCGGGTACGCGTTCGCGATCATGCATCTGCTCACCCACGGGTTCTTCAAGGCCGGGCTGTTCCTCGGCGCCGGATCGGTGATGCACGGGATGAACGACGAGGTGAACATGCGCCGCTACGGCGGTCTGCGCATGGTCATGCCGATCACGTTCGTCACGTTCGGCCTCGGCTATCTCGCGATCATCGGCATTCCGCCGTTCGCCGGGTTCTTCTCCAAGGACAAGATCATCGAGGCGGCGTTCGCGCACAACGTGATCCTCGGGCTGGTGACGCTGCTCGGCGCCGGGATCACCGCGTTCTACATGACGCGGGTGATGCTGATGACGTTCTTCGGCGAGCGCAGGTGGGATCAACACGCTCATCCGCACGAGTCCCCCGGCGTGATGGTCTGGCCGATGATCCTGCTGGCGGGCGGGTCGCTGGCGGCGGGCGCGGTGTTTGCATGGGGGTCGTCGCTGGTGGTTTGGCTCGAACCCGTCGTCGGGGACGAACACCACGAACTCGGCGTGCCGATCTGGGTGATCACTGTCGTGACCCTCGCGGTCGTCCTCGTCGGGGTCGCGGTTGCCTACCGGATGTACGGGACGCGGTCGGTCCCCGAGGTCGCGCCCACCGACGTCTCCGGGCTCACCTTTGCCGCCCGCCGCGACCTGTACGGCGACGCGTTCAACGAGGCCGCGTTCATGCGGCCCGGGCAGGAACTGACCCACGCGATGGTGGTGGCCGACGAACGCGGCATCGACGGCGTCGTCGAGGGCTCCGCGAGCGCGATCGGGGCGGCGTCGAAGTGGTTGCGCGGCCTGCAGACCGGGGTGGTGCGGACCTATGCGCTGTCGATGTTCGCCGGCGCGGCGTTCGTGATCGCGGCAATGGTGGCGGTGGTGCTGTGGTAGACGAGTTTCCCTGGCTGACCGTGCTCTGGCTGACCCCGGCGGTCGGTGCCGTCGTCGTCGTGGTGCTGCCGGCGCGGGCCCGCGAGGCCGCGAAGTGGGTGGCGCTCGGCTTCGCGCTCGTCGTGCTCGTCGTCGCGGTGCTGCTGGCCGTCCGCTTCGATCCGGGTGGCGCGCACTACCAGTTCGTCGAATCGCACCGCTGGATCCCCGCGCTGGGCACCCGCTACGACCTCGGCGTGGACGGGATCGCGTTGGTGCTGACGCTGCTCACCGCCGCGCTGGTGCCGCTGCTGCTGATCGCGGGATGGCACGACGCGCGCGCCCAGGAGGGGCCGCGCCGGCTCGCGGTGCACATCTATGCGGCGCTGATCCTGCTGGTCGAGGCGATGGTGCTGATCTCGTTCTTCGCCCTCGACGTGCTGCTGTTCTACATCTTCTTCGAGGCCATGCTCATCCCGATGTACTTCCTCATCGGCGGCTTCGGGCAAGGCGCGAAGGCCTCGCAGGCGGCGGTGAAG
>DATDBL010000313.1:0-8863 GCA_036524855.1 Aldersonia sp. | reverse complement strand
CAGCGTGTTCCGCAACTGTGCCATGGACGGCTCGGTGTTCCGGGGCTGCCGCATGCGACCCACTCGCTTCGACAACGTCGACTTCTCGCTCGCCTCTCTCGGCGCCGCCGACCTGCGCGACTGCGACCTCACCGACTGCCGTTTCCGGGAGACCAATCTGGTCCAGGCCGACCTGCGCGGCGCCGACCTGCGCTCGGTTGATCTGCTCGGCGCCTACACCCGCGGGATCCGCCTCGACGGTGCCGACCTGCGCGGCGCGCACGTCGGGGACAGCCTCTGGATTGGCGCGCACCTGCATCGCGCGCGCATCGAGCCCGCCCAGGCCGCTGCATACGCGCGGGCGCACGGCCTGACCGTGGTGTGACGGTGGCGCGTCCGCCGCGCTCGTAGGCTCGCCGGGCGAGCCCTTCCGGGCCGCATCCACCCAAGACCCGCTCGCGCTCGATACCCGGAACCGTCTGGAACAATCGGCGACGTGACCGAGACCCGCGTATCCGACGGCACCGCGACCGTCCTCGACGGCAAGAAGACGCGCGACGAGATCTTCGCCGACCTGAAGCAGCGCGTGGCGGTGCTGCGGGAGCACGGCATCGTCCCGGGACTCGGCACGGTTCTCGTCGGCGACGACCCCGGCTCGGCCGTCTACGTGCGCGGCAAGCACGCCGACTGCGCGAAGGTCGGGATCACCTCGATCCGTCGCGACCTCCCCGAGCAGACGACCACCGACGAACTGAACGCGATCATCGACGAACTCAACGCCAACCCGGCATGCACCGGCTACATCGTGCAACTGCCGCTGCCGCGTCAGCTCGACGAGAACGCTGCGCTCGAGCGGATGGACCCGGACAAGGACGCCGACGGGCTGCACCCGGTCAACCTCGGCCGGCTGGTGCTCGGCACCCCCGCGGCGCTGCCGTGCACCCCGCGCGCGATCGTGCATCTGCTGCGCCGCTACGACATCCCGATCGAAGGCGCGCGCGTCGCGATCGTCGGCCGCGGCGTCACGGTCGGGCGCCCGCTCGGACTGCTGCTGACCCGCCGCTCCGAGAACGCGACCGTGACGCTGTGCCACACCCGCACCCGCGACCTTGCCGCGGAGGTGCGCCGCGCCGACATCGTGGTCGCCGCCGCGGGCGTGCCCGGCCTGATCACCCCGGACATGGTGCGCCCCGGCGCCGCGGTGCTCGATGTCGGCGTCAGCCGCACACCCGACGGCCTGCGTGGCGACGTCGACCCCGGTGTCGCCGAGGTCGCCGGCTTCCTCTCGCCAAACCCGGGCGGTGTCGGGCCGTTGACCCGCGCATTCCTGCTGACCAACGTGGTCGAACGCGCGGAGCAGGCGCTGTGCGAATGAGGGGAAGGGGATGAGCCGAAGGCGAACGCGTTCGACACTGCCCGTAGGGCTGCGCCGTCAGGTGCCCATGGCGGTGGTGGTTGCGATCGTCGTGATCGCGGCGCTCCTGGTGGCGTCGGATCGCTGGCGCAGAGGCGCGATCGTCCTCGGCACCGCGACCCTGCTCGCCGGGTCGTTCCGCCTGATCCTGCCCACCAGCGAGGTCGGGTTGCTCGCCGTGCGGAGCAAGGGCTTCGACGTCGGCGCGCTGTTCACGGTCGGCTTCGCGATCGTCTGGCTGGCCGCGTCGATCGACCCGCTCGGCACTGGATAGCCGGCCTGCGAGTCAGTCGGCGATCGAGCGCAGAAAGGTGCGGACCTCCCGGTTGAACAGCTCGGGTGCCTCCACACAGCTGACATGGCCGACTCCCGGCAGCACGACCAGGCGCGATCCCTCGATCCCCGCGTGCAACCCAGCCGCCACCGACCGCGGCGCCCGCACGTCTCGTTCGCCGGACAACAGCAGGGTTGGCACGTCGACGTCGGCGAGAACGTCGCTCAGGTCCGCCTCTGCCGAGGACCTCGCCATCGCGCGGAAGCCGTCCGCGTCGAATGCCCGAACGCTGGCGACGAATCCCGCGACGGCGTCGGGGGTGGCCGATGCGGAGAACATCGACGGCAGCATGGCCTCGACGAACTCTGAAGGCGATGCGTCGGCGAGCCGCAGGCAGGTCGCGAGGCGCTGCGCAACCTCGTCCGGCGGCAAGGATCCGGCCCAACCGGCGTACGCGCCGGCGAGCACCATCGATCGTGGGATCGTCCGGTGCCTGCGGAACAGTTCGAGAACCAAAGCGCCCCCGAATGACAAGCCGACGAGGTGCGGGCGGTCGAATCCGAGTTCGCGCACGAAGCCGGCCAGGCAGTCGGCGTAGTCCGGGAGCCGGAACCACTCCGGCGGCGGCGGCGATCCGCCGGCGCCCGGCGCGTCCCAGGCGACGACGGTGAACTCGTTCGACAGCGCGTCGAGTTGACGCGACCAGGTCGAGCGTCCGTCGCCGACGAATCCGTGGACCAGGACGACGGCGGGTCCGGTCCCGACGCGGCAGTAGGCGATGGAGCGGCCATCGACGTCGATTCGGTTCATTCGCATGGCCGGCGTCCGTCGCTCAGCGGTTCGCGCGCGCGAGTTCCATCGTCTCGCCCAGCAGTTTCGCCACGGCGACCGCCTCGGTGAGGAAGGCGTCGTGCCCGTCCTTCGACGACACGACCTCGAGCCCCGCGCACCCGGGCAGCAGGTCGGCGATCTCCTGCTGTGTGCGCAGCGGGTAGAGCCGGTCCGAGTCGATCCCGCCGACGATCGTCGGAACCGGTGTCGCGGCAAGCGCGGCCGCGACTCCGCCGCGCCCACGGCCGACGTCGTGGTGGTTCATCGCGCCGGTGAGCAGCACGTACGTCGCGGGGTCGAACCGGGCGATCAGCTTGTCCGCCTGGTGCTCGAGATAGCTCTGCACCGCGTAGCGTCCACCGTTCCACGGATCCTCGCCGTCCTGCGGGTGGTTCTCGAAGCGGTGATCGAGTTCGAAATCGGTCCGGTACGTCAGGTGGGCGATCCGCCGCGCGACTGCGAGGCCCGCCGTGGGGGACCGGCCGGTGCCGTGGTAGTCGCCGCCCTGCCAGTTCGGGTCGGACGTGATCGCGCCGATCTGCGTGGTCTGGGTGCCGATCTGGTCGGCGGTCGCGCGCGCGCCGGTGGCAAGGATCAGCGCCGCGGCCACCCGCTGGGGATGGCTGACCTCCCATTCCAGCGCGCGCATGCCGCCCATCGACCCGCCGAGCACCGCGGCGAGACGCTGGACGCCGACGGCGTCGGCGAGCGCAAGTTCGGCAGCCACCTGGTCGCGGATGGAGATCTTCGGGAACCGCGAACCCCACACGCGGCCGTCGGGGGCGATCGACCCGGGACCGGTCGTGCCGCGGCAGCCGCCGAGCACGTTGGTCGCGACGACACACCACTCGCGGGTATCGATGGGCGCCCCGGGCCCGACCATGCCGTCCCACCAGCCGGGCGTCGGGTGCTCGGGCCCGGCCGGACCGATGACGTGCGAGTCACCCGTGAGCGCGTGCTCGACCAGTACGACGTTGTCCCGGTTCGGGGACAGCTCTCCCCAGCACTGCACCGCCAGGGTGACCGCGGGCAGCACCGCACCGTTTTCCAGGGTGAGCGCACCGATCGGGATGCTGCCCAGCCGCCCGTCCGGCGGCGGCAGCGTCGCGACCGGAACGGTGGTGTCGGACACGGGGCTCACGGTCAAGGTCGGGTTGCGGCGAAGCCGCGGTTCAGATCGGCCAGGATGTCGTCGATGCCCTCGATGCCGACCGCGAGCCGCACCAGGCCCGGGGTCACTCCGGAGGCCAGCTGCTCCTCGGGGGTGAGCTGCGAGTGCGTCGTCGACGCTGGGTGGATGACGAGCGAGCGGACGTCGCCGATGTTGGCGACGTGGCTGTGCAGTTGCACGCCGTCGACGAACCTTTTGCCGGCGTCGACGCCGCCCTCGATCTCGAACGCGACGATCGCGCCCGCACCCTTGGGCGCGATCTCCTGGGCGCGCTTGTACCACGGTGACGACGGCAGCCCGGCGTAGGACACCGAGGTGACCTCGGGGCGGGCCTCGAGGTACTCGGCGACGATCTGCGCGTTGCGCACGTGCCGCTCGATGCGCAGGCTCAGCGTCTCGAGGCCCTGGCTGATCAGGAACGCGTTGAACGGCGAGATGGCCGAACCGAGGTCGCGCAGCAACTGCACCCGCGCCTTCAGCGCGAACGCCGGCGCGCCGAGGTCTGCGAAGACGACGCCGTGATAGCTCGGGTCCGGTTCGGTGAAACCGGGGAAGCGGGAGTTGCCCGACGCGGCCTTGCCGGTCCAGTCGAAGTTGCCGCCGTCGACGATCACGCCGGCGATCGCGGCGCCGTGGCCGCCGAGGTACTTCGTCGCCGAGTGCACGACGATGTCGGCGCCGAGGCTCAGCGGCTGAATCAGGTACGGCGTTGCGACGGTGTTGTCGACGATCAGCGGCACCCCGGCGGCGTGCGCGATCCGTGCGATCGCGGGGACGTCGAGGATGTCGTTCATCGGGTTCGAGATCGTCTCGCCGTAGAGCGCCTTGGTGTTCGGCGCGATGGCGGCCTCCCACGAGCGGGGGTCGTCGGGGTCCTCGACGAAGGACACCTCGATGCCCAGCTTGGGCAGGGTGTAGTGGAACAGGTTGTAGGTGCCGCCGTAGAGACGTGGGCTGGAGACGATGTGGTCGCCGGCGTTGGCGAGGTTGAGGATCGCGATGGTTTCCGCCGCCTGACCCGACGAGAGCAGCAGGCCCGCGACGCCGCCCTCGAGGGAGGCGATGCGCTGCTCCACCGCGTCCTGGGTGGGGTTCATGATCCGGGTGTAGATGTTGCCCGGCTCGGCCAGGCCGAATAGCGCCGCCGCGTGCTCGGTGCTGTTGAACGTGTAGGAGGTGGTCTGGTAGATCGGCAGGGCGCGGGCATTGGTGGTGCCGTCGGGCACCTGGCCCACGTGTATCTGCTTGGTCTCGAACGCCCAGTTGGCCGGTTCGTCCGGCACGGTCAGGTCGTCGGGCAGGTTCAGGTCGGCACTAGCGGCACTGTCTGCATTGTCGGGGCTCATCGGCGTCTTTCTTGGTGGTGTCCGTGCAGAGGGGGTGGGGTCTATCTGCAGCTACAACACATCGTGAACCTCCGTCGGGGTCGTGCCCTTCTGGTCCGCCCCCGCGGACCGCGCTTGCCCCCCGTGCCGTCGGCACGGGCAACCAGGTCATCACCCGGAGCACCCCACCGCGGTTGGAGGGTTGCCGACCAGCCAGCCGGGGCTTGACGCTGGTGCTCATGACCCGAATCGGAGTGTAACCACCGTGGCCGCCGGGGCGGTACGGCACTCCCGCCTGCAGGCCCGATCGTTAAGCAGTACGCTTGTAATGTTTGCCGGGACCGGCGCCGAACGCGATCAAGCGCCATGGCGTCGACGTCAAGTGCGCCGTGCACCTGCAGAAGTCGCTCGCCTAGCGCGCATGTGTTGTCGCAACCGCGAGTGGAGGCGGCAGTAAGTGCGTTCTCGGCGGGGTCGGGGGTGGGGGCGTCGGTAGTGCTGGAAAGATCGTGAGCATGTCCAGCGCTACACTCGCGAAGCCGCGTGTTCTGTCCGGAATCCAGCCGACCGCGGACTCCTTCCACCTCGGCAACTATCTCGGCGCCGTGCGCTACTGGGCGGGTCTGCAGGAGGACTTCGACGCTTTCTACTTCATCCCCGACCTGCACGCGATCACGGTTCCGCAGGATCCGACGCTGCTGCGCAAGCGTATCCGCGTCGCGGCGGCGCAGTTGCTCGCGTCGGGGATCGATCCGCAGCGCTCGACGTTGTTCGTGCAGAGCCAGGTGCCCGAGCATGCCGAGCTGGCGTGGGTGCTGTCCTGCATCACCGGGTTCGGCGAGGCCAGCCGGATGACCCAGTTCAAGGACAAGGCCGCAAAGCAGGGCAGCGAGAACGCCAGCGTCGGGTTGTTCATCTACCCGGTGCTGATGGCGGCCGACATACTGCTCTACCGGCCGCAGTACGTCCCGGTGGGTGAGGACCAGCGCCAGCACCTCGAGCTGACCCGCGACCTCGCGCAGCGGTTCAACTCGCGTTACAAGGGCAACGTCTTCGTCGTGCCGGAGGCGCACATCGTCAAGGAGACCGCGAAGATTTACGACCTGCAGGATCCGACGTCGAAGATGAGCAAGTCGGCCGCGTCGGACGCGGGGCTGATCAACATGCTCGACGATGCCAAGGTGTCGGCGAAGAAGATCAAGTCCGCGGTCACCGACACCGGCCGCGAGATCGTGTACGACCCGGAGAACAAGCCCGGCGTCAGCAATCTGCTCGCCATCCTCGGTGCCCTCACCGGGGAGCCGACGGCGACGCTCGAGGAGTGCTACGTCGGCAAGGGGTACGGGCACCTCAAGGTCGACGTCGCCGACGCGCTCGGCGAGTTCGTGTTTCCGTTCCAGCAAAAGGTGGAAATGTACCTGGCAGACGAGACGGAACTCGACCGCATCCTTGTCAACGGTGCGGACCGCGCGCGGGCGGTGGCCGGGCAGACCCTCGCGCAGGTGTACGACCGAGTGGGGTTCCTCGCCGCGAAGGGGTGAACATCGATGCCGGACGTGAAGGCGACGATCGCACGAGTCCGGCAACAAGGGTGGGTCGCGCACGTGATTCGCGCGGCCGTGCGGTTCCAGTCCCAGCGCGGTGACTACTACGCCGCTGGCATCACCTACTTCACCGTGCTCGCGTTGTTTCCGTTGTTGATGGTCGGGTTCGCGGTCGCCGGCTTCGTCCTCGCGGAGAACCAGGAGCTGCTCACCGAGGCGCAGAACAAGATCACCGAATCGATGCCGGGCTCGATGGGCGAGCAGATCAACAGCCTGATCGACCAGGCGATCGGTTCGCGTACCAGCGTCGGTGTCATCGGTCTGCTCGCCGCGCTCTATGCCGGGATCGGGTGGATCACCAACCTGCGGGCCGCGTTGACCGAGCAGTGGGAGCAGCAGCACGAGCCGGCCAACTTCCTGGTCACCAAGGTCCGTGACCTCGGTGCGCTCGCGGGACTCGTCGTCGCGATCCTCATGTCGTTCGGCGTCTCGGCGATCGGGACGGGGACGCTGGCCGAACGCGGACTCGAACTCGTCGAGCTGGACGGCAGCACGGTGGCGGCGGTGGTGTTGAAGGTCGTGTCGATCCTGGTCAGCGTCGTGGCATCGTGGGCGGTGTTCGTGTGGGTGATCGCGCGGATGCCGCGCGAGCCGGTGACGCTGCGCAGCGCCGCCCGCGCGGCGCTGATCGCGGCGGTCGCGTTCGAGATCTTCAAGCAGGTCGGGGTGATCTACCTGAACGTGGTGCTGTCGAGCCCGGCGGGGGTCGCGTTCGGCCCGATCATCGGCATCATGGTGTTCGCCTATTTCACGGCGCGGATCGTGCTGTTCGCGACGGCGTGGGCGGCGACCGCGACGGAGAATCTCGCGATGGCCTACATCGAACCCCCCGAGCCGGCGGTGATCTCCCCGCGGCTCGAGGTGCACACCGGGCCGACGGTCGCGGGATCGGTGGCGTTGGTCGGGGCCGGTGCGCTGGCGGCGCTGGGCTTGTCGGGGCTGCGACGGCGTCGGTAGGCGTCAGCGGCGGCGGCGGGACGACGCGGCCGCGGCGATCACGAGCAGCAGTACGACGACGGACCCGCCGAGCACGACCGCGATCCGCATGAGTTCGTGGTCGGTGTCGTCGCCGGCCGGGACGTCGCGGGCCCGCGTGTCCGGCGGCGGCGCGGCCAGGGGCGCACGATCGGTCCAGCCGGGAGATCTGGGGACTTCGCCGGTGGTCGGGGCCGGGGAGACGAGAACGCCGATCGATTGGTCCTTGTCGAGGGCGAAGCCGTAGTCGAGCAGGCGTGCCGCCTGCTCCCACGGCCGGATCGGGAGGACGTCGGCGGCGAGCAGGGTGACGGCCAAGCGGCGGCCGTCGCGTTCCGCCCCCGCGACGAACGTCTGCCGGGCGTCGTCGGTGTAGCCGGTCTTGCCGCCGAGGGCGCCGTCGTAGTCGTAGAGCAGTTGGTTGTCGTTGCCGATCGGGAACGGCGGGTGGTCGCGTGGCTCATCGGCACTGTCGTCGGGGATTCGCGGGTCAGCGGGGAAGCCCGGGAACTCGACCTGCTCGGTGTGGATCAGTTCGGCGAAGGTCGGGATCGTCATCGCCGCGCGGAAGACGAGCGACAGATCGTAGGCCGACGTCGACATGCCGGGTCCGTCGAGGCCGGATGGGGTGGCGGCGCGGGTGTCGCGCGCACCGAGTTCGGCGGCGACGGCGTTCATCTTGGCGACCGTGGCCTCGTTGCCGCCGAGTTGGGCGGCGAGCGCATGCGCGGCGTCGTTGCCGGACGCCATCACCAGCGCCTGCATGAGCTGCCGGTTGGTGTAGTGCCCGCCCGGGCCGATGCCGACGAGGGTCCCGTCGACGTCGGCGTCCTCGGTGGTCCCGACGACGACGGTGTCGAGGTCGAGTTCGCGGAGTGCGACGATCGCGAGCAGCACCTTGATCGTGCTCGCAGGCCGGTACCGGCCGTGCGGGTCCTTGGCGGCGAGCACCTTTCCGGTGTCGAGGTCGGAGACCTGCCATGCGGTCGCGGAGATGTCCGGTGGCAGCGCCGGTGACCCGTCGGGGGTGACGACGCCGCAGGCGCCGAGGTCGTCGCCGCCGATCGGATGGTCGGAGACCGGCAGCGGGGTCGGGGCGGGTTCTCCCGGTGCGGGCACCTCCGAAAGGTCGATCGCCTTCGGCGGCGCCGTCTTGTTCGGGCAGGAGTCCGTGTTCGGTGTCGTGAACGGGGTGCTCGACGCGGGGGAGGTCGGTGGCTGGGCAGCCGCCACCGGCGCGCTCACCAGTCCGACCAGAGCAGTGGCGAGCACCGCGGTACCGATCGAACG
>DATDBL010000312.1:0-33233 GCA_036524855.1 Aldersonia sp. | reverse complement strand
AAGAACTGTGCGCTCGATGAACTCTCGCCCGACGACGTGAGCACGAGCCACTGGCCCCCGCCACGCCGAAAACAGGGCCCCACGGTCGTGATCAACACTGCATCGACGAACGAACGGTGTATCGGCGGCACTTCGTCGACCTCGCCCAGTGCGCACTTGTTGCCACCCCGTCCTTCGCGACAACAACTGCGCACTTGGCGAAACTCACGAAAACCGCAGTGCCGGATCGGCGACCTTCCCGTAGCGCAGCTGAACCAAGTCGTACAGGTAGTTCATCCGCAGCCGCCACGGCGCGCGTGAGCCCTGCTTCGGGAGCGAGTCGATCGAGCGCAGCACGTAGTTCGGGGTGAAGTCGAGGAACGGGGCCTCCTCGACGGTCGGGTCGCGGACCGGCACCACCGTCCGGTAGCCGTGGGAATCCATATAGGCGAGTAGCCGGCAGATGTGTTCGCCGACCAGGTCGACCTTCAGCGTCCACGCCGCGTTGGTGTAGCCGACGACGAAGGCGAGGTTCGGCACCCCGGACAGCATCATCGCCTTGTAGCCCATTGTGGAGGGAAGTTCGATGTCGGTGTCGTCGATCGCGATCCGGGCGCCGCCGAAGACGGTCAGGTTCAGCCCGGTCGCGGTGATCACGACGTCGGCCTCGAGATTCCTGCCCGATTCGAGCGAGATCCCGTCCTCGGTGAAGGTCGCAATCCGGTCGGTCACCATCTCGAGCTGACCGCGCCGGATGGCACGGAAGAAGTCACCGTTCGCCGCGAGGCACAGTCGCTGGTCCCACGGGTCGTAGCGCGGGGTGAAGTGGGTGTCGACGTCGTAGCCGTCGGGCAGCCACCGCCGCTGCATCGCCTTGATCCGGCGCTTCACGAACCCCGGATACCGCTGCGACACCTGAAACAGGGCGGTGTTCAGCCCGATGCTCTTCGCCCGCGCGACCGCATGCACCACCCGGTCGGGCGCCCGGCCGCGCAACTTCTGCACCAGCGGATCGCGCGCCGGCACCGAGACCACGTACGACGGCGACCGCTGCAGCACCGACACCCGCGCACCCCGTTCGGCGAGCGCGGGCGCCAGCGTCACGGCGGTCGCGCCGCTGCCGATGATCACGATCCGCTTGCCGGCGCAGTCGAGATCGGTGGGCCAGTGCTGCGGGTGCACGATCGGGCCGCGGAAGCTGTCGGCGCCGGGGAAGTCGGGCGAGTAACCCTGGTCGTAGCGGTAGTAGCCGGTGCACACCCAGACGAATCCCGCGCTGAGGTAGACTGTTTCGCCGGTGTCGTCGCAATGTGCCTCGATATCCCAACGGGATTCGGCGCTGCGCCAGTCGACGCGTTCGACGCGATGGTGGTACCGGATGAAGCGGTCGATGCCGTTCTCGGCAGCGGTCTCTCGCAAATACGACAGGATCGTCGCGCCGTCGGCTATCGCCCGGTCGTGCAGCCACGGCTTGAACCGGTAGCCGAAGCTGTACATGTCGATGTCGGAGCGAATCCCGGGGTAGCGGAACAGATCCCACGTCCCACCGCTCGCGCCGCGGGCCTCCAGAATCGCGTAGCTGCGACCCGGCAGGCGCTGCTGCAGGTGGTAGGCGACGCCGATCCCGGCCAGTCCGGCGCCGACGACGACGACGTCGAGGTGTTCGGTCACGTCGGGTCGGGGCGGTCGAGAATGGCGTTGCGGGCGCTGGTGGAACGTCCGAGCGCGGCGACTTCGGCGTCGATCTTGGGCAGGAATTCGGCCGCCATTCGGTTGTCGGCGCGCGAACCCAGGCGCGTCGTCAGGAGAGCGCGGAGCCAGCCGATCACACCGACCCAGCGTGGCACGTACACTTTTGGGCTCCGTCGCTCGAATGCGGCGACGAATGCGTCCACGCACGTCTGGAGTGGGAGAGTCTTGCGCAGCGGTCTCGGCATCTCGGCCTGGATGCGGCGGGAACTGGGCAGGTCGGAATGCACGTCCCGTAGGAGCGGGGTGTCGATCCAGGTCATGTGGGCGCACCCGACGTCGACACCCCGGGATGCGACCTCGATGCGCAGGGTGTTCGCGAAGTGCTCGACGCCCGCCTTGCTCGCGCCATATGCCGCGTAGCCCGCGGCCGCGGCGAACGCGGCGAGCGACGAAACCACAAGGATGTACCCGCGCCGCTCCAGCACCGACGGCAACGCGGCGCGCACGGTGTGGAACACGCCGAGCAGGTTCACCTCCAGCACGCGCCTGAAGTCCTCCGGATCGACCGCGAGCACGCTTCCGTAACTGGCGATTCCCGCGTTCGCCAGCACCAGGTCGATCCCACCGAAGCGCTCGACACCGGCGTCGACCGCCGCCTGCACCGCGTCGAGATCACGGACGTCCGCGACCACCCCGAGCGCACCGAGTTCGTCGGCCACCGTCGCCAACGGTTCGGCGGCGACGTCGAGCAGGACGAGTCGCACCCCCCGGGCCGCCAACGCCCGCGCGGTCCCGGCGCCGATGCCACTCGCCGCGCCGGTGACGAGTGCGACCTTGCCCTGCAGCGTGTCCATGCCTCTAGTGTGCGCCCAGCGCCGTCTTCAGCTCCCGCGCTGCCGCCTCCGGATCGCGCGCGTCGGTGATCGCGCGCACCACGACCACCCGAGACGCGCCCGCTGCCAGCACCTGCGGCAGGCGTTCGTGGTCGATGCCGCCGATCGCGAACCACGGGCGGGTCGGCCCCGAACCCGCGGTGGAGCGCACCAACTCGATGCCCGCGGCGGCGCGGCCGGGTTTGGTCGCGGTCTCCCAGACGGGGCCGGTGCAGAAGTAGTCGACGCCCTCCTCGATCGCCGCCAGGCTCGCCTGGGCGCGGCTGTGCGTGGAGCGGCCGATCAGCACGTCATGGCGGAGGATCGCCCGGGCGTAGTGCACCGGCAGGTCGTCCTGGCCGAGGTGCAGTATGTCGGCGTTGGCGGCGAGGGCGACGTCGGCGCGGTCGTTGACGGCGAGCAGCGCTCCGTGCCGTCGCGTCGCCGCGCGGAGTTCGGCGAGCGCGCCGAGTTCCTGCTTGGCCTCGAGCGGACCGAACTTGCGCTCGCCCGCGGACCCCTTGTCGCGTAGTTGCACGATGTCGACCCCGCCCCGCAGCGCCGCCTCGACGAACCGGGCGAGGTCGCCGGTGTCGCGGCGGGCGTCTGTGCACAGGTACAGGCGCGCGGTCGACAACCGTTCCCGCAGGCCCGGGCCGCGGTCGGGGCGGGTGGGATGCACGACATCGACCGTAGCCGCTACCGTGGGGGGACAACACGGGAGTCCCGCACGCGGGGCTGAGAGGGGGCGGACGCCCCGACCGTTCGGACCTGATCCGGGTAATGCCGGCGCGGGGAGTGAGGTGGATGATGCGCAGTCTCGGCGTCGTCGGCGCGGGTGTCGTCGGCAGCGCGATCGCGTGGCGGGCGGCCGAGAACGGCTGGTCGGTGACGGTGTTCGATCCCGACCCCGGTCACGGGGCGTCGTGGGTGGCCGGCGGCATGCTGGCGCCGCTGTCGGAGGGCTGGCCGGGTGAGGACGCTGTGCTGGCGTTCGGTGCCGCAGCCCTGGCCCGCTGGCCCGAGTTCGCGGCACGGCTGCGGGCCGTGACCGGCGTCGACGTCTTCGCCGCGGAGGCGACGCTGACCGTCGCGCTCGACCAGGCCGACGCCGCGGACCTGCGCACGGTCGCGGACTGGGTCGGCAAACAGGGTTACGAGCTGGAGGTTCTCGACCGCGCGGCCGTGCGCGCGCTCGAACCTGCGCTGGGCCGTGCCGTCAGGCTCGGTCTGCTCGCGCCGACCGAAATGGCCGCCGACAACCGCCGCGTGGTCACGGCCCTGCAGGACGCGGTGCGTCTCGCCGGGGTGCGGGTGGTCGCCGAGACGGTCGCCGACCTCGATGCGCTCGCGTTCGACCAGATCGTGCTCGCCGCGGGCGAGGCGTCGGCGTCGCTGTGGCCCGGCCTGCCGATCCGTCCGGTCAAGGGCGAGATCCTGCGGTTGCGGGCCCGCCCCGGCGTCGTGCCGCGGCCCGAGCGCGTGGTCCGGGGGCGGGTGCACGGACGGCCCGTGTACCTGGTGCCGCGCACGGATGGCCTCGTCGTCGGCGCCACCCAGTACGAGCACGGGCACGACCTCGACGTCACCGTCGCCGGCGTGCGCGACCTCATCGCCGACGCCGAGGCGCTGATGCCGGGAATCGGCGAGTACGCGCTGGTGGAGTCGATCGCGGGGCTGCGGCCGATGTCGGCCGACAACCTGCCGCTGATCGGGCGACTCTCCGACCGCGTCGTCGTCGCCGCCGGCCACGGCCGCAACGGCATCCTCACCACCCCGCTCACCGCCGAGGCGGTGGTCGGAATCCTCGACGGTGGGCCGCACGTCATCGAGATCGCCAGTCCCGAACGATTCGCAGGAGTATGCAGATGAGTCCCGTCGGAATCACCGTCAACGGAGCTGAACACTTCTTCCCCGAGGAGCTGACCGTGCGCGAACTGCTTCGCCGCCTCGACCTGCCGGAGAAGGGCATCGCGCTCGCCGTCGACGGCGCGGTGTACCCGAAGTCGCGGTGGGACGACGCGGTCCAGCGGGGCTGGGAGATCGAGGTGCTGACGGCGGTGCAGGGTGGCTGAATCGATGGCTGGATCGATCAAAGACGTCCCGCTCACCATCGCCGACCGCACGTTCGGGTCCCGCCTGATCATGGGCACCGGCGGCGCGGAGAACCTGTCGGTGCTCGAGGAGGCGTTGGTCGCGTCGGGTACGGAACTGACCACGGTTGCGATGCGTCGCGTCGACGCCGCCGGCGGTACCGGGGTGCTGGACCTCCTCAAGCGGCTCGAGATCGCGCTACTGCCGAACACCGCGGGGTGCCGCGGCGCCGCGGAGGCGGTGCTCACGGCGCAACTCGCGCGGGAGGCGCTCGAGACCGACTGGGTGAAGCTCGAGGTGATCGCCGACGAACGCACCCTGCTGCCGGACGCCATCGACTTGGTCTCGGCGGCCGAGCAACTCGTCGACGACGGGTTCATCGTGTTGCCGTACACCACCGACGACCCGGTGTTGGCGCGGCGGCTCGAGGACGTCGGCTGCTCGGCGGTGATGCCGCTGGGATCACCGATCGGCACCGGCCTGGGCATCTCGAACCCACACAACATCGAGATGATCGTCGACGCCGCCGGGGTGCCGGTGATTCTCGATGCCGGGATCGGCACCGCCAGCGATGCCACCCTGGCCATGGAACTCGGCTGCGACGCGGTGCTGCTCGCGACCGCCGTCACCCGCGCGCGTGATCCGCGCCTGATGGCCGCGGCGATGGCCGACGCCGTCCGCGCCGGTCACCGCGCGCGGCGCGCCGGCCGCATCCCGAAGCGGTTCTGGGCGCAGGCGTCGAGCCCGGCAATCGACTGACCCGTGAGGGCGCAATGGGGAGTTGTCCCGCTCACGACAACACCGCGCCGGCGCGGCGCACCTATACCGTGGTGTCATGATCGAAGCGAGGGGACTGACCAAACACTTCGGTGACACGAAAGCCGTCGAGGATCTCACCTTCACGATTCCACCTGGCAGGGTGACGGGATTCCTGGGTCCGAACGGCGCGGGCAAGTCGACGACCATGCGCATGGTCCTGGGGCTCGACCGCCCCACCGCGGGCCAGGCGCTGGTGCAGGGCAAGCCGTACGCGCAGCACAGCCACCCGCTGCGGACCGTGGGTGCGCTGCTCGACGCTAAGTGGGTGCACCCGAACCGCTCCGCGCGGGCGCACCTGCAGTGGATGGCGGCGTCCAACGGGATCGCCAGGTCCCGGGTCGACGAGGTGCT
Organism: Aldersonia sp.; assembly: GCA_036524855.1. Lineage (GTDB taxonomy): Bacteria > Actinomycetota > Actinomycetes > Mycobacteriales > Mycobacteriaceae > Aldersonia. The sequence continues at coordinate 27,426 of DATDBL010000312.1, read as the reverse complement.
GCGGCTCGTCGGGCTCAGCGAGGTCGCGGGCAAGAACGCCGGCGGCTTCTCGCTGGGCATGAGTCAACGACTCGGACTGGCCGCGGCGCTGTTGGGCGATCCGCCGGTGCTGCTGTTCGACGAACCCGTGAACGGTCTCGACCCGGAGGGGATTCTGTGGGTACGCCGCTTCATGCAGCGGCTCGCCGCCGAGGGGCGCACCGTGTTCGTGTCCAGCCACCTGCTCTCGGAGATGGCGCAGACCGCCGACCATCTCGTTGTCATCGGCCGCGGCCGGCTGATCGCCGACCTGCCCACCCAGCAGTTCATCGAGCGGGCCTCGGAATCGACGGTGCGCGTGCGCAGCCCGCAACTCGATACCCTGCATGACGTGCTCGCGCAGCAGGGCATGCGGGTCCGCTTCGACGCCGGACCGCAGGGACCACAACTGGTGGTCACGGGCGTCACCACCGACACGATCGGGGACCTCGCGGCCCGCAACGGCGTCACGTTGTTCGAACTCGCCCCGCAGCATGCCTCACTGGAGGAGGCGTTCATGAAACTCACCGGGGGCGAGGCCGAGTATCACGCACAGGACATGGAACAGGCGATGGGAGGGGCACTCTGATGGGCGTGCTGGCAGCGGAACGGATCAAGTTCACCTCGGTGAAGTCGCCGTGGTGGTGTTCGGCGATCGTCGTCGCGCTCGCGCTGGGCTTCGCGGCGCTGATGGGCTGGGTCGGCAAGCAGGCCTACGCCGACCCAGAACAGACGCAGGGGTTCCCGGGCCTGACCCCGGACGTCGCGATCAGCGGGATCAGCGGGTTCGGGGTGATGGTGCTGATGATCCTCGCCGCGTTGACCGTGACGAGCGAGTACCGCTTCGGCATCATCCGCACCACCTTCCAGGCGACGCCGCAGCGCGGCACGGTGCTGACGGCGAAGGCGCTGCTGGTCGGCGTCTACGGCGGCCTCCTGACCGCCGTGCTCGCGTTCGTGGCCTTCTACTTCTGCAAGATGATCGCCGGGGCCGACGCCGGCGCCGCCCTCGTCCTCGACTCCGATGCGAGTTGGCGGGCGATGTACGGCACCCCGATCTATGCGTTCCTGTGCGTCGTGCTCGCGATCGGCGTCGGTGCGCTGCTGCGGCAGTCGGCGGCGGCGATCGCGCTGTTGCTGTTGTGGCCGTTGCTGATCGAGAACCTGGTCGGGTTGTTCGGCTCGATCGGCCGCAACATCCAGCCCTTCCTGCCGTTCCAGAACGCCAGCTACTTCCTCGGCACCGACAGCGGCATCGACTTCCATTGGGGGCCTTGGGGTGGCCTGGCGTACTTCACGCTGGTCGTCGCGGTGATCTTCGGGGCCGCGGTGTTCGTCGTCAACAAGCGCGACGCCTGAGATGCGGGCGCTCGGCGCGTTCACCGCGTTGGCGGTGCTCGTTCTGGTCTCCGGCTGCACGGACGAGGCCGACGAGCCGACCGCGCCGACCCCGGCCGCGTTGGCGGAATCGGTCGAGATCGACGCGCTGACGGGGCATCTCACGGCGTTGCAGTCCATCGCCGACGCGCACGACGGCAACCGCGCCGCGGGCACGGCGGGCTACGACGCGAGCGTCGACTACGTCGCCGGCCAGCTCACCGACGCCGGATTCGACGTGCAGACACCCGAATTCAGCTTCGACACCTACGACGTGCGCGACGAGCGGGTCAGCGTCGACGGCCGCGATGTGCAGTCGTCCGTCATCCAGTTCTCGCCCGCGACCCCCGCGGGCGGCGTGCGCGCGCGGGTGGTGGCGCTGCCCACCGAGGACGGACCGGGTTGTCAGGGCACCGATTACGACGGGCTCGACGCGACGGGCGCGGTGGTGGTCGTGGCTCGGGGCGAGTGCAGTTTTGCCGACAAGCAGCGCCTGGCGGCCGAGCGCGGGGCGGTGGCGGTCGTGGTCACCAATGTCGACGACCGACCTGCCGCCGGCGCGACCCTCGGTGCGAGCGACGCGGGCCGGGTGCCGACGGTGCTGGTGGGCCGCTCCGACGGCGAGGCGGCGGCCGCGGCGGGCGAGATCGTCGTAGTGGTCGACGCGTCGACCAGCACGACGACGACGCGCAACGTGATCGCGCAGACGAAGACCGGATCCGCCGACGACGTCGTGCTGGTCGGCGGGCACCTCGACAGCGTGCCGGCCGGGCCGGGCATCAACGACAACGGGACCGGCGTCGCGGCCGTACTCGAGACCGCCCGCCAACTCGGGGCCGCGCCGGACATCACCAACGCCGTCCGGTTCGCGTTCTGGGGCGCCGAGGAACTCGGGTTGCTGGGCTCCGACGCCTACGTCACCGGACTCGATCGCGACGCACGGCTCGACATCGCGCTCTATCTGAACTACGACATGCTCGGTTCCCCGAACTTCGGCTACTTCGCCTACGACGGCGACAATTCCGACAACGAGGGCGAGCCCGCGGGGCCGCAGGGGTCGGCGGGGATCGAGCGCACGATGGGGTCGTATCTGCTCGCCAGTGGGGTGACCCCGCTCGGCACGGACTTCGACGGCCGCTCGGACTACGGCTCGTTCATCGCCCACGGGATCCCCGCCGGCGGCACCGACACCGGCGCCGACGACCGCAAGACCGAGGCGGAGGTGGCAATGTGGGGCGGCACCGCGGGTGAGACGTTCGACCCGAATTACCACACCGACCGCGACCGCCTCGACAACGTGAACCGGGACGCGTTCGAGATGAACGCCGAGACCGTCGCGTTCGCCACCGCAACCTACGCGAACTCCATCGAGGGACCCAACGGCGTACCCGGACGTGCGGAGCGCGAACAGGTTCGGGGCGACGCCGCGTGAGCGGCGCGTGGAGGGCGGTGCACGACAACTGATCGATCCGCAGCGCCCGGGGTTGACCGTGCTCCTGCGTCGAACGTGGCTGACGTTGACGGTCTTCGCCATCACGCTCGTCGCCAACCTGTCGCAGGTGCCGTTCCCGGTGATACTGACTTCGTTGCAGCGCACGCCGGCGATACGTGACGGCGAGCTGTGGCGGCTCTTCACGTCGCTGCTGGTGCAGGACGGCGGCTGGGTGGGGACGATCTCGAATCTCACGTTTCTGCTGCTTGTGGGTGCGGTCGCGGAACGAGTGCTGACGCGGTGGCTGTGGCTGGCGTGTTACCTGGGGGGTGGCCTGACGGGTCAGTTCGTCGGGCTCGCCTGGCAGCCGATCGGTGGCGGCAATTCCATCGCGATCTGCGGGTTGGCCGGCGCCTTGGCCGTGGTGCTGCTGCGCGGCGGCGCTGCGCCGCCTTGGACTCCGGCCGTGGTGGCGTGGTGGTGCGGCGCCTTGGCCGGGACGATCTCGTTCGCCGCCGCGGTGGTCGGGATCGCCGCGGCGGTGGCGACCCAGGTGGCGGGCATCGCCGGCGGCGAGGCCGGCAGGGGTAATCGCACAGTGGGCCGCGTGGTGGGCGTGGCGGTGTTGGCGTTTGCCGCGGTGCTGATCGGACTGCGCAACGTCCATGGGCCGCCCCTGCTGGTCGGGGCCGGGATCACCCTCGCGGCCGGGCAGTGGCGAGGACGGTAGCGGCGAACTCGTGCGCGACAGGTCCGATCCTTCGGTGCACCCGAGTATCGACCGGCCAACCCCGGCTTCGGGTTTGGTGGCGGTGGACGCGGGTAGTCGCTCGCCCCCAGCCGGACAGCCGACGGGCGCTGCGCCACGCCGGGCGCTTTGTCCGCGACGTCACCAGCTCCAACAAAGGCCCGCCGAGCCGTGACCACACCCATCGGTCGGACCCTAAACCGACCTCTTCCGTGTCGACGGCGGCGGCGCGCCTCTAGGCCCTGTTCTCAGCTCCCCGAAACGCAGGGTCATCCCCGCTCGCGCGGGGAGCACCTTGGCCATCCCCGTGCGCCGGCGGGCTGTCGAGGGGTCATCCCCGCTTGCGCGGGGAGCACGGGGGAGACGCGCGCCGCCTTGATCGCCAGCCAGGCTCATTCCCGCTCGCGCGGGGAGCACCAGGCCGACACGTTCGTGCAGTCGGTGCAGACGGGCTCATCCCCGCTCGCGCGGGGAGCACCCGACCAGACCGACGGCTGCGAGTAGCGCACCGGGCTCATCCCCGCTCGCGCGGGGAGCGCCGGTCCAGCGTAGCGAGCGACACCCTTGGTGGAGGCTCATCCCCGCTCGCGCGGGGAGCACCTGTCGTCATCCAGTCGGGCCGGAACTTACGTAGGCTCATCCCCGTGCTCGCGCGGGGAGCACCGACATCGACAAGGCTGTCAGCGAGTCTGTCGAAACTGGGCTCATCCCCGCTCGCGCGGGGAGCACTTGATCGACCGGTCCAGCCACGCGGCATGGTCGGGCTCGTCCCCGCTCGCGCGGGGAGCACGACACGATCCGCTACGTCCTGCACCGCGGCGCGGGCTCATCCCCGCTCGCGCGGGGAGCACGCGTGGGTAGTTTCTCCATGAGGTCGTTGAAGGGGCTCATCCCCGCTCGCGCGGGGAGCACGCAAACCGGTGTGCCCATAGCTCGGGCCGGTGGTGGCTCATCCCCGCTCGCGCGGGGAGCACCAGCGTCCTATGCCCGCCACGCCTTGAATGTCGGGCTCATCCCCGCTCGCGCGGGGAGCACCGCCTGATGTCCGCCAACGACGAGGTCGTCGCGGGCTCATCCCCGCTCGCGCGGGGAGCACCCATGTCTGCCCACAGTCCCATGTCGATGACGGGGCTCATCCCCGCTCGCGCGGGGAGCACGATCGCGTCAGACAACCGGGAGGTACTGAAATGGGCTCATCCCCGCTCGCGCGGGGAGCACGCCTCATACCACGGCGCCTGCATGTGGTATCCGGGCTCATCCCCGCTCGCGCGGGGAGCACTCGCGGACAGCGCGGGCGCCGACGTTCTGGTTGGGCTCATCCCCGCTCGCGCGGGGAGCACCTCAAGTCAATTCAGGGGCTCGCGGGGGCACCGGGCTCATCCCCGCTCGCGCGGGGAGCACTTCGTGCCAGTCGCCGCCATGTTCCGCAGAGAGGGCTCATCCCCGCTCGCGCGGGGAGCACTTCTCGGCGCAATGCTGGACCGCACTATTCCAGGGCTCATCCCCGCTCGCGCGGGGAGCACGGGATCGGTGCCGTCGTCGCGATCGGTGCCGGGGGCTCATCCCCGCTCGCGCGGGGAGCACGACCTGCGCAGCCTGCGCATCCGCCAACCCCTGGGCTCATCCCCGCTCGCGCGGGGAGCACGCCAGCGGTTTTCGACTGAACATACGACAAGCCGGCTCATCCCCGCTCGCGCGGGGAGCACCCTCGCCGGTGGGGTTGGTTGGACCGGGCCGGGGGCTCATCCCCGCTCGCGCGGGGAGCACCCACTGTTGGTTGCTCATGGGAGTACCCCTCCGGGCTCATCCCCGCTCGCGCGGGGAGCACTTGATGCGAGACGACTTAGGCAGCCGCAGGATGGGCTCATCCCCGCTCGCGCGGGGAGCACTCGAGGGGCTCACCGGCCGGCTCGGTAGCGACGGGCTCATCCCCGCTCGCGCGGGGAGCACTCGGATGGGCTACCCCGGGATACCGTCTCGCCGGGCTCATCCCCGCTCGCGCGGGGAGCACGATTTTCTTCCGTGCGGGATTCGCGACGCGACGAGCTCATCCCCGCTCGCGCGGGGAGCACCCTTTCTGGTACGGCGGTCCCTGATGGGCAGAGAGCTCATCCCCGCTCGCGCGGGGAGCACCCAGGTCGCCTTCATCGAGTCGGCTTGGGTGGCGTTAGCTCATCCCCGCTCGCGCGGGGAGCACACTTGGTGACCTGGTAGTTTAGCGGCAATTGCGGGGTTGCGGTTTCACTTCTGCCGCCGCGCACTGCTCGCTCTGCGATACCTGCTCGCCTTGCTCCAGCCGCGGCGCATGTCTCCGGGTTGCTGCACCTCGTCGGTGTGGGGGCGAAGCATCAGCTGAATCCCGTCGACATCTACAGGAGTCCAGTGGTGGCGGTGCACCCGAAACGACAGGCCTTGTTCGCCTGGTGTCGAGTACACCATGATGGCCTTTCCGTCCTTGGCGAGTTCGACAACGTGGGCCCAGAGTCTGTCTCGGACCCTGGATGTCGCGCGGCCGACGAAGACTCCCGAACTGATCTCGAGAAGCCATCGGGTCAGGTGGCCACGCAGCCCTGCGGGGCAGGCTGTCAGCACGATGACTACCATGGGACGTCCTCGTCGAACACGGCGTCCTCGTAGTTGGTGCCGGCAGCGACCTCACGGTTTCGACCGTCCCACAGTTTGAGCACCTCGCCGTACTGCTCGTCTTCGGGTTCTGTCGGCAACAGCAGAGCACGAATGTCTTTCGCGCAGCGGGACAGGATTCCGCTGCTGTGGACGACGTCGCGTACCGCATGGCGAGTGGCCGCGCCGATGTCCTCGACCTCGGTGGCAGCGACTTCGAACGCGACGGGAATCGTGATCTGGGCCTTGTACAGGTCAGCGATGTCGTAGACGAACGAGCGGACGTGTCCGGTGTGGACGAACCCGAGACCTGGTGCGCACCCGACCGCGACGATCACAGCGTGGACGATGCCGTACAAGCAGGTGTGCGCGGCGGACAATGCTTGGTTGATCGGGTCACCGAGGCTGAAGTCGTTCGCATCGTATTGTCGCCGTTTCCATTCGACTCCTGTGAGCTGGGCGTGTTCGCGATAGATTCGCCGGACCCGGGCGCCCTCTCGGCCACGCAGTTGTTGCGTGGTCAACGCGGAGGTGTCCTCGTTTGGAAACCGCATCGCGTACATCTCCCGGGCGACCCGCAGTCGCGACGACTGATTCGACACCGCGGCAGCCTGGGCTTCGAGCAGCCGCGCCGATCGAGCGAGCGACCGGCCGTGTGCGTAGTACCGCACGCCCTGCTCGCCGACCCACACTGCGGTGGACCCGCTGTCCGCCAGCAGCATCATCGCCTGATGGGTGATGCGGGTGCCCGGTCCGAGCAGCAGCGCACCGAGCGCGGCGGCCGGGATGTGGACGACGCCGCGTTCGTCGGTCGCGGTGATGGCGTTGGCGTCGCGGTGGACCGTGCACCGCTCCAGGTACAGGAACGACAGTCGGTCCTCCGCCCGGGCGAGATCGTGGATCTCGCTCGGGCGCGTTCCCGGGATCTCCTTCACGGCACGGTCGGATTCGCGAGGGTGAGCAGTCCGCAGCCGTAGCCCTTCGCCCGGCCGATGCCCGTGACGAGTGCCCGACGCAGGGCGTCCGGATCGGTGACGCGGAGGTGTCCGTCGAACTGGGCCGTCACCAGGGTGACCGTGCCCGCCCCGCGGCGGAAGCTCCGCCTGACCCGGTTGCTCACGGTGACCGCGGGTTCGCCTTCGCACGTGTGGATAGCAAACCCATGGTCCGCGCTGCGGTCCGAGAGCCACTGCTGCTGTTGGGTGGCGGTGACGTGACCGACGCGGATCTTGCGGCCGTCGCGTTCGCGCTTGATGGTGTGCACGGGGTTGGCGGTCAGCCGGAACGCCCACGACTGCGCCTCTCCGATACGGTCCAGCAGCGGTGCGTACGGTTTGCTGGCCCATGTCGAGCTGTCCGACCAGCCGGCCTGTTCGGCCAGGTGGGTCAGCTGCGGCTCGCGCGGACTAACCATGTACAGCCAGGTTGTGTGCCCGTCTCGGTCCACCCGCCAGAGCAGACGCTCCGCCTCGTCGGTCGGCGGGAACGATGCGAGGACGGCCGCGTGCATGGCTTGGGGTGACCCGAGCAGGAAGCGGGACTGTCGGCGTGCCGGATTGACGGCGAATCTGGTCAGATACATCAGGCACCCCCGAGCAGGGCGAACGGATCGTGCGAGGTCGTGCGGCCGTCCGGGTTGGCCACCGCCACTGGGTCGTCGTGCACGATCGTGCGCCAGCCGTAGTCACGCCGCGTCGGGTCGAAGCTGATCGGCTCGTCCTGCGCGGTTTCCCCGACCTCGTCCGGGCCGATCGCGTCGCGGACGATCTCGAGGTGGACGCCGCTTCTGGACTGCCGGCGCCGGTACCATTGCGCCGCCTGCCATCCGCAGGATCTCAACGCGTCGACGAGTGGGTTCTCGTCCACACCGAGGACGAGGCGGCCCATGGGAGTGCACGAACGCCGCCCCAGATACAGCGGGAAGGTGGGGTTCAAGAGAGCGTCCCGGATGCCCTCGACGACGGGCTGCGGTCCCTCGACGCCGGCGACGAACACCGCGTCGGCGAGGTAGTAGCGGTACGACAGCGGCATCGTCTTGCGGCCGTCGAGGCTGCGCGCGGTCTGGAAGTCGCGCACGAGCTGTCCGGGCTGGTCGATGCGGACACCGAAGCGCAGCGAGACCAGATCCTCGACGGGATCTGTGCGGCGACGTCCCTGGGCCGCCGCGATCAGGCCGAGCACGCCGCTCTTCGTGGGGTGGTGTCGGGTTTCGCGCCGGACGAACCGGCTCGAATCGCCCCATGACTGCATCGGGGCGGCGAGGCGGAGCAGCAGCGTCGTCACGACGACGCCTCCACGCGCCGCCGGACGACCGCGCCGACACCGGCGAGCAGTGCGTCCAGATCGACCTCGTCGCCGAGTTCCACTAGCGGTTTCGTCGCCTCCCCGATTCGGACCACGAACGCGGACAGCGGGCTGTGCCCGAACGCGCGGTCGAGGTCCTGGGCGTAGGAGGTGAGGCGCCGGCTCGCGACCTCGAGCCGGGGCTGCTCCTCGGTCGCTTCGACGGGGTCCTCGAACGCGCCCACAAGGTTGACCGGCTGCCGGACCCGAATCTGCACGACCACGGCATCGGGCAGCGTGCGGTTGGCGAAGGTGTTCTGTTTTCCGGTCGGCATGCTGGTGACGAACGAACGCAGGAACGCCTCGACCGCGCGGCCGACGGCCTCTGCGCTTCCGAGCTGGGTGGCCAGCGAGTCGGCGTTCACCGTCGCGTACCGGTACAGCGTCGACGAGTTGAACTCGACCGTGCCGATCATCCCGGCGCCGGCGTTGTCCTCCGGTGCCTTGTCGTCGACCGCGGTGAAGTAGTCGTATTCGTTGTCCACCGAGTGGACGCTGATCGCGTGGGCGACCTGCGCGCAGGCGTCGACGTTGAGGTCGGGTGCGTCGGCGACCATCCGTCCGAACAGGGCGAGATCGATGCTGTTGTCCGAGCCGAGAGCGTCCTTGGCGGCCTTTTTGGCGATGGCTTCGCCGTTGCGTTCGGCGTCGATGGCTACGGCCGCCAGATTGCGGAGTTGGTTGTTGCTCAGGAACAGCAGATAGGCAGACTGCGCGGGTTCGGTGTCCTCCTCGCCCTTCCGCTTCCTGTGCTTCTCGATCTTCACGCCGGTCGCCGCGATCGCATTCTCGGCCAGTTCGACAGCCTCGTTGATCTCGGGATCCTGGGTTGTGATGGCCTCGGCCAGCAGCTCCACGACCCGCTTGGTGCGCTCGCCGAGCTCGTTCGTGTCGAGTGTCTCCCGGAATTCCTGTCGGGTGGCGCGCTTCCACGCCTGGCTGGATACGCGGGCGCGGCGAACGCCGCCGAACTTCGCGGTCTTCGGGCTGCCGGTGTCGTCGCGGTTGATGTTGCTCGGCGGGACGGTCTGCAGGACGTGGACGTCGATGAAGGTGTGTGCCATGGGAACTCCTGGTGTCGGGAAGGGGTCAGTTGTCGCTGGTGGTGCGTGTGTCGGTATCTCTCGCCGGGTCGGCGGCGCGGTCGGTGACGCGGTAGTAGTCGCGGCCCCAGGCGAGGCGTACCCGGTCGGCCCGGTGTTCGTTCTGGATGTCGGCGAGGTCGGCGGCGAGTCTTCCGTAGTCGATTCCGAGTCCGTGCGAGCGGAACTGGGTGATCAGCGCACGCGCGTGGTAGACGGTCTCCTCGAACGAGGTGGAGGTCCCGAGAGTCTGGAAGCGACGCAGCACCGCCTCCTCGCTGTTCGATTCGGTACCGAGCTTGCGTGCCGCCGCGCCGATACCGAACCCCTGCCGGTGCATCGCGCGATCCTTGGACTGCTGATGGACCGCGAAGAGGGTGATGGCGGCGTGCGCTGCCCGCTCGTGGCGGGACGGGCGGTCCCCACGGCCGAGCAGTTCGGCGGGAAAGCCGTCGAACGTCTCGGCCCAGACCGTGGGATCCTCGCCGGGCCCGCGGTTGACCGCGCGGCGGAGTCTGGCCAGTGAGGCGGCCGCGCTCGACACGTCGGCGAGGTACTGCTGCTGCAGTCGGGTGACCTTGCGGTCGACGTAGGCGGACAGGACCTGCCGGGTGCCGGGCGTCGCCGGCGTTGCGGGTTCGGTACCGATCATCGAGTGGACCTCACTGTTCGTCGGAGTGGGCAGGATTCGCGGTGTGGGTGGGAACCGGCAACGCCTGTCGCAGGGCGTGACGGAACCAGGCATCGGCCTGCGGGGTGTTGACGTGTCGCCCCGCGGAATTGGGCCGTCCCACCCAGGCTGCGGGTCCGGCCGAGTCGAGCATGTCCTGTGCTTCGGTCCAGACCACAGACCGTGCGGTGTCGAACCAGTTCGCCAGGGCGGCATCGGCGTCCGTCGACGCGTCGAGCGCGGCCAGCCACTGCCGGTATGGTGCGTCGAGGAGGAAGTACGCGTGCTCGCGCGCTCGGTCTCGCTCACCCGCGGCGTCTCCGCCGGCGGCGGTGGCGAGATTGCCGGCCAGTGTCGCGAACGCCGTCACCGCCGTCTCGGTGGCCGCAACCGCATCGATCGCGACGGCCGCGAGTTCGCGTCCCTGCTCGGACACCAGGATGGCGTGGATGCTAAGCGAGTCGTCGACGATCTCGGCGACGGTGGAACTCTGGCTGCCGTACTTGATGCCGAGCGCGTGCGTGCGGAGCACGTAGTCGGGATGGAGTGTGTCCGGCTGGTTGCGCAACAGCGCGATCCAGTCGAGCACCCCTGCGGGCGACGTTTTCATTCCGGCACTGCGTTCCGTCTGGGGCAGCAGGGCGGCGAGCCCGTGCCACATCGACCGTTCCGGGTCGTGGGTGCGTGGCATGTACACCAGGGCTTCGCCCAGCTTCTTCTCCTGGGTGGCGCTGCGTCGCCAGGTCGACATCGGTTCGTGCACGTGCTGGTTCTGTGGTGCCATGACGTCGCCGTTCGCGATCAGGACCGAGGTGACGCACGTGCCGTCATGGCCCAGGCGGATGCGTCGGGCCTGCCAGGTGAACAGGTCGATCTGGCCGCGTGGCCCGGCTCCGTGACGATCCTCGACCGCGGCGGTCAGCGGGGGCCGCTCCCACGGCGGCAGATCGTCGGGGGCGGAGAAGTACTCGTCATGGCGGGTGGCGAGCACCAGATTGAGCAGGAGGGTGTCCTTGAGGCTCGCACCATCGAGGTGGATGCCGCCCAAGTTTCCCGCCCAAGCGGTCCCGATCGGGTATCCCTTGCCGTTCTTGACTCGGTTGTCACCCACGGCGCCGGATTTGATGCCTGAGGTGTCGAACGCCTGGCAGTGCACCAACCAGCGGGCGGCTTCGGCGAAGGAGATCCGCTCGATACCGACCTGGGTGCGAGTTGTGAAATAGCGGTGCCCGTTCGGCACGTCGACGATGAGCTTCTCGAGCCCGGACATCTCGTTCTTCTGTGTGTGCAGATCGGCGACCTGGAAGAAGGGTGTCGCCGGGTGCAGCAGATCGAACCGGTCCTCGAAATCGTCCAGGTACTCCTCGATCTCGTCCGCGGGGAGGGTTGGCGCGTGCCACAGCGACCTCCAGTCGTCGAGCGGACTGTCCACTTCTCCGAGTGCCCGGTGCAGGATCGCGAGGAGAAGTCGTGTGAGTGCGAACGTCTGGGTGGGTACCTCACCGACGAGGTCGCGGGCCTCGTGGGCGCGTCGAAACACGTCGTGCAGCGACAGTTCCGCCATCCTTCCGTCGAGCATGCGAGTCAGGACCCATGGTTGGGTGCGCAGGTCGAAAGTCGGTGTCATCGAGCGTTCCCCTCTGTGTCGGCGTGCAGCAGTAGTCCGAGTTCCCGGTCGTATCCGAGCCGGAAGCCGGCGACCCCGGCAGTCAGGTCGGCGTCGAGGACCAGAATCAGCTCTCCGGCGAGCCACGGGGACGACTGCCATGACGCGAGCCCGTTGGGTTCGAGGTCGTCGATGACGCGGTCGATGACCCAGGGTCTGGTGAGCCGTGGGGGCAAGCGGACCGTGCATGTCGCCAGGGCACGCGCGAGGGCCGGGGGGATGCCGATGCCGGTGTCGAGCGGATCGCCCCCGTATCGGTCCAGCCATGGCAGTGCCCGCAAGTGTGCGTCGACCCGCTGGACCGCGATGACCTCGATGCCGTCCTCGGTGTCGCGGACTTGGGCGCGGCCCCGGCCGCTGTCGTCGGCCTCGCCGGCGCCGCGGTCGATCCATCCGATGATCGAACTGGTGCCCGCGCGCCGAGGCGGCGGGTCCAACAGGAAGTTCCTGGCCCTGGTTCGCTGATCAGTGCGCCGCACGGTGTCCTCGCGTTCGGCCGCCGCCCAGTCGTTCTCCCAACCGGCAGGGGGTGTCAGGGCGGGTGCGTAGGCACTTTGAACGAGCGGCGCCACGTCGCGCGGTAGCGTCACCACCGGTGTCGCCGCGAGATGCGCCAGCAGCACGGCCACCGCGCGGAACAGTGTGATGTCGCCGTACACGAAGCGGGATCCGGGCACCGCCTTCACGGGCGCGGCGTTCCAGTCTTCGACACCGGTCACCACGAGTCGCGGCACTCGCAGTGCCGCAGGACGATCGGTGAGCGGGCGTTTGTGCCGGTGCAACCGTCCGGCCCGCTGCAGCAGCAGGTCGATCGGCGCGAGATCGGTGACCATCACGTCGAAGTCGACGTCGAGTGACTGCTCGAGTACCTGCGTTCCGACGACGATCCGGCGGGCGGGCCGTCCCGCTCCACGCGCGCTGGTCGGGCCGAGGTCGCGGCGCAGGTCGGCCTCGATCACGGATCGGTCGCCGGCGAGGAAGCGTGAGTGGGCGAGGACGACTTCGCCCGGGAAGTGCTGGTCGAGGAGTTGTTTCGTCCGCTGGGCGCGGCCCACGGTGTTCCGGATGACGGCCGCACATCCTCCGTCACGCAGGTCTCGGCGCAGCATGGCGACGAGGGTGTCGTCGTCGTCGCTCGACTGTTCGACGGTGACCGGGATGCAGCGATCGGAGGGTTCGACCGCGCGGACCAACGGGACATCACCCGTGGTCGCGGTGATGACCGGATACCCGATGTCGCCGGCCAGCACGTCATAACGAGGAGTCGCCGGCGTGGTGGCGCGGCGACGGCGGCGCGGCGGTGACGCGGCGGTGTTGGCGTGTTCGCGCCCAACCGATTCGTAGGCCTGGATCAGGTGTACCCGCCGGTCGGACGGCAGTGTCGCGGAGAGAATGATCGTCGGAATCCGGTAGGACCCGAGCCATTCCACGACGCGATCCATATACACGTTCATGTACGTGTCCAGGGCGTGCAACTCGTCCAGAATCACGACCTTGTTCGCCAGGGCCAAATGCCGCAGCACAAGGTGGCGGGACTTGAGGGCCGCGAACAGGACCTGGTCGATCGTCACGACGACGATGTCGGCGAGCACGCCCTTCTTGCGTCCGAACAACCACTGGTGTGCCAGCACGTCGTGGTGGCCGGCGCAGTCACCTGCACGGTCTTCGTCGATCCCGACACCGCTGACCCGCCCGCCCATCAGCCCCACGAAATCGTCGTTGAGGCGGGACTTGCTGTGCGCCAGAAAGATCGACAGCGGACCGTCGTCCTCGCTGCGCGGGAGTCGTTGCGCCCAGCGTAGAACCCGGCCGAACATCGCATCGCTGGTCGCCATCGTCGGCAACGCGATCAAGCAGCCGCCGGCGCCGGTGCGGTGGGCGAGAACCTCGGCGGCGGCCAGGGCTGCCTCCGTCTTGCCCTCGCCCATCCCCGCCTCGATGATCATCAAGCCAGGTTGTGCGACCTGCACGGCGATGTCGTAGGCGGCGACCTGGACCGGGCGCGGTTTCGCCCCGTCCGGCAGGGCGAACCTGTCCGCGAACAGCGCATCGACGGGTGGCGGTGGGCCGGGTCGCCACGGCGAGGGAAGCGCCAGTCGGTCCAAAGCGCGATCGGTGCGCGCCTGCTGTTCGTCGGGACCCTGCCACCGCGTACGGGAACAACTCCTGGTTGCTGGCGATCCAATCCGCGGCAATGACCACGGCCGTCGTCAGCACCTGCGCCTGCTCGGTGAGGCGATGACCGGCCCATTCGGCCAGTCGGCGATCTGCTCCGGTCACTCCCGCGCAGAAGTCGGTCAACTCGTTCTGCGCATCGGCCCAGGTCGGCCCGCCCAGGAGCCGACCGGTGGCCGAGGCGGAATCGAGGTCATGAAGGGACGGCGGCACGCCGTGATGCCCGCCCACGACCACCGAGTACGAATCCGCGGTGACCCGATCCCACCCCCACCGCTCGACGAGCCACCGCCGCAACAAGACGTGGCTGACGATCGAATGCGGCAAGCTACGTCGATCCGCCCTCGACACCACGGGCATCGCAAGCCCGGCGCGCTCCATCGCGCCCGTCAACTGGGGAACCTGCGAGGCGAAAACACCCGAACACTTCCCGAGGTCGTGGACCGCCGCCAAGAAGCACACCGCGACCTTCGCGTCACCCTCCCCGTCCGGAAAACAGTCGGCGACGACCCGGCAAGCCGACCCCGCAAGCCAGCACTCCCACAAGAACCCCGCCACAGCGGCGCTGTCGAGCATGTGCTGGAACAGGGGCATCGCATCCCCCGACGAACGGTCGTGCTTGGCCCACGCCGAGGCCGCCGATCGGGACAGTTTCACCGCGGGACCCCCCTTCCTCGCGAAACCTGTCGGTACCCGCCGCTACCGTCCAGACGTGTAGGAGCGGTGAACTCCATTGGAGATTGCCACAGCAGCTACTACCTTATCAAATTACGGAGCAGCTAATCCGCCGCGGCGTCTACACCGGCCCGCAACCGGGCCAGCAGCAGCCATGCTGGGTGCCCGCTATCACCCCGACGCAACGATCCCCGCGCGCGGCGAGGACAACGGCAGCTTCACACTCGCATACCGCAGCAACTGCGGGGTCATCTCCACATCGGGAGAAGCACTGCCAACGACCACCCTGCCACGCCACCTGGCGTGTCAAGCTGTCGGCATCGGTGGGATGGTGTCGCTCGGCCCGCGAAAGCGGTTGAGGAACGTCGCGCGGGGGAGCGGCGTGGCGATCGTCGCGGCTATGCGGCTGTCGCAATGTGCGGGCACCAGGTGCGGCGGCCCAGGCGCTCACTGTCCGTCGACCTCGTCGCCGACAACCCGGGCGGCTGGATGTTGCACTGCCACAACGCATACCACCAAGAATTCGGCATGATGACCCGCCTCGACTACGTCGGGTGAATCCAGCCAATCCGAATGCGGTCAGCGCTTCCGGCGGGGGCGGTCGGACGCGTCGAGTTCGGGGTGGGCGAGCTCGTATTCGATGCGTGCGAGCAGTTCTGGGTTGGCACGCAAGCGAGCTTCGGCCTCGCTCATCACGACGGCGGGAGTCCAGATCAGGGTGCCGTCTTCCTCTTCGGTGACGAGGTAGCGCTGGTGCCGGCCAATCTTGCCGAGATCTGTGCGCCGACGGCTGTCGAGTTCGATCAGGACGTTGGTGCGTTCAGTGGTACTCATCGGGGTTGGTCACTCCCGTTGTCGGTGGTTCGGTTGGTCACGCCGCATGTCGCGTTTCCGACGTTCGGTTGGTCAGCCGACGTGGAGCGGAACACAACATGGTTGACCAGAAGCGTTCGGTGCGTGACCAACTGTAGCGCCTCGCCTTGGATCGCGACCCGTCGCCGGTGCCGTCGCGCACCTGCTGCCCTGTGAGGTTCTCAGCTCCCCGGCGGACGGACCGACGTCCCCGGTGGCAGGAGACACGCCGGGTCACGATGAGCGATCGGTCAGGGAGTTGAACAGCAGGCTGGGCTGCGTGTCGGTGACGCCGGGCACCGCCCGAATACGCTCCAGCGCAGTGTCGAAGTCGGCCAGTGAGCGGGTGCGCAATTGGACGACCAGGTCCCAGACCCCGACGGTCGAATGAAGGAATTCGACCTCGGGGAGCCTACGAATCACCCGGACCACGGCCTGCCCCTGGTTTGGCGCCGTCGTCACCAGAGTGATCCGGCGGATGGCGCCGCCCACGTCGTTGCTCAGCCGAATGGTGAAGGCCTCGATCACGCCGGTCTCGCGCAGCCGCTCGATCCGCTCGATCCGCGCGGTCACTGTGGATCGGTTGACGCGGAGCTCGCGCGCCAGGACGGCGACGGGTGCCCGGCTGTTGACCCGGAGAGCGGAGATGAGCTGGCAATCGATGTCATCGAGCACGCAATTGGCCTAAGATGGGCCAGCATTATGCGCAATCAGTGGCCCAGAATGTCAGGACTCTGGCGATTGTGCAACATATTGCCCGGCTTCTAGGGTTTGGGCACCCGTTGAATCACCTCCCGGAGGAGCCGCATGTCCGCCGCCGTGTACCACGCTGGAGTGCCCGTACTGACTCGCTTCGCCAGCCGCGCCGCCGACCATAACGATCGGGCCATGACCGGTTCACGGTTCTTGGCCGCCGGCCTCGCCGAGCGTCTGGGGGCGGAGCCGTTCCCGGTCGGCACACCGGAGGCCGCGCGCTCCGTGGGCTGGTCGGAGGAGCTCGCGCTCGCGCTGCCCGGCCTGCGGGAGATGTCCGAGCGCTACGACCGGGTCCTGCCCGCGGGCGCCGTGCCGGTCACCGCGTTGAGTCGCTGTGCGGTCGCACTGGCCACCCTGCCGGTGGTGGCCGCGCATCGAACCGACGCCGTCGTCGTGTGGTTCGACGCCCACGCAGATCTCAACACACCGGACACCACCTCGACCGGGTCGGCGGTCTGGCTCTGAGCGGCCCGCTCGGCTTATGGAACTCAGGCATGGGAGAGGGGCTAGCGACGGGGAATGTCGTCCTGGTCGGTGCGCGCGACATCGATCCACCGGAGCAACGATTCCTCGAGGACAGTGCCATCGAGCACGTCGCGGTCGGCCCCGACCTCGAGACGGTGCTACGCAGGGCCATCGGCGGGCGCCCAGTCTACCTGCACCTCGATTGCGATGTGCTCGAGCCGGATGTCGTGCCGACCGACTATCGCGTGCCCGCTGGAATGAGCTTGCGGCAGTTGCGTCGAGCCGCCGAGGTGCTGGCCGAGAGTGAGATCGTCGGCGTCGAAATCGGTGAGTTCGAGTCCGATGCGGATGTCGACCGAACCGGCCTCTTCGTGGGCCCGCTACTCGACGCCCTGGAACCGGTTCTCGCCGCCACGATGCGGGCGCAGCGGGGCGCGACGCGCGAGGCGAGGCGTGACAGCTTCCCGTTACCAACGGCATCGTCGCCTCCCGGACGTTGTCGAACTCGAGCTCGAATTCAAGTTTCTTGCTCAGCTATCGCTGCCGGTTCGACCGGTGTCAACGACGCAGACTGCCGGGATACCCTGGCGGGCATGGCGGGCGCGCGATGACGGCGGGCGGCGAGAGCATCGCGGCCGCCGAGGCCGAACGCGCACGGGTGCAGCGGCGCACGCTGACGGTCGTCGTGCTCAGCCAGGTGCTCGGTGGCGCCGGCCTGGCTGCGGGAGTCACCGTCGGGGCCTTGCTCGCCCAGCAGATGCTCGGCGGCGACAGCCTCGCCGGCATCCCGAGCGCCCTGTTCACCCTGGGATCTGCGCTCACCGCGTTCCTGGTCGGGCGCCTGTCGCAACGGTGGGGGCGACGGGTCGGGCTGGGCACCGGGTTCGCCGCCGGAGCCCTGGGTGCGGTGGGGGTCGTGGCCGCGGCGGTCGGCGACAGCATTGCGCTGCTGTTCGTGTCGTTGTTCGTCTACGGCGCCGGGACCGCGACGAACCTGCAGGCCCGCTACGCCGGTACCGACCTCGCGCTGCCGGCGCAACGCGGCACCGCGATCAGCGTTGCGATGGTGTCGACGACGGTCGGTGCGGTCGCCGGGCCGAACCTCGTCGAGCCGCTCGGTCACCTCGCGACGACGCTCGGGATCCCTGCGCTCGCCGGGCCGTTCCTGCTGGCCGCCGTGGCATATGGTGCCGCGAGCCTGGCGCTGTGCACGCTGCTGCGGCCGGACCCCTATCTGCTCGCGCGCCGCCTGCATTTCGCGACCGCGCCTCCCGAGACCGACGCCGAGGTGCCGCCTCCGGGTGTGGGCGCCTACGTCGGCGCGACGATCATGGTGCTCACCCAGGTCGCGATGGTCGCGATCATGACGATGACCCCGGTGCACATGCGCGCCCACCATCACGGGCTCGGGCAGGTCGGATTGGTCATCGGCATCCACATCGGCGCGATGTACCTGCCGTCGCTGGTGACCGGCGTGCTCGTCGACAAGGTAGGCCGGACGCCGATCGCGATCGCGGCCGGCGTCACGCTGCTGCTTGCCGGCGTTACCGCGGCGCTCGCGCCCGGCGACTCGCTGGGCCTGTTGATCGTCGCGCTCGCGCTGTTGGGCCTGGGCTGGAACTTCGGTCTGATCTCGGGCACGGCACTGGTCGTCGACGCCACTGTCCCGGAGAACCGCCCCCGCACCCAGGGCACGATCGACGTGCTCGTCGCCCTCTCCGGCGCAGGCGGCAGCGTCGTGTCGGGTGTCGTCATGGCCGCCGCGGGCTACAGCGCGCTGTCGCTCGGCGGTGGGGTGCTCGCCTTGCTGCTGATTCCGGTGCTGTTCTGGGCGCGGAGTAGATCTCCCGCACCCGTGAGTGGTTGAAGAGTCCACCTGGGCGAGCGAAGCGACGGGAATGTCGGCACAGCCTCGTCAACCACTCACGGGTGCTGAGCTGCGACGATAGGCTTCGACCATGGTGGACTACGGCCGGGAACTGCGCTTCGGGGTCTTCGCCACACCCAACGCCGCGACGGCGCAGCACGTGGTCGCGGTCGGGATCGCCGCGGACCGGGCCGGACTCGACTACGTCGGCGTGCAGGACCATCCGTATCAGCGACGGTTCCTCGACACGTTCGCGCTGCTCGCGACGCTGCTGGCACACACCGATTCGGTGCGCGTGTTCCCGGATGTGGCGTGCCTGCCCTTGCGCCCACCGGGGGTGCTCGCGAAGACGGCGGCGAGCCTCGACGTGCTCTCGGGCGGGCGGTTCGAACTCGGCCTCGGCGCCGGCGGGTTCTGGGATGCGATCGAGGCGATCGGCGGTCCGCGTCGCACGCCACGCGAGGCCGCGGACGCGCTGATCGAGGCGACGGAGGTGATCCGGCTGATGTGGTCGACGGAGCGCTCGGTGCGTTTCGACGGCACGCACTACCGACTCGACGGCGTGCACCCCGGCCCCGCGCCGGCGCATCCGGTCGGGATCTGGTGGGGCGTCGGCGGCCCGCGCTTGCTCACCGAACTCGGCCGCCGCGCCGACGGCTGGGTGCCGTCGTCGAGTTCCTTTCCGCCGCAGAAGCTCCCGGAGGCGCACGTCCGTATCGACGACGGCGCCGCGGACGCCGGGCGTGATCCTGCCGCGATCGCGCGGGTGTACAACCTGTTCGGCAAGATCACCGGCGGGGCTTCGGAAGGGTTCCTGCAGGGCCCAGTGACACAGTGGGTCGACGAGTTGACCGAGATCGCCGTCGACGCCGGCATGGACACCTTCGTGTTCGGTACCGAGGGCGACGACATCGGGCAGTACGAACGCTTCGCGGCCGAGGTCGTGCCTGCGGTGCGGGAGAACGTCGCGCGGGAGCGGGGGTAAGGACTCGTCGATTGGTCGCATGGCGAGTCCGCCCGCAAGCGCTGAGCCGCTGCGAGGCGTTCGTTCGTTGACGTCGCGCACCTTCTGCACGCGTCGCGCAGCGAGCTACCTGCGCGGCGCGCAAAGAACGTGCGCGCCGTGCCGCCGGGGCTCCCGAGCCGCACATAACCGCCGGTCAGCACTCGTGAGTGGTTATGGAGTCTCTGGACTCCATAACCAATCACAGGCGCGGAGCGCCTACGCGGGCTGAAACTCCCGTTGCCGCCCAGCCGAACCCGCGAACTCGCCACCCGGCGCCAGGGTCGCGACGACGAGGACCGCGAGTCCGGCGAGGGTGACCGCGGCTCCCGCCCACAACGGGGCGGTGTAGCCCAGTCCGGCGGCCAGGGTCAGCCCGGCCACCCAGGCGCCGAACGCGTTGCCGACGTTGAAGGCCGCGATGTTCGCTCCCGACGCGAGCGTCGGGGCGTGCGCGGCATGGTTCATGATCCGCATCTGCAGGCCGGGCACGGTCGCGAAACCGAAGGCGCCCATGGCCAACAGCGCGACCACGGTCGCGACCGGGTTCTCGGCGGTCAGCGCGAACGCGACCAGCACCACGGAGAGCACGGCGAGCAGCGTGACGAGCGTGCCGCCGAGGTTGCGGTCGGCGGCGCGGCCGCCGAGCACGTTGCCGACGAACAGACCGACCCCGAAGAGCACCAGCAGCCAAGGCACACTGCTCGCCGCGAATCCGCTGACCTCCGTGAGCGTGTAGGCGATGAAGCTGAAGGCGCCGAACATGCCGCCGAAGCCGAGCACGGTCACGGCCATCGACAGCCAGACCTGTCTGCTGCGGAACACCCGAAACTCGCCCCACAGGCTCGACTGCGCGGCGGGTGCCGTCGCCGGCACGAGCACCGCGACCCCGATGGCGGCGACGACGCCGATCGCGGTGATCGCCCAGAACGTCGAGCGCCACCCGGCGGCCTGCCCGAGCAGCGTGCCCAGCGGGACGCCGAGGACGTTGGCGGTGGTGAGGCCGACGAACATCACCGAGATCGCGGCGGCGCGCCGGTCGGCGGACACCAATCCGGCGGCGACGACCGTGCCGATGCCGAAGAAGGCGCCGTGGCACAGCGCGGCCACCACGCGGCCGGTCATCATGACGGTGTAGGTGGGGGCGAGGGCGGAGAGCAGGTTGCCCGCGATGAACAGCATCATCAGCGCGACCAGGGCCTTCTTGCGATCCACCCGCGACAGTGCGGCGGTGACGGCGATCGCGCCCACCGCGACCGCCAAGGCGTAGCCGGAGATGAGATAGCCGGCGACGGTGTCCGTGACGCCGAAGTCGTTCGCGACCTCCGGCAGCAGGCCCATGATGACGAACTCGGTCAATCCGATGCCGAACCCGCCGAGGGCGAGTGCGATGAGGGCAACCGGCATGGTCCCGTCCTTCCTGACGTGTGTACAACAACCAGCGTGTGCAGTAATTGCAGACGCAATCATATAGTTGCACACGCCGGATGCCCGCGCAAGTGGGGTATGGTGGGCACGGAAGGAGGCCCACCGTGGGGATTGCCGACGATGCCGTCGAGATTCGCGCACGTGGCTGGCGAACACTTGCGGCACTGCACGGATCGATCGAGACCGCGCTCGAGCGGGCGCTGCAACGCGAGCACGGGCTGAGCGTCGTCGAGTACACGGTGCTCGATGCGTTGAGCCGCCAAGCCGGCTGGCACATGCGCATGCAGCAGTTGGCGCGCGCCGCCGCCCTGTCGAGCAGTGCGACCACCCGCCTGGTGACCCGGCTCGAGGACCGCGCGCTGTTGACCCGGATCCTCTGCGCCGACGACCGCCGTGGGATCTACACCGAACTCACCGACACCGGGCGCGGCCTGCTCGACGCTGCCCGCCCCACCCACGACGCGACGCTGGAAGCCGCTCTCGCGGACGCGGCAGCCGTGCCCGAACTCGCGCCCCTCGTCGGGTTTCTGCATGCAGGTTCAGCGGTCGCGCCCGCGGGGTAGCCCTTCGGCATGGCGGATAACGCCCGCCTCGACGCCTGAGCCAGGCCCGAATGGATCCGGAGTTCAAGCCGTGTCGGGG
Source organism: Aldersonia sp. (assembly GCA_036524855.1). Classification (GTDB taxonomy): domain Bacteria; phylum Actinomycetota; class Actinomycetes; order Mycobacteriales; family Mycobacteriaceae; genus Aldersonia. The sequence goes on along the minus strand of DATDBL010000312.1, from coordinate 5,605 downwards.
CGGTCAGCTCGGCGGCCCCATGGTGATCGTGCGGACTCGGTTGCGCGCCTGCTCCGCAGCCGAGCTGTCCTCGCTCGCGCCCACGACCTCGATGAAGGTCCGCGAACCCATCGACAGGCACGTGACCAGCACCGCGACATCACTGCCGTCGAGCGCACCCGCGCCGCCGATGTGCGGTCCGGACGTGAACGTCACGCCCAATCCTGTTTCCTGGATTGCGAATTGCGCGTCGCGCAGTGCCTCCTGCTGCGACTTGGCGCGCGTATCAGAGCCCACGTGGATGACCGGAGATGCCATGATTCCTCCCCTGTTGGATTGCCGCTCGGTTGCATTCACGCCCTCGCGGTGATGGTGCGCCGGCCCGACGTGGCGCGGCGTAGCAATCATGTTCCCCGGCCGACCGAGGTGGGCGTAGCGTAGCGGGATACTCGATTTGTCAAGGGGTCCGGAGTGCGGTCGAGTGGTGGCACGGAATTCTCCGTCAGTCGACCGATGTTTCCGCCGTGCCGAGCGGGCAGAGTTGTCCTCACCAACGAACGACCCCGCCGAACAAGCCCTGAGGACGACGACATGAACGCCGTGAAGATCTTCATCGGATTTGCCCCATTCATTCTGTTCGCGGTGCTGGTGGAGCACCTCGGAGTCGACCACGTTGCGCTCGCCGCGGTCGCGTCGGGCCTGGTCGCCGCCGGTTTGGCCGGCTACGAGGCCGTCCGCGGGCGGACGGTGAAGATCCTGGATTGGGCGGGTATAGGGGTGTTCGGGGCGATCGCTCTCGTCGGATTCGTGGGCGGTCTCGGCGTCGACGAGTGGCTGGCCCAGTACGGCGCGAACGTGTCGACGCTGACGCTGGCGGCGGTGATGGGCGTGTCGGCGCTGACCGTGCCGTTCACCGAGCAGTTCGCCCGAGAGTCGGTCGACCGGCGGTATTGGGGTAGCCCGGTTTTCCGCGCCAAGAACAAGACCATCACGTGGATCTGGGCCGGGTCGGTCGCGGCGATCGGCGTCGCGGGTCTGGTCGCGAACCTGCTGCCCGCTACGGGTGTGCTCGATGCAGTGCTGGATTGGCTGGTGCCGGTGGCCGCTGTGGTGTTCGCGGTGGGCCAGACCAAGCGGATCGCGGCGGTGGACGGCGAACGGGTTGCCCGCTGAGCGCGACGAGTCGCCAGGCCAGGTTCGCACCGCATATCGGCACCCCGCCCAAGGTGCCGATTTCGTGTGCGAGGTCGGGGTATTGAGTCAAGGGTAAGGGTCGCCGGTCCATCGGGTGCAAGGCAACGCGTCAGGCCCGAGTCCGAGGTGGCGCGGTGATCGCTCTCGTCGTGCTGGTGGTCTGCCTGCGGGACGCGTTGTGCAGCGGCGACATCCACGTGCCGGGCTCGCGCCGCTACACGAACCCGACCACCTACCTGATCGCGCGCGACGCGTGGCTGGCGCAGCGCGAGGAGTTAGGCTGCTGCACAGCGTTTCTGGACTGCTTCACCTATGCGACGAAGATTATCGTCGCGACCGAGAGCGAGTTCGGTACGTGCTCGACGAGATCGTCGACAACCAGTCCGAACTGCCGATCACCGAGCACGCCACCGACACCCACGGCGCGAGCCTGAAATAGCTTCGCCCTGTTTAGACCACCCGCATGCGCAGAGCCGCCGCCTCGACGTCGACGTGCTCGCCCACGTCTCCCCGGCCCAATCCGACAACATCGGCTTGCTCGGCATTATCACCGTCGACATCGATGCCGAACTCGCCCAACTCGGCCCCACCGGGCACCGTCCCCTCCGGAAGGGGTGGCCGTCATCACGGCGTCCGTTTGTCGATCGTCCTGCGGATCGAAATTGCTCTCCGATCAGGTGTGGGGCAGATGTGCTACGGTTACACACATGAGCACGATCGCTTCGCGCGACCTGCGCAATCACACCGCTGACGTCCTGCGTCAAGTGTCCGGAGGAACCAGTGTCACGATTACGGTGAACGGCCTGCCGGTCGCCGAGATCAGGCCCGTCCGGTCGGCGCGTAAGCAGTTTCTCTCGAAGGCCGATCTCATCGAGATCATGACCGCACGTCAGGCCGATCCAGGGCTGCGTGAGGACCTCGCCACGCTGGCCGGGGACACCACCGACGACCTCGATCTGCTTTGACTTCTCGACCCGCGCTGCTGGACACGAGCGTTTTGATCGCTCAGGAAAGTGGACGTCGTCTCGATACCGCGTCGGTGCCCGAGCGGACTGCGGTGAGCGTCGTGACGCTCGCCGAACTACACGCAGGTGTACTGGCGGCCACCGACACGGTTACTCGTGCGCGCCGCCTGGCGACACTGGACGCAGTCTCCATCGTGGAGGCGTTGCCCGTTACCGCCGAGGCAGCCCGCCGATGGGCGACCCTCAGGGTGCGATTGGCGGAAGAAGGGCGCACCGCGAAGATCAACGATCTATGGATAGCAGCAGTGGCTGCGGCCAACGGGATGGACGTCGTCAGCCAGGACGACGACTTCGACGCAATCGAGGGGGTTGGCGGTCCCGCCGTCATACGAGTTTGAAGCAGTCACGGCCAGACGGCTTGGGCGGGTCAGCGTGCCCGCGATCAGGTGGCGGATGCCGGGCCTGTGGCGAACCGCAGTTCAGGCTCGCCGCTGGGCAGCGAGCCTCCCACCGGCGGTGCCGGGGGAGCGATCTGGACCACCTTCAGCACCGTCACCGACCTGGGCACGCAACTCGACGGCACCCACTTGGATCTTGAAATTCATTGCTACCGAAGCGAATTCTGGTCCGAACGCGGTTCGCAGAGCCATCGACAGCGAGTCGGCGGTGACGATGTCGTCGTCGTCGGGTTCGCCCATCGACCGGAATCCCCACCGGCCCAGTGCCAGCACGATCGGCTCGAGTTCACGCCCGTATCCGGTGAGCTCGTAGACGAGTCCGCAGCGTGCCAGTGCGACATGGCGGATTGTGATCGGCAACGTCGTCGGGCGCCACCCAGCGGCTCGTGCGCCAGCCGCCGGGTCACGCTATCGCGCGGCGCAGCCTCGCATCCACAGCGGCGACAACACCGGGCGAACTCGTCGGTGTCGACGACCCGGCAGGCCAACACCGCACGACCGGGCTCGAGCCGTCGACCCACGACCTGAGACCGAGTTCGTCAAGACGGCAGAACGAGCCCAGGTCAGGTCAGGGCGCACGAAAAGTAGCGTGAGGCGCGTCGCGCCCATCGGCCTTCGAGGCATGAGCGGGTGTCGTCACGCCCACCGAGTCGACTGATTTCGAGGGCGTCAGCGCCAGAATTCGGTCAGCTGCTCGGCGAGGGCTCTGCCCTGGTCGTAGCCCGCGCGAGCAGCGGGCGGACGCAGCGACAGATCCATCGCATTGGCGCCGAACATGTGCTCGGAGTTGCTGTCCGGGAAGATCGTCTCGACTCTGCTGCCGCGTGCGCGGAGTTCGTTGACCTGTGTTGCGAGATGCACGCCCCAGTCCAGCGGCGCGAGTGTTCGGCCGCCGAACGGAGACAGCACCAGCACCCGTGCGTATCCGGCTGCCAGATCGGCATTCTCGGCGTTGGATCGGTAGCCGCCGTCGATGTATCGGCTGTCCCCGATCGTGTAGGGAAGGCCACTGGCACAGCTGGCGGCGACGGCGTCCGCCAGGTCGACTCCGCTGTGGCGGTCGAACACGACCGGTTGACCGGTATCGGCATCGACCGCCGTGACGAGCACCGTTCGTTGCGGCCAGCGCTGACTGGGCAGCCGCGCGGCGACGGTGGCGCGCCACTGTGTTTGCCAGGAGCCGTCCGAGGCCGCATCCATGTCGAGTGCCGCCGCGCCCATTCTGCGGCGCATGTCAGCCGCATCCTCAGCGGAGGCGATGATTTTGCCTATCCTCTTCATGTGGTCCGCCACCGGCCTGATCGGAACGCGTCCTCGGTCGGATCCGACCGGACCGGTCCGTTGCTCGGGGGCAGCGGCAAGGATGGCGGCAAGCAGTTCGGTCGGGGTCGCACCGGCTATCTGGGCCGCGGCCGTCGAGCCGGCCGACGTCCCGATGGTCAGGTCGGCTGTGGTCACGTCCAGTCCGGCATCGAACAGGCCGGCGATGACGCCGATCAGCCACGCGTTGCCTGTCGATCCGCCGCCACCGAGGACCAACGCTCGCTCACCCGCGGCGCGTACCCGCCTTGTGGCGTCGACCCGCGGCTGATCCTGGTCGGACCTCGGCCGGTCGGAGGCCGTCGTCGAGGTGAGGTGCGGAGTTGAAGAAAGTGTTGTGTTCATGGGAGTCGCCTTTCGCGAATTGCCTGTCTGGCGCTCCCCGCGGCGACTACCTCAGTCGCGTGATCGTGGACTGCAGGGGAGCGCCCACTGTGGATACTGCGTTCATGGGTCTCACCTCCTGCCGACGGATCACGATCGCGAAGACGCTAGCACACCGGCGGCGCGAGTGCGCAATCGGCATCATGCCGACTGTCGTGTCGCTGTCGAACGCGCCACCGACCTCTACACGCAGATCTGTGCTGGGCCGCTTTTCGTTCGAGGCAGAGGGCCTCTCCGCTGTGGTTGCCGATGTCGGCTCGCGCTGTGCTGGACGATCATGCAAGTCTGGCCGATGGATTGCGCCACTGCGCGGGGTCGGTGGATTCGAAGACTGCTCGTGTCAGCGCTCGTTCGGTTCCGGCCCGTGAGTCTTGTTGAGCAGCGCGACGAGACCCGCTCGAGTTCTGATGCCGGTCCTCTGCGACGCGCGAAACAGGTGGCCTTCGACCGTGCGCACCGACGTGACGAGTCGTTCGGCGATCTCGCGGTTGGACAGCCCGGCCGCGGCCAGGGCGATGATCTTGTGTTGGCGTTCGGTGATCGGGATCGGCGTGGTGGTTGCGCGCAACGCGGGGGTGTGGGCGCCGCCGGGCTTTCGCGAGCGGCACCGCCGCGCACTATGTCGCGGGCCGCGGCGACCATTCCACCGGCCGCTGATAGCCACGCCTGCGCCAGGACGAGATCGGTTTCCCACAGCGCGATCTCGGATGGCTGCACCCCGGAGGGCCGGTCGCGCAGGGCCTGTTCGGCACCGGCGTGATCGCCGCCGGTCGCCAGTGTTGTGGCGAGGACGGCATGCGCGAGCGACCCGACGTTGCGGTTCACCGTCGCCGCGGAGAATGCGAGCGAGTCGCGCAACGATCGTCGGGCCGACGCAAGGTCGCCGCTGGCCAGTTCGGAGATTCCGCGCATCAGGTTGGTCCACACGTGCACTGCGGGAACCCCGGTCGCGTCGGCGGTTTGCGGTCGCAGATGTCGGCGGCCGCGTCCAGCCGCCCGCCGTAGCGGTTGCCTTGTAGCTGTCGAGGCCGATCAAGAACCGTACGTTCACCTCCGAGTACACCTCGGCTGTCACGGCGTATCCCGCCGCCGCGGCGTCGAGCGCCCCGACCGCAGACGACCCGGGCCGGTTGCACGAATCCGGCAAGCTCTACCGAGCGATGATGCTGGGCGCCATCGAAGTCGACGCATGGCAGGTGAACGTGCCGGTATGTGTCGCGACCGGGCGGCCACGGCCGGATCGTCTCGCCCAAGCTCGCCGCCGCAAACCGCCCACCACGGCGTCGACGCCACCATCACCCCGAC
>DATDBL010000311.1:0-22495 GCA_036524855.1 Aldersonia sp. | reverse complement strand
CAGGCGGCGCATGATCTTGCCGGAGCGGGTCTTGGGCAGCTCGGGCACGATCTTGATCTCGCGTGGTCGCGCAATCGGGGAGATCTCGCGGGCGACCGCGGCCTTGAGTTCGGTGACCATGGTGTCGGGGTCCGCGCCGGTCGCGTCAGCCTGCAGGATCACGAACGCCACGATGGCCTGCCCTGTGGTGGCGTCGGCGGCGCCGACGACGGCGGCCTCGGCGACTCCGGAGTGTCCGACCAGGGCGGATTCGACCTCGGCGGTGGAGATCCGGTGTCCGGAGATGTTCATCACGTCGTCGACGCGGCCGAGCACCCACAAATCCCCGTCGGCGTCGTAGCGGGCGCCGTCGCCGGCGAAATACCAGCCCTGCTCGGCGTAGCGCGACCAGTAGGTGTCGCGGTAACGCTCCATGTCGCCCCAGATGCCGCGCAGCATCGCCGGCCACGGCTCGTCGAGCACCAAATACCCAGCGGCGTCCGACCCCGCCTCGCCGACTCTTGGGGCCACGGGGTTGGCGTCGTCGTCCACGATCGTCGCGGAGATGCCCGGCAGGGGGGTCATCGCCGCCCCGGGCTTGGTGGCGGTGATCCCGGGCAGCGGGGAGATCATGATGGCGCCGGTCTCGGTCTGCCACCAGGTGTCCACGATCGGGGTGGTCCCTGCGCCGATCACATCGCGGAACCAGCGCCACGCCTCCGGGTTGATCGGCTCACCCACCGACCCCAACAATCGCAGGCTGGACAGGTCGTGCGCGTCGGGGATGGCGCGACCCCACTTCATGAACGTACGCACCAGCGTGGGGGCGGTGTAATAGATGGTGACGCCGTGTTTTTCGATGATCTCGAAGTGCCGGTGTTCGGTAGGGGAGTTCGGGGTGCCCTCGTAGACGACCTGGGTGACCCGGTTGGCCAGCGGCCCGTAAACGATGTAGGAATGTCCCGTCACCCAGCCGATGTCGGCGGTGCACCAGTACACGTCGCGGCCGGGCTTGTGGTCGAACACGTAGTGGTGGGAGTAGGCGGTCTGGGTCAGATACCCACCCGAGGTGTGCACGATCCCCTTCGGCTTGCCCGTCGTGCCCGAGGTGTAGAGGATGAACAACGGCTGCTCGGCGTCGAACGCCTCGGGGGTGTGGGTGGATTCGGCCCGCGCGACGGAGTCGTGCCACCACACGTCGCGGCCCTCGGTCCACGCCACGTCGATCCCGCAGCGCCGCACAACCAGCACCTCCTGCACCGATTCCGCGCCGTCGAGGGCCTCGTCGACGGCCGGCTTGAGCGGGGCCGCCTTGCCACGGCGCCACTGCCCGTCGGTGGTGATCACCAGCTTGGCCGCCGCGTCGTCCACCCGGGCGCGCAACGCGTGCGAGGAGAACCCGGCGAACACCACAGAGTGCATCAACCCCAGCCGGGCACACGCCAACATGGCGACGATGGCCTCGGGGATCATCGGCATGTAGATCGCCACCCGGTCCCCGGCGACCAGCCCCAGCGTGGTGAAGTAGTTCGCCGCGCGCGACACCTCGGCAAGCAGGTCGGCGTAGGTCAGATCACGAGAATCCCCGGGCTCACCCTCCCAGTGAATCGCCACCTGATCGCCGTAGCCGGCCTCGACGTGGCGGTCCACACAGTTGTAGGCCACGTTCAACTTCCCGCCCACGAACCACTTCGCGACGGGCGCCTCGCTCCAGTCCAGCACCTGCTCGTACGGCGTCGCCCACGACAGCCGATCCGCCTGCTCCGCCCAGAACGCCAGCCGATCCGCCTCGGCGTGAGCGTAGATGCCGGCGTCGGCATTGGCGTCGGCGGCGAACTCGGCGCTGGGCGGGTAGGGCCCGGTCTCCTGGCTTTCGGAGGTCGGATTGGTCACCGTCATCGTTGGAGTTCCTTCGTTCGTTCTCGGGTCGGGAATCAGATCGGTCGGGTCGACAGAAGGTATGGGCCGGTCGCAGCATATCCGCGCTGTGACCGGCACCACGACTGTCCGTTCGGGTGAAATTCGAGGCCTCAGCCTGCCCTAGTGGACGACAGCTTTCTCGGCGCCCACACCAGTCAGCGCACGAACCTCCATCTCGGCGTTCTTGGCCGCGTTTCCGGTGTCCTTCGACGTCAGCGTGCCGACGATGCCGAGCACGAATGCCAGCGGGATCGACACGATGCCGGGGTTGGACAGCGGGAACCACGCGAAGTCGGCGCTCGGGATCATCGAGGTCTTCGCACCGGACACGGCGGGGGAGAAGACGATCAGCACGATCGTCGAGATCAGGCCGCCGTACATGCTCCACAACGCGCCGCGGGTGTTGAACCGCTTCCAGAACAGCGAGTAGAGGATGGTCGGCAGGTTCGCCGCCGCGGCGACCGCGAACGCAAGGGCCACCAGGAACGCGATGTTCTGCCCGTTGGCGAGGATGCCCAGGCCGATGGCCAGCACGCCGATCACGACGGCGGTGATCCGCGAGACCCGCACCTGCTCGAACTCGTCGGCCTGGCCCTTCTTGATGACACTGGCGTAGATGTCGTGGGCGAACGACGCCGACGCGGTGATGGTGAGGCCGGCAACCACCGCGAGGATGGTGGCGAACGCGACCGCGGAGATGATGCCGAGCAGCACCACACCGCCGAGTTCGAACGCCAACAGCGGGGCCGCCGAGTTCTGTCCGCCGGCCGCGGCGAGGATCCGGTCGGGGCCGACGATCGCGGCGGCACCGTACCCGAGCACCAGCGTGAACAGGTAGAACGCACCGATCAGCGCGATGGCCCACACCACGGAGCGACGGGCCTCCTTCGCCGTCGGCACGGTGTAGAACCGCATGAGCACGTGCGGCAGGCCCGCGGTGCCGAGCACCAGCGCGATTCCGAGCGAGATCAGGTTGATCTTCGAGGTCTCGCTGCTGCCGTACTGCGCGCCGGGCGCGAGCACGTCACGGGCGGCGACCGCCTCGTTGGACGAACCCGACACGGCCAGCTGCGCCGAGCCGAGCAAGTCGGAGATGTTGAAGCCGAACTTCGCCAGCACGATGACGGTCATGAATGCCGCACCGGCGATGAGCAGCACCGCCTTGATGATCTGCACCCAGGTGGTGCCCTTCATGCCGCCGATGAGGACGTAGACGATCATCAGCGCGCCGACGATCGCGATGACGATCGACTGGCCCGAACGGCTCTTGATGTCGAGCAACAGCGCGACCAGGCCACCGGCACCGGCCATCTGGGCGAGCAGGTAGAACAGCGAGACGGTCAGCGTGGTGGTCGCGGCCGCGGTGCGCACCGGGCGCTGCTTGAGCCGGAAGCTCAGCACGTCCGCCATCGTGAATTTGCCGGTGTTGCGGAGCAATTCGGCCACCAGCAGCAGCGCGACGAGCCAGGCGACGAGGAAGCCGATGGAGTAGAGGAAGCCGTCGTAGCCGTAGACGGCGATCGCGCCGGCGATGCCGAGGAAGCTCGCGGCCGAGAGGTAGTCGCCCGCAATGGCGATACCGTTCTGCGTGCCGGAGAAGCCGCGGCCACCGGTGAAGAAGTCGGCGGCACTCTTGTTGTTGCGGCTCGCCCGGATCACGACGACCATCGTGATCGCGACGAACGCGGCAAAGATCGAGATGTTGGCGATGGGGCTGCCGATCGTGGAGTCGGCGGCGAACAGGGTCGTCATGGATCAGACTCCCTCGAGCTCGTGGCGGATGGCCTCGGCGCGCGGGTCGAGTTCGCGGTTGGCGAAGCGCACGTAGATGCCGGTGATCAGGAAGGTCGTGACGAACTGGCCCAGGCCGAGCAGCAGTCCGACGTTGATGTTGCCGAAAACGGGTGTCGCCATGAAGTCGTGGGCGAACGCACCGAGCACCACGTAGGTGAGGTACCAGATCAAGAAGAACGCCGTCATCGGAAAGATGAAGCGGCGCAACTTCGATCGCAGTTCCCGGAACTCCGGGCGGGCCTGCATGTCGATGAATTCCTGGGCATCGGGTACGCGGGGTTCCACCGCTTCCGATGAGGTTGAGCGGGTACCGGACACAGATACTCCTTGCGGGATTGGTATTTCGGAGCGTGGTCGGGGTCGGTCAGGTTGATGTCCGCACAGACGTTAGAGAGACCTGAGTCACACGCCTAGCCTGTGGCGGCGGTCACTCGGTGAAGGGCGCATCGCTGCGGTGAGCGGTCGATCGCATGCGACGAACGGTCGAGCGGTTCAGCGCTCGCGCAGGTCCCCGATGCGGTCGACGCCCATGCCGATGCGCTCCGGCGAGTGCAGGCGGGTGAGAATTCGGCCGACGTCGGCGGGAATCCGACGCCGCGTGAACAGGCTGACGACGATCATCGTCGCGAAGGCGAGCGGAACCGTCACGGCCGCCGGGTAGCCGAGAATCGCGGCGGGCCAGCCGTGCCACCAGTCGGGGTCCGCGACGTCGAACACCGCGACGGTCGCGGCGGCGGTGGCGGCGATGCCGCCTGCCAGAATGCCGGCGGCGGCGCCGATCGCGGTCAGACCACGCCACCAGATCCCGAGCGCCAGCAGCGGACACAGCGTCGACGCGGCCACGGCGAACACGAGACCCACGGTGCGTGACAGGTCCGCCTGCGCCACCGCGAGCGAGGCCACCAGCGGCAGCACTCCCGCGACGACCGCCGCGAGCCGGAAGTCCCGGACCCGTCCCCGCAGCACATCGGTGGACAGCACGCCCGCGATGCTGACCAGCAGACCCGACGACGTGGACAGGAACGCCGCGATCGCCCCGGCGGCGACCAGCGCGGCGAGCAACTGCCCGCCCAGTCCGGCGAGCACCGAGTTCGGCAGCAGCAGCACCGCCGCGTCGGAGGTGCCGGTGATGAGCAACTGCGGCACGTAGAGTCGCGCGAACACCCCGAGCAGGGTCGGGAACAGGTAGAACACGCCGAGCAGTCCGATCACCGCCAGCGACGTCGCCCGCGCCGTCCGCCCGTCCGGGTTGGTGTAGAAGCGCACCAGCACATGCGGCAACCCCATGGTGCCGAGGAAGGTCGCGATGATCAGCGAATACACCTGGTAGAGCGGGTGCGCGCCGCCGAACCCGCCACCGGGCCGCGCCCACGACGCGCCGTCGGCCGGGGCGCCGGACACGACCGGCACCGCCGCCCCCGGTTCGAGCACCACCTGTGTCCCGGCGGCGAGTTCGTGCTCGCCGGCGGTAAGCGTGACCGGCCCGTCGACCGTGCGCCCGTCCACGGTGCCCTGCACGGTCACCTGCTCGGGTTGGGCGACCTGCACCACCACGTCGGTGGTGATGTCGACGGTGGTGCGGGTGCTCACGGTCGGCGACGTCGGCGCGCTCATGTCGTGATCGTCGCCGAGGAAGTGGGCGCCGAGCACGAGCGCGGGGACCGCGACGGCGGTCAGCTTGAGCCAGTACTGGAATGCCTGCACGAACGTGACCGACCGCATTCCTCCCCCCGCGACGTTCGCGATCACGATCGCACACACCGCGACCGCGCCCACCCAACTCGGCACCCCGAGCAGGATTTGCAGGGTCAGCCCGGCACCCTGGAACTGCGGGATCAGGTAGAGCGTGCAGATGACCGCGACGACGATCATGGCCAGCGTGCGCACCCGCCGCGACCCGAGCCGGAACTCCGCGAAGTCCGGCACGGTGTAGGCACCGGATCTGCGCAGCGGGGCGGCGACGAACAGCAGCAGTCCGAGGTAGCCGGCGGTGAAGCCGATCGGGTACCACAACGCGTCGGCGCCGTACTTCGCGATCAGCCCCGCGACTCCGAGAAACGATGCGGCCGACAGGTATTCACCGGAGATCGCGGCCGCGTTCCAGCGCGGGCCGACGCTGCGGGAGGCGACCAGGAAGTCGGAGGTGGTGCGCGCCAACCGCACGCCGTAGATGCCGATCGCGACCGTGGCGAACGCGGCGAACAGCAGCGCGAAGACGGTGAGCGGCGAGACGGCGGTGTCGGACATGTGCGCGCTCAGTCCTCGACGAGGTCCACGAAGTCCGCTTCGTTGCGCTCCGCCTGCCGCACGTACACCCGCCCGAGCCCGTACAGCACCGGGTAGGCGAGGACGCCGAGGATCAGCCACGGCAGCCGCACCCCGAGCACGATCGTGTCGGCGAGGGCGGGAAAGGCGAAGGCGATCAACGGGATCGAGGCGAACAACAGCACCGCGACCACGGCGACCCGCACGGCGAGGGCAAGCTGCGCGCGCATCAGCCCCCGGATCAGGGCCTCCCCGACCTCGGTCTGCTCGGCGACCTCGACGCGGGTACGCACCACCCGGGCGCCGCGCCGTTTGGCGAGGACGACCCGCTCGCGTTCGGGCCGCGGCGCGGTCACCGTGAACCCCGCACCTGGCGTGGCGCGCGGACGAGGCGGTCCTTCAGCTCCCGGGCGTGGCGTCGGCTGACCGGGAGCTCCACGGCGGGCGACTCGCCGTTGGCGCGCAACGTCACGCTGACCGCGGTGCCGGTCGACTTGATCCCGGTGACCAGCGCCATCGACACCAGGTAGCCACGGTGCACGCGCAGAAAACCCGCATCGGCCCAGCGTTCCTCGAGGGTGCTGAGCGGGATACGGACCAGGTGCGACCCGGCGCTGGTGTGCAGCCGCGCGTAGTCGCCGTCGGCCTCGACCCAGCCGACCGACGATCGCGGCACGAGCGTTGTCACCCCGCCGAGTTCGACGGGGATCACCTCCTCGGCGTCGTCGGATCCGGCGGACTGAGCCGGCTTCGGTGTGACCTCGAGCGTGGGCGCGCGGCCCGCGAGGATGCGCCGCACCGACTCGGCGAGCCGCTCCTCCCGCAGCGGCTTGAGCAGGTAATCGACGGCGCCGAGGTCGAACGCGGCGACGGCGCGGTCGTCGTGGGCGGTAACGAACACGACAGCGGGGCGGCTCGCGAACTCGGCCAGGATGCCGGCGAGTTCGAGGCCGTCGAGACCGGGCATGTTGATGTCCAGGAACACGGCGTCCACGGCGTGCGCGCGCAGCAGCCGCAACGCCGTGGTGGCGTCCGAAGCGGTGTGCACGGTCCCGACCCCGGGCTGGGCGCGCAGTAGAAACTCCAGCTCACCCAGGGCCGGACGTTCGTCGTCCACGGCGAGCACGGTGAGCCCGCCTGGCGCGGATCCGGAGGCGGTGGGGCTCACAGCGCCTCATCGTGCCACGCCCGAGCGCTCACGCCTGCACGCCCGCGCGGAACTTCGGGATACGCATGCTGACCTTGGTGCCCGCGCCCGGAGCGGTCTCCACGACCAGGCCGTAGTCGTTGCCGAAGGCGGCGCGCAACCGGTCGTCGACGTTGGCGAGGCCGACGTGGGCGGCCTCCCGCACCCCGTCGCCGGTGGTCACCTCGTCCAGAGCGCCGGAACGCAGCAGTTCGGGGTCCATGCCGACGCCGTCGTCCTCGACGCTGACCAGGCACGCGGTGCCCTCGTCGGCCGCGACGACGCTGACGGTACCGCCGCCCGGGCGGCCCGCGATGCCGTGCCGAACGGCGTTCTCCACCAGCGGCTGCAGCGCGAGGAACGGGAGCACGGCGTTGAGCACCTCGGGCGCGACCTGCAGTTTCACCTGCAGCGCATCGCCGAAGCGGGCCCGCTCGAGGGTCAGGTAGCGGTCGATGTTGCGAAGTTCGTCGGCGAGTGTGGTGTATTCGCCGGCGGTGCGGAACGAGTAGCGGGTGAAGTCGGCGAACTCGAGCACCAGTTCGCGGGCGCGGTCGGGGTCGGTGCGGACGAACGAGGCGATGGTGTTGAGCGCGTTGTAGATGAAGTGCGGGCTGATCTGCGCCCGCAGCGCGAGCACCTCCGCGCGGTCGAGCCGGGCGCGGGAGACGTCGAGTTCGGCGAGTTCGATCTGCGTCGACGCGTAGCGGGCCACGTCGGTGACCACCCCGAGCAGGCCGGGGCCCGGACCGGCGGGGGTCAGGACGCCGAGCACGCCGACGACCCCGGCGCCGTCGACGACGAGCGGTTCCACGATCAGCACCCGCACGCCGCGGTGCGGCGCGGGCAGGTCGGACACGAGCACGCGGCGCTCCCCGTCGATCGCGCGGCGCGCGCCGTCACGCAGGGTGTCGCCGAGGTCGGGGTAGGGGCCCGTCCACGCCAGCACCTCGCCGTCGCGGTCGCACAACCCGAGGGCCTCGCCGTCGACCAGCGCGCGCAGGTGCGGGGCGGCCTCGGCGGCGTGCCCGGGGTCCAGTCCGCGCCGCAGCGCCTCGCCCGCCTGACCGGCGGTGTGCAGGGTCGCGTGCACGGCCCGCTGCGCCGGGGTGGTGACCGATCCGCGGGTGCGGTGCAACGCGAACCAGACGAGTCCCGCGACGACGGCGAGCAGCAGGACGGCGGCGACAGCCGTGGAGGCGGACATGAACTCAGTGGTGCTCGGAGATCATCACCGCACGGGTGCCGGGCTCGAGCGCCTGGAAGACGTGGGCGACGTCACCGGGGTAGGAGATGTAGTCGCCCGGGCCGAGTTCGACGGGGTCGTCGGCGACACCCACGAGCGCGCGGCCGCTGCTGAGCACGACGTGCTCGATCACCCCCGGATGGTGCGGATCGGACTCCCGCCCTGGCCCGGGTTCGGCGGAGATGCGATAGACGTCGCGGCGCGCGGCCGGCGGACTCGCCGACACCAGGGTCGCCTGGTACGCGGCGCGCTCGGAATGCACGGCCGGGCCCTCGTCGGCCCGGATCACCTGCACCCGCGGCCGCGGCGGGTCGATCAACTGGGCGAACGGCACGTCCAGCGCGACGCACAACGCCCAGAGGGTCTCCACGCTGGGATTGCCCGTACCCGATTCCAGTTGGGACAACGTCGACTTCGCCACGCCCGCGCGCTTCGCGACCTCCGTGAGGGAAAGGCCGGCGCGTTCCCGTTCGCGGCGCAGCGAAGCCGCGATGACGTCGAGCGGCGCCTTCTCCCCGGTTGCCATGTTCGCTCCATCGGTCGCAATGTTCGTCTTGACGAACGGTGGCTGCTTGGTTCAGTATAGAAGCCATGCGTTCGATCTGGCGAACACTCGACACGAAACTCCGTCGCGACATCGCGCTCGTATGCCTGGCCGACGGTATCGTCGGCGCGTCCTACGGCGCGATCGCGGTCGGCGGCGGCATGCCGCCGTGGCTTCCGGCCGTCATGTCCGTGCTGGTGTTCGCCGGCGCGGCGCAGTTCATGTTCGTCGGCATCGTCCTCGCCGGCGCGAGCCCGATCGCGGCCGCCGCGGCGGGCCTGTTGATCAACTCCCGGCACCTACCGTTCGGCCTGGCGGTCGCCGACGTGCTCGGGCACGGTCCGCGCCGAATCCTGGGCAGTCACCTCATGACTGACGAGAACGTCGCGTTCGCGCTCGGCCAGAAGGATCGGGTACAGCGCCGGGCCGCATACTGGGCCTGCGGGATCGGCGTGTTCGTCACCTGGAATATCGGCTCGCTGGTCGGGGTGCTCGCCGGTCGGGCGATCGAGGACACCTCGGTATTCGGCCTCGACGCCGCCTTCCCCGCGGTATTGCTGGCGCTGGTACTGCCGGCCCTGCGGGACCCGCGCACCCGCGCCGCGGCGTTGATCGGCGCGGTCGTGGCGTTGGCCGCGACGCCGGTACTCCCGACGGGTCTGCCCGTGTTGTTGTCGCTGGTCGGGCTCGTCGTGGTCGTCCTGATCAGGAACCCCGACGCGGCGGGGGAGCGGGCGGCGCGATGAACACCACCGTCCTTGTCGCCTCGGCCGCGGCCCTGGCCGTCGGCACGTTCGCCTTCCGCGTCGCCGGACCACTGCTGCGGGGCCGAGTGCACATCCCCGTCGCCACCGAGAAGCTGCTGACGGTCGGCGCGATCGTCCTGCTTACCGCGCTGGTCGCGGTGTCCATGTTCACCGAGGCCGGCGAGTTCGCGGGCGTGGCGCGCCCGGCCGGTGTCCTGGTGGGTGGCGTACTCGCCTGGCGCCGTGCGCCGTTCGCGCTCGTGGTGGTCGCGGCGGCGGGTACGGCGGCGCTGCTGCGGCTGCTCGGGGTGCCGTGATCAGGCGGGCCGCGCGACGCTGGTGAAGACGTCGGCGAGCGGGCGGCGCGCCGTCGATGCGCGCTCGGGCTCGCCCGCCGGCGCCGTGCCGATCCGCACCACCACCTGGGGCAACTCGGTGGTGCCCGCCGCCCGCGCGACGACCGCGCGACTCGCGGGGATCTCGGTCAGGTGGGTGAGCGGGCAGGTGGCATATCCCGCCATCGTCGCGTCGAGCAGCACCGCGGACAGCGCCTCACCGCAGCGCAGCCAATCCAGCGGTTCGTCGCGTCGGCAGCACAGGACCAGCAGGGCGGACTCGTCGGCCGCGACCTCGGGCCGGCGCTCGGCGGCGGTGGGCTCGCCCTTGGCGAACGGCGGGAACGTCCGCGCGATCGGCACGCGGGCGCGTTCGTCTGCCGACGGCAGCACGTCCGCGGGCACGCCTTCCTCGTGCGCTGGGTGCCCGGTCCACCACCGCAGTTCGTTGTGGTACTCCGCGTCGTAGCGGCGGCGCGCGGCGGTGAGCCGCGAGGCCTCGGCGAGGTCGGCGCGACGATCCTCAGGCACGATCGCGAGCGAGGTGGGGACGTAGTCCGCGACGCGTTCGGTGAGGGTCGTGAGGAAGGTTGACCACACTGCCGAGCCCGCCGGGGCCGCGAACGGCAACCGGTCGGTGTGGCGGTGCGCGATCGCGTCGGCGCGGCGATGCTCGGCGTCGGTGACGAAGCGTGCCGGGACGAAGATGAGGCTCGCCAGCAGGCTCGGCGTCCGGGGATCGGGGAACCGGTTCACCACGGCGCGCCAGCCGTGCACGGCGAGCGCGACCGCGAGGTGATCGAGCGCAGCCCCGCAGCTCAGCTGCAGCTGGCGGCCGTGCGCATCATGTTGCACCAGCCGGGTCGGGTCGGCGTAGAGGTCGAGCTTGTCGCCGTCGTACACCCAACGCCAGGGCTGGCTGTTGTGCAGGGAGGGCGCGCGGCACGCGAGCGATACAGCGTCGCGCACGGTCGCCTCGTCCGGGCGCGGCAGGGTCGATGCGGAGCGGTCGTCGGTGCTGGTCATTTCGGTGCTCCTCGGTGCTCGGCGGGACCCTTCGATCGTCGGCGAGAACGGGGGTGTCCGACACGGGTCCTTGGTCCCCGGACGCGGTGACCTCCGCCGCAGGGCGGGGCGACACATGCCAGATTCCTGGGACTGCGCGCCGTCGTAGCGTCGGAATCGACCGTTGTGATCCAGGCAGTGAGGAGCCAGTCATGCTGGTGCGCGATGTCTTCACCTCTCCCGTCGTCGCGGTCCGGCCGGCGACGACCATGCGGGAAGCTGTGACGGTTCTGACCGAGAATCGGTTCGCGATGGTCCCGGTGGTCGACGACGACGGGATCGTGATCGGCGTCCTGTCCGAGTCCGACGCGCTGCGCGCCGCCTCACGCGATCCACAGGTCACCGTGGCCACCGCCATGACCGCGCCGGCGATGGTGGCGGGACTCGACGACGAGGTCGGCGTCGTCGCCGAACGCATGCTCGACGAGCGCCTGCGGTCCATGCCCGTGATCGACGGCGACGTGCTGATCGGCATCGTGTCCCGCCAGGACCTGTTGCGCACCATGGTCCGCCGCGACGACGTCCTCGCCGCCCGGGTGCGCTTCCTGCTCGACGACTACGCCGGCCACCGCCGACACTGGAACGTCGCGGTCGATTCGGGAGCCGCCGCGATCGCCGGCAGCTTCGCCGACGACGCGGAGCAGCGCATCATCGGCGCGCTCGCGCTCAGCGTCCCGGGTGTGCACCGCGTCGACATCACCGCCAACGAGCTGCTGTAGACGCTCCGCGCCCGCGTCGGTCTCACTTCGCAAGCCGTATCGACACTTCGCAGCCGTACACCCGCTGTGCAGTGGGGACACGGCGTGCGAGGTGCGCGCGGCCGCGGGGTTCTCGCCATCACCGAACCCGCCCACTGCGGGCACCCCGCAGCTCACTCGGTGAGGAAGCGCTTTGCCTGCGCGGTGAATCGGTCTGGCTGCTCGATCTGGATCCAGTGCCCGGCGTGTGGCAGGACGTGCAGTTGAGCGTTGGGCAGGTGCTCGGCGAGAATCCGGACGTGACCGAGATCGTGCTCGTGGCGACCGCGTACAGCGCCTCCAGACAGGAGCTGGCCATCCGGGTCGCAGACGAGTTCGCCGACTTCGCGCTCGCCGGATTCGACGGCACGTTCCTGGCGATGCAGACCGGCCCAGAGCGCTCCGTCGAGAGTCTGGTCGACCAGGTCGCGGAGTCGTTGATCTACCTCGCCGACCGTGACCTCGTCGACGCCGAGTCGTCAACCTGATGTAGCACCGGCCCGGGCATTCGGCGTGTCACGGCAACGGTGCCGACCACTCCATCCGCGTCCCACCCTCGGGCCGACGCCCGATCGTGAACATCCCGCCGACCTCTCCGGCCCGGGCCGCGAGGTTGGCCAGCCCGCTGCGTTTCGGCGTCTCGGCGATGCCACACCCGTCGTCGGTGACGATGATGCTCAGGTCGTCGGCGACCCGGACATCGACCGCCACCGTGCGCGGCCGTCCGTGTCGCACGGCATTGCTCACGGCCTCGCGCACGACGGCCTCGGCGTGCTCGCCGAGGTCCGCCGCGACCACCGACAGCGGCCCGGAGATGTGTACGCTGCCGCGCACTCCGGTGTCGGCGGTCATCTGCGCGACCGCCGCCTCGAGTCGCGCTCGGAGCCGTTGCGTCCCACCACTTTCCGCGTAGCCGCCGTGCAGATCGAAGATGGTTGTGCGGATCTCCTCGATCACGGCCTGCAACTCGTCGGTCGCCTCGGTGAGCCGTCGCGCCACCTCGGGGGACTGCGCGCGCGGAATCGTGCCCTGCAGCCGCAACCCGACTGCGAAAATCCGTTGGATCACATGGTCGTGCAGGTCGCGAGCGATCCGGTCACGGTCGGTGAGGACGTCCAACTCCCGCAGATGCTGCTGTGCGCGCGCCGATTGCAGCGCGAGCGCCGCCTGGTCGGCGAAGGCGGTCATCATCTTGAACTGCTCACCGGTGAACGAGCGCCTGCCCGACTCGCGCAGCGTCAGCAGCACGCCACCGGTGGTGCCCGACGCCCGCAGCGGTAGCACCATCGTCGGCCCGAGATGGCCGAGATGTAGTTGCTCCCAACGGGTGTCACCCCCGAGGTCGAGATTCTCCGGAGTCGTGCGGCGCAGTGTGGAGCCGAAACCCGCGGGGTCCACGGCGAGCACCCGACTGGTCGCCTCCTCGTCGTCGCCGGTCCACTCCGTGACGATCAGCGTAGACAGTTCCGGGTCGACGGTCGCATCGTCGGAGGCGACCGCGAGAACGGTGCGGTCCGCGTCGGTGAGGTCGTGGGCGCGCCGGGCGATGAGTTCGAAGACGGCACTCGGATCGCCGCCGCCGAGCAACTCGGTGCCGATGTCGCGGGTCGCCTCGATCCACGCCTGCCGCGTGCGGGCCTGCTCGTAGAGGCGGGAGTTCTCGATCGCGATCCCCGCCGCCGCCGCGAGAGCTCGCACGAGAATCTCGTCGTCCACGGTGAACGGGCGCCCGCCGGCCTTCTCGGTGAGATACAGGTTGCCGAACACTTCGTCGCGCACCCGCACCGGCACCCCGAGAAACGTCTTCATCGGCGGATGGTGTGGCGGAAACCCCACGGACGCCGGGTGTCGCGAGATGTCTTCGATCCGGATCGGGCGCGGGTCGTCGATAAGCGCGCCGAGGACGCCCTTACCCCCCGGCAGTGGCCCGATCAGGTTGCGAGTCCCCTCGTCGATGCCCTCGTAGACGAACTCCACCAGATCATGGCCGTCGCCGCGGACACCGAGGGCGCCGTAGCGGGCGTCGACCAGTTCGATCGCCGAATGCACGACCGCACGCAGGGTCACGTCGAGGTCGAGCTCGGAGGTGACGGCGAGCATCGCCGCCATGAGTTTCTCGCTGCCACCCTCGACCCTCGCCAGCAGTTCGCGAATCCGCATCGGGGAGAACGGCTCCTGCACCGACTCGCCGCTCACTGGCCGTGCTGGTGCTCGTTGAGCTTCGAGATGAACACGGCCGCCTGGGTTCTGCGTTCCATGCCGAGCTTGGCCAACAGCCGCGACACGTAGTTCTTCACCGTCTTCTCCGCCAGGAACATCCGCGCCGCGATCTGCCGGTTGGTCAGGCCCTCACCGAGCAGCATCAGCAGCGTGCGTTCCTGCTCGGTGAGCCCGGCGAGCGGGTCGTTCTCGGTATTGCGTCGACGCAGGTTCTCCATCAGCGCCGCCGCCGCCCGGTTGTCCAGCAGCGACTTGCCCGCCCCGACGTCGCGAACCGCCTTCGCGAGTTCCATTCCCTTGATGTCCTTGACGACGTATCCGCTCGCGCCGGCGAGGATGGCGTCGAGCATCGCCTGCTCGTCGGTGAACGAGGTGAGGATCAGGCACTTCAGATCGGGCATGCGCGACAACAACTCCCGACACAGCTCGATACCGTTGCCGTCGGGCAGCCGCACGTCGAGCACCGCGACGTCGGGCCGCAACGCGGGGATGCGCGCCAAGGCCTGCGACACGCTGCCCGCCTCCCCGACGACCGTCAATTCGGGATCCTCGGCCAACAGGTCGGCGAGGCCGCGCCGGACCACCTCGTGGTCGTCGACGAGAAACACGCTGACCATGACCCTCCTTCGCAACACGACTGCTGCGAGCCAGCGTACGACAGGCTGCCCCCGAGGCTGCGACACCGCGACACAGACTCAGGACGACGGACACTCCGATCGGTGACGAACGGCCACACATCGGGGACCGAAGGCGCGACTAAGGTCGACGGTGAAGTCGAAGATCGACGCGTACCCGGGGTCGACGTGCGCGTCGCCGCACAAGACGAAGGAGCACGAACTCGCAATGACCATCAAACCGATCGTCACCGCCGCCGACGGTTCGCCCGTCTCGTACGCCGCGGTCGCCTGGGCCGCGCAGGTCGCCGCACGCCGCAAGGCTCCGCTGCGGATCCTGAACTCCTCGACCCTGCCGATGATCTACGGATCGATGGTCGCGTTCACCCAGGATGACTACGACCGCGTCCGCGCCGATGGCGAGGCGATTCTCGCGGAGGCCAAGGGCGTCGCGCAGGCCGCCGTTCCGAACAGCGCCGAGTTGGACGTGACGACCGAACTCGTCGAGGAGGCGATCACCCCCGTCCTGATCCACCGCTCGGAGACCGCTCAGCAGATCGTGCTCGGCAGCCGCGGCATGGGTGCGATCGCGCGCACGCTCGTGGGTTCGGTGAGCTCGGGGGTGAGCCGGCACGCCAAGTGCCCGGTCGCCGTGATCAAGGACGACGGCGTCGAGGCGGTGCTCGGCCGCACCGGCAACGTGCTGGTGGGTGTCGACGGATCCGAGGCTGGCCGGCCGGCCGTCGCGGCGGCGTTCGAAGAGGCGTCGGCGCGCGGCGTCGAACTCGTCGCGCTGCATGCCTGGACGGACGGGTCGCAGTTCCGCTTCCCCGATATGTCGTTCCCGTCGGTCGCGGCGGAGGAGGCCGCGGTGCTGTCGGAGGCGTTGGCGGGGTTCGCCGAGAACTTCCCGGACGTGACCGTGCGCCGCATCCTCGTGCGGGACCGGCCGGGGCACAACATGCTCGAGGAGTCCGCGAAGGCGCAGCTGGTCGTGGTCGGCTCGCGTGGCCGCGGCGGCTTCGCCGGCCTGCTGCTCGGCTCGACGAGCCAGGCGCTGCTGCACAGCGTCGAGTGCCCGATCCTGATCGCGCGCTGATACCTAGCCCGTGAGCAGGGCGGGCGACGACGCGCCCATATAGAACAGCATCAGCACGAAGAGGAACCAGCCGGCGCCCTGCCAGATGGGCCACGCGCCGCCGGCTAGGTAGAGCCGGTAGCTGCGCACGAACGCGATGATCCCCCCGCCGAGCAGGATGGCGGTGGGCACCATCGACAGGATGTAGCGATCCGGCGAGGCGCACACCGCGAACTCGGCGTCGGCGCATTCGTCGCCGCGTGCGGTGAGCGCCCACGCCAGGGTCAGCCCGACGACAACAGCGACGACCGCCAGGACCGCGATGCAGAACCGCACCGCCTTCCGGCCGGTCTGCGGGTCGTGCCAGCTCTTCTCCACGTCCTGCCGCGACACGGCGATCACTCCTCCCGACCCGGAGTACCCACCCGGTCAGCCGCCGAATCAGGCCGCGGCGCCGCCGGCCTCGTACACCTCACTCGCACAGTACGTCGCCTGCGGGTAGCAGGCACCCATGGTCGACGCGGGGTCGGGGCTGGTCACACGATACGGCTGCGGCCTACAGTTCCATGCGCGTTCGGGCCTGCTCGTCGCAGGCCGTCTCCGCGGCCCTACGGAGCGCGGCCGAGTCGTAGGTCTGGGCGATCCGGTGGAGCAGGATGCGGTCGCGGTAGTCGGCGAACGCGGATACCCGTGCGGCGAGCGACCCGACTGCGCGGTCGTGTGCGCGACGCTCCGCGGCCGCGAGGGCACGCACGTCCGGTGCGGCGCGCAACCGGCCCTGCTCGTGTTCACACACGGCCTCGCGGTCGTCGATCAACTGCCGTGCCCGCTCGGCGACCACGGTGATCTCGAGATGGAGATCGACCGGCAATGTCGGAGTCTCGCGCTCCCGCCAGGCGGGATCCCGCGCGATTTCCGCGGCGATCATCGCCGCGCAGTACGCCAGTTTGCCCTCGTCGCTGGCCTGCAGCGCCCGCACGGTCTCGGCATCGTCGGCGTGCAACACGTCCGGATACAGCCGCGCGCGGGCCGCCTCGGCTCGTTCGCGCGCCTCGTCGTGTCGCCGAACCGCCGCCGAATTGCCAATAGCCAGAATATTGCCCAGTACCAGCGCGGGCAACGCGATCACAAACACGACACCGGCTGCGGCGGCGTCGGCGACCACCAGCACCACGAGCGCCACAGCGATCAGGAACCCGCCGATCTGCCGGATCACGACGCCCCGCGCGTGGGCGTGCACGGCGTCGCGAAGGGCCTCATCGACCTTTGCTACCTGCGGATCATCGCGGAACCGCGCGGCGAGGAACGCGAGATAGTGCCGGTCTGCGGCGTCCCTTCCACGAATTCCGGCCCGCCGCTCCCACCACGACGGCATCGCGACGCGCGCGAACACGTCTTTGGGGGCGACGGGCACTGTCTCACTCATGCGCCGAAGGTTAGCCGCACCCCCCGACACTCGTGAAGCGCCTCAGAAATACCGCACCCACACGTACACCCACGCCAGGATGACGCTGAGGATCGTCACGATGATGCCGTAGCGGGTGAACTGCCAGAAGCTGATCGGGTATCCGCTGCGCGCCGCCATGCCGATAGCGACGACGTTGGCGCTCGCCGCGACCGCCGTGCCGTTGCCGCCGAAGTCGGCGCCGAGCGCGAACGCCCACCACAGCGCGCGTCCGGTCTCCTCGTCCGGCGCGGCGGCGGCCATGCCCTCGACCACCGGGGCCATCGTGGCGACGTAGGGGATGTTGTCGACGAACGCGCCGAGGATCGCGGAGCCGAACAGCAGCGACGTCGCCGCGGCGAAGTGGTTGTCGCCGAACAACTCCAGCGACCAGGTGCCGACCGTCTCGATGACGCCGGTGTGCACCAGGCCCGCGACCATGATGAACAGGCCCATGAAGAACGCCAGTGTGGGCCACTCGACCTCGCGCAGCACGTCCTCCACGTCGAGGTCGGCCACCAGCAGCATCACTCCCGCCCCGACCATCGCGATGATCGACGGGGTCAGATGGAAGAACTCCTGCAGCGTGAACGCGAGCGCGACCACCGCGAGCACGATCAGCGATCGCGTCAGCAGTTTCGGATCGCGGATCGCGCGCCGCTCCTGCAGCGCCATCACCGAGGCGACGTCCTCGGGCGGTCCGTGGAAGTGCGCTCGGAACAACACCCGGGTGAAACCGACGAACAGCACGAATACGATCGTCACGATGGGCGCCATGTTGACCAGGAAGTCGTTGAAGGTCAGGCCGGCCCGACTGCCGATGATGATGTTCGGCGGGTCACCGATCAGCGTGGCGGCGCCGCCGATGTTGGCGGCGAGCACCTCGGCGATCAGAAAGGGCTGCGGCGCGATCTTCAGCCGGGTGCACACGACGATCGTCACCGGCACAACGAGCATGATCGTCGTGACGTTGTCGAGGAACGGCGACGCGATCGCGGTGATCAGCATCAGCATGACCATCAGTCGGAACGGGTCGCCGCGGGCGCGCTTCGCCGACCAGATCGCCAGATAGTCGAAGATGCCCGTCTGTTTGATCACGCCGACGATCACCATCATGCCGAGCAGCAGGAAGATGACGTTCCAGTCGATGCCCTCGTGTTCGGAGAAGAAGATCTTGCTGCCCGGCACGAGGCCCAGCAGAGCCATCAGGCCGGCGGCGATCAGCACCGTCTTGACCTTGTTCGCGCGTTCGGTCGCGATGAAGAAGAAGGCGACGACGAAGATCGTCAGCGCGAGCCAGGGCGCGGCGACGGACACCGGCGCGGGGTCAGTCGCCCGGGCCGGCGACCGCGAGGCTGGTGAGCAGCCGCTCGAGGGTGACCGCGCCGACGAGGATCCCCTTCTCGTCGACGACGGCGACCAGCGGGCTGTGCTGGCGCGCCATCAGGGTGGCGACCTCGAGCAGAGTCGCCTGCAGTGGCACGGTCGCCGGCTTGGTCGCCTGTTTCGGCAGACAGTCGCCGACCGTCAGGCTGCCCGGCTCGAGCCAGAACAGGTCCGCGTGCACCTCGTCGATCGTGCGGGCCAGCGCCGGATCGCTCTGGTAGGAACCGGGAATCGCGAGCCGCAGCACCTGCGTTCCGGGCAGCACCGCAAGGGGCTTGCCCGCGTCGTCGACGACGATGAGCCCCGGCAGTCGGTTGACCACCATGAGCCGCATCGCCTTGGCGACCGGATCGGTGCTGGTGACGGTCGGCAGCTTGACCGCAATATCCCGTGCCTGCATTGCACCGTTCCGTCGCGTCTCGAGCTCGCTGATCACGCCCCATCCTTCCGTCGGGGTGGTCATTCGTCGAGCGTTGCGCAATCCGACCCGCGGCGCCATCGGCCACGACACCCATGTTCGGTGGAGTAGGACTTGTAGTGCGCCCTCCGGGATGGGAGGAGGACCCGATGGACAGCACGAACGACCGCGGCGAGCCTGAAGAGGTGATCGACCCCGTGACGGAGCGACGAGCGTTCCGGGCGTCGACGCCCACGGGAGCGCTCTTTCGGCGGCTGTTCCTCATCAACGGCGCCGTCTTCACTGCCGGCACGCTCGTGCTCGCGCTGTCGCCGGCCACCGTGTCGTCGCGAGTCCGGCTCACCGAACTGCCCGTGCTGCTCGTCGGGCTCGCGGTCATCCTGGCGACCAACGCGCTGCTGCTGCGGGCGAGCCTGGCGCCGCTCGATTCCCTCGTGATGCTGATGCAGCGGGTCGACTCCTCGCACCGGGGCGACCGACTCGATTTGCGCGGCAACGGCGATCTCACCGAGTTGATCGCGAGCTTCAACGCGATGCTGGACCGGCTCGAGGCCGATCGGGCCGCCGCGAGCGCCTACGCGTTGACGGCGCAGGAGGGGGAGCGGCAGCGCATCGCCAGGGAACTGCACGACGAGATCGGGCAGAGCCTCACGGTGGCGCTGCTGAGTCTCAAACGCGCCGCCGACCGTGCCCCCGAGGATCTGCGCGACGAGTTGCACGGAGCGCAGGAGACGGTACGGTCGAGTCTCGACAACGTCCGCGACATCGCCCGCCGGCTACGTCCGGACGTGCTCGACGACCTGGGCCTGCAGAGCGCGCTCACCGCGCTGTGCAGCGAGTTCAGCCAGGCCAGCGGCATTCCGGTGACCCGTACGGTGGAGCGTCACCTCCCACGACTCGACCCCGGCGTCGAACTCGTCTGCTACCGCATCGCGCAGGAGGGCTTGACCAACATCGCGCGCCACGCGCAGGCCGCCCACGTCGAACTCGGCCTCGGCTTCGACGCCGGCGTGCTGCGCCTGCGGATCGTCGACGACGGCACCGGCACGGTCGACGAGACCGGATCGGGTATCCGCGGCATGCGCGAACGCGCCCTGCTCGTCGGCGGCAAGCTCGCGATCACCTCGACCGCCGGTTCGGGTACGGATGTCGTGCTGACGATTCCGCAGTCGGCGCCGGGAGGCGAGCGGTGACGACGCGGATCCTGCTCGCCGACGACCACGCCCTCGTCCGCAGCGGGCTCCGGATGATCCTTGACGCGGAACCCGACCTGTGCGTCGTCGCCGAGGCGGACAACGGGTACGAGGCCATCGATGCGGCGACGAGCAAGCCGGTGGACCTCGCGATCCTCGACATCGCGATGCCGCGCATGACGGGCATCCAGGCTGCGCGCGAAATCTCCCGGCGCGCACCGGAAGTCCGGATTCTGGTGCTGTCGATGTACGACAACGAGCAGTACTTCTTCGAGGCGCTGAAGGCGGGTGCATCGGGCTACGTGCTGAAGTCCGTCGCCGACCGCGACCTCATCGAGGCCTGCCGGGCCACCATGCGCGGCGAGCCGTTCCTCTATCCGGGGGCCATCACCGCCCTGGTGCGCGACTATCTCATGCGGGCCCGCGCGGGCGCCCCGCTGCCGGAGAGCATCCTGACCCCGCGCGAGGAGGAGATCGTCAAGCTCATCGCGGAGGGCAACTCCGCGAAGGAGATCGCCGCGATCCTGTTCATCAGCATCAAGACGGTCGACCGCCACCGGGCCAACATCCTCGCGAAACTCGGCATGCGCGACCGTCTCGACCTCACGCGCTACGCCATTCGGGCAGGGCTCATCGAACCGTAGCGGCACGCGCACCGCCGCAGGGAGCTACGGCGATCTCAACGCTCATAGACCTCTGGTCGGTGACCCAGAGTTACAACCACCACAACGAGCAGGTCGTCGTGGACCGTATCGATGATTCGATAATCACCGACTCGGACGCGCAAGCCTTCTCGCCTATGCAGTTTGCGTGCGCCCGGCGGGCGAGGATCTTGGCCGAGCAGTGCAATTGCGCCCCGCACACGACTCCGAACCAGTGGATCGAGCTTACGCAGTGCGCGCACGGCTGCCGGGCGCAGTTCGATCCGACATGTCGTCACACCCAACCAAGGTCAGCTTTGACTTGGTCCCACGGTATGTTCTCGCCCTCTTCCGCCATCGCAGCGTCAAACGCGGCCACGTCCTCCACTTCTTCCAGCGCGTCCAACATCGCCTCATACCGCTCGGGACTGATCAACACCGCCACGGGCTTTCCGTATCGCTCGAGGAACACCGCCTCCCCGCGGGCGGTGTCCACCACCGACTGGAGGTTCTCGCGTGCAGCACTGATGTTCACGGTCGCCATGCCCAGATTGTACAATTCAGCGTGTCTTCTGTACAAGATGTCACGGATCTTCGACCGTGCTGGCACGGACCTCGGGCAGTGCTAGCACCGATGCGACGCCACCGCCACCGGAACTACATTCTCGACACCGCCAAACGGACGAGCGATGTCAGGGGCCGACGATGGACGCGAGATGGCTTCGAGCAGGAGTCGGCGCAGTTGCCGCCGCCGCCGTGCTCACGACCGTGTCGGGCTGCAAATCCGGCGAGTCCGACCTCGCCGGGTCCACGACGCAGCTCACGCTCTGACCGCCAGGGGGCCCGACATGTACCGCGTGGGGTTGTTCGTCACGGCAATTGTCGCCACGTTGGCGGCCGGTCCGATCGCGGCCGCAGCGCCGACGGATGGCGGTGTACCGCGGTCCAATCCCGGGTGGGTAATGCGCCAGGATCCCGTGCCGTCGCCGGGCGACGACGACCAAGGCACCCGACCGACGCCCGGGACCGGCGAAACGACGGGCATGCGCGTCCCGAGCACGCAGCCGCCGCCCACCCTCCCGAACGTCCCCTCCGACACGGGTGCCCCCTGTTACCCCGACGCCCGCCCTTCCCAGGGTCCAAGCGCCGGTTCCGGCAACTACCCCCGCGCCCGCTTCCACCCGAGCGCCCGTCGTATCGACGACCGCACCTCCCGTGTACGCGCCGCAGGTACCCGTGACCAACGTGCAGACGCCGGCGGACGTGCCCGATACCGGCGTTCCGGGCCCCACCAGCGTGCCCCGGAATCCGACGCCGACATCGGATGTCCCCACCACCGCGCCGTCTCCGGCACCCCCCGAGCAACCGAGATACGCTCCACAGACGTGGCCCTCCGATGCGACGCAGCCCGTTCACGTCACAGCGCCCGCCTCGGGCGACAACTCGCGCGACCAGGTCCGGCACTTGTTCGGCTGTCCGGTCCGATCGGCTCCGCTGGCGCCGGGAACCTATACCGTCGCATCTAGATTCGGGGAAGGCAGCAACGGCGTCGATCTCGACACAGCGACCGATGCACCGGTCCATTCGGCGCTCGACGGCACGGTCGTCGCCGCCGGGCCGGCGACTGGATTCGGGCACTGGATCGTCATCGACTCGTCGACTTCAACCGGAACGGTCTCGACGG
>DATDBL010000310.1:0-22648 GCA_036524855.1 Aldersonia sp. | reverse complement strand
TCAGTCACACACGTTGGAACGTAACGAGATTGTAAACACGCTGTTGGCCTCGCAACCGAATTCGGAGCCCGGTATCTTGTGCCCCGCAGGATCATCTCGGAGGAGGCCGTTCCATCGTGGCGACGCGGTCGGCGGTGTTTGGCTGTTCGTGCGAAAACCGCTAGGCTGCAGCAGCCTTAGAGCAGGTCCTCCTCAGTGATCAACCCGCCGTCGATACGAAACACGTTGAGCGCGAACGCCTCGATCGATTCGGTGTTGCGGCGGGATGGGTTGTAGCGCAACGACTAAGGCCGGCTCGATCGTTTCCCGCGCAATCACCCGATCCTCGATCGACTCCGTGCGATCGATCAACGTGTCCGGAACGGCTCCACCCACGGCGCGCTGACCACCGGCGTGTCCGACGTGCCCGCCGGATGCGCACCGGTTCGATCACAACTGGGCGCCGACCGCGCTAGCCGTGCCCAGCATCCGGAAGCAGCGCAGGCGGAGTCCGTCGGGCCGCTCGGTCGAACTCGGCATCGTGTGAGGTGCACGTCGGGTTCCTTCGTCGATGAGCATCAAGGGTGCCTGGTGGCGCGTTGCGGTGGGCATCGTGCTGACGGTGCTCGTCACGATCGCCCGCGGGTGATGCTGTGGGCCTGCACGGCCCCGGTTGTCGACTACGTGTACGTGGTGCTCGCCTGGTGGGCGCTGCTGTTCCTCGGCGCCGCCTGGCTGGTCCTCGCACTGATCGGGTGGATCCGCGACCGCGCCTCAGTGCCGTCAGGCTGCGCAGCGGCGCGTCGGTGTGGTGCGCGGCGTAGAGCAGCGACAGAATCCCGCCGAAGCAGTAGCCGAGCAGGTCGACCTGCTCGGCCCCGGCGGCCCGCCGTACTCGCTCGACCGCGGCGGGCAGGTAGCCGTCGACATAGTCCTCGAGGTGGTTGTTCCGCCGCTGCGGAGTCCGAGAGTCATGGCCCTCACGAGCCTTCCTTGAACTCGATTGCTTCCCGTCCGAGAGCACCCTCGCGACGCCCGCCGAGTAGGGTCGGCGCATGCCCACCGTTCTCGGGGAGGTGCTGCCCCTTGCCGTCGGTGTCGCCGTGAGCCCGATTCCGGTCATCGCGGCGATTCTGATGTTGTTGTCGCCGAACGCGAAGACCACCGGTGTCGGCTTCCTGTGCGGGTGGGTGGTCGGGATCGCGGTCGCCGCCACCCTGTTCACGGTGTTGTCCTCGTCGCTCCCGGCCGATACCGACGGAACACGATCGGCCGCGGCGTACGTGCAGATCCTGCTCGGAGTCGGGCTGCTCGTTCTCGCACTTCGGCAGTGGCGTGCGCGACCGGCGGAGGGCGCAGAGCCCACGATGCCGGCGTGGATGTCGGCGATCGATTCGTTCACGCCGGTGCGAGGTTTCGGACTCGGATTCGTGTTGTCCGCGGTCAATCCGAAGAACCTGTTGTTGGGGATCGCTGCGGGTGTGAGCATCGGCCAGGGCGGATTGACCGTTGCCCAGGACGCCGTGGTGATCGCGGTGTTCACGGTGCTCGCGGCGTCGACGGTCGCGGTTCCGGTGATTGCGTTTCTGCTGTCTCCGGCTCGATGGACGGTTCCGTTGCAGTCGTTGCGAGCCTGGCTGACTCGCAACAACGCGACGGTGATGGCGGTATTGTTGCTGGTGATCGGATCCGTGGTGATCGGCAAGGGCCTTGGGAACCTCTGACGCGGGCCTGGACTCGCGGGCGCGGGGCGCGGTGGCGCGGCTGGGTCGTCCACGTCCCAGGGATGTGATCGCGGGCCTGGTCACCGGGTTGTTCTCCACCCCGGAGGGCATGGCGTATGCGAGCATCGGGGTTCAATCCCGCGGTTGTACTCGGGGATGCTTGCGACGGTCGTGGGGGTCGTTGCTCGCCCGCGCGGTGTTGATGGTGACGACCCTGACCAGTGCGATCGCACTGTCGTCGCAGAGTGTGCTCGCCACCGCGGGACTGGAACCCACCGATGCGGGCAACATTGCGATGCTGGCGGTGCTGGTGGGCGTGATTATGTTGCTGCTCGGCGCGATCCCGCCGGATCTCTGCGGCGGTGCCGAACCCGGACCGCACCCGGCCCAGTGCGTCGGGTGACTTTCTGGCCCTCCCCGACGTTCCGTCGGCCACGGTGATCCGCTCGCGCACGAGGGTGGCCCGCACCCTGCAGGACAACGACAGCCGGACGATGATCGGCGGCGCTGGAGCGCGTCCTGCGCCGCAGCGGTGTCACCGATCTACTCGGTACCGACTGTCGTCCCCGCCACCGGCGAGGTGTTCGAGGCCCTCATCGCACTCGGCCGCGCTCGCCGCTGGTTGAACCGGTGAGGGGCGCGGTCGAGGCGCGTGCTCAGGGTGTCACGATGGCGAAATCTGGATCGGGAGCATCGAGGTATCCGGCGAGTTCGGCGAGCCGTGACGCATCGCCGTCGACCTGGATCGCGCCACTCGCGATGCCTGCTTGGACGTCGGCCCCGCCGAGCAGAACTCCGATGAGCATGGGGTGGGCGAGGGTGAAGGTCGCGTCGGCCGGGGGATGGTCGTCGCCGGTGAGGTCGTAGTGCACAAGCACGCCGTTGCGCAGTTCGGTGCGGTGGACGATGCCGTCGTCGGTGACGTTCCAGTCGAGGGTGATGCGGGCGTCCCAGCAGGAGGGCCCGTCGACGCGGAGCGCGACGGCGTCGAATAACTGACTCACGGTGAGGGCACTGAGCATGTCGGCAGATGCGGCAGTCGTCGGGGTGCCGACCGACCCGTGGCGAAGTTCGTAGGCGCCCATCAGGTAGAAGTTTCGCCAGGTGCCGTTCTCGGCCCCGTAGGCGAGTTGGTCGAAGGTGCCGGCCTGCAGTGCTTTCGCCTCGGCGTTGTCGGGTTCGGCGAAGATCACGTAGTCGAGAACCTGCGCCACCCATCGGAAGTCGCCATCCTCGAAGGATGCTCGTGCCTTGCGCAGGACCTCGTCGGCCCCGCCCATGAACTCGACGTGCCGCTTCGCCGACTCGACCGGTGGGTGCGCCCACAGCCGCGCCGGGTTGCCATCGAACCAGCCGAGGTAGCGCTGGTAGACGGCCTTGACGTTGTGGCTGACCGACCCGTAGTAGCCGTGCGTGTGCCAGGCGTCGGCCAACGCGGGCGGCAGCGTGAAGTCCTCGGCGATCTCCGCGCCGGTGCGGCCCTGGTTCAACTGCCGTACGGTCTGATCGTGGAGGTAGGCATACAGGTCGCGCTGCTGGGCGAGGAACTCGGTGAGCCGATCGGTGCCCCAGCTGGGCCAGTGGTGCGAGGCGAACAACACGTCCGAGCGCGCCGCGAACAACTGGATCGACTCAGTGAGGTACTTCGACCAGATCAGCGGGTCGCGCACCAGGGCACCCCGCAGCGTGAGCAGGTTGTGCAGGGTGTGGGTTGCGTTCTCGGCCATGCACAGCGCCCGCAGATCGGGGAAGTAGAAGTTCATCTCCGCGGGAGCCTCGGTGCCCGGTGTCAGCTGGAACTCGATCCGGACCCCGTCGACGGTCTCGGTCTGGCCGGTCTGCGTGATGTCGAGCGTGGGCGGGATCAGGGTCACGGTCCCCGTCGAGGTCGTCTGCCCGAGGCCCGCCCCGACCGAGCCCTCGGGGCTGCGGGGCAGCGCGGCGCCGTACATGTAGGCGGCACGACGCGCCATCGCCGTGCCGGCGTACACGTTCTCCGCGACAGCGTGCGCGACCAGGCCGACCGGGGCGAGGATCGCGCACCGCCCGGCCGCGACGTCCTCGTCGGACGTCACGCCCTTCACACCGCCGAAGTGGTCGACGTGGCTGTGGGTGTAGATCACCGCCGTCACCGGCCGATCACCGCGGTGCGACCGGTACAGCGCCAACGCGGCCGCGGCTGTCTCGATGGAGATCAGCGGATCGATGACGATCACGCCCCGCTCGCCCTCGACGATCGTCATGTTCGACAGGTCCAGGCCGCGAACCTGGTACAGCCCCTCGCGGACCTCGTAGAGACCCTGGCGCGCCACCAACTGCGATTGGCGCCACAGGCTGGGGTTCACCGTCGGGGCACAGTCGCCGTCGAGGAAGTTGTACGAGTCGTTGTCCCACACCACGGTTCCCGACGCCCCAGTGACGGCTCCCGTCGACAGCGCAGTGACGAACCCGCGATCGGCATCGGCGAAGTCGTCGGTGTCGGAGAACGCGAACTCGGTGTGGACGCGGCTGTTCGACTGGCTGACGGCGGGCGACACCGTCGGAGAATCTGGCATGGCAAGGCACCTTTCGATGTGAACTGTCGGTTCTCGCGCAGGTCAGGGTTGGCGCTCGGCCCACGCAAAGCGCGTATGACGTTGCGACACGGCTATATCCGCGTCCTGTCGCCGCGGTTCACCCTACACCGACCGCGGACCGGTGACCAACGACGCGCTGGCCCGGACGAGTCGGCCGTGGCCGCCACGCCGTGGCTCGCCGGCACCATCGATCTTCTGACACTATCGCACACCTGTTCGACTACGCTGTGGTCCATGTACCGCCTCCACCGGACTCACCGTGGCTGGGAAGAGGAAGCGCCGACACACTGTCCGGTCGGTCATCCGCTCGGGCCGCGGCAGGCGCTCGTCGGGAGCCGCAACTGCGAGTGCGGGACGCCGCACCGCACGCATCTGTGTACGGCGTGCGAGCGCGTCGTGTACACACCGGCGCTGGGAAGTCGTTGCCGCATGCGGGATCTCGACGGACGCTGATGGTGACTCGGCCGGGAGTGTGAAGATGGTCTCCATGCCTTCGACCGCTGAGCAGACCTTCGCCACGTTCGTCATCTCGTCGTCCAACCGCTTCTCTCACGCCGCCGCCGTGGCGGTCGCCGAGGCGTCCGCACGGGCGTACGACCCGCTGGTCATCTGGGGGCCGTCGGGTGTCGACAAGGGGCACCTCCTGCACGCCACCGGGGACTACACGCGCCGGTTGCACCCCGACCTGTCGCAACGGTACGTGGCGGCCGGCGACCTCGATCCCGAGGACTTCGCGGGACTCGTCGAGCCCGACGTGCTGCTCGACGACCTGCACCTGGTCGGGGCGAGCCTCGACGGCCTGAATGTGCTCCTGCTCGAGCGGGACCGGCGGCACCGGCAGACGGTGCTGACGTCGGGGCGGTCGCCGCGGGAGATCGACGGGTTCAACGAGTTCTTTCGCCCGCGGTTCGAGTGGGGCTGATCTGTGACATCGGTGAGCACGACAAGGATCTGACACGCGCGATCGGGATCCTTCGCGAGCGTGCGTGGCCCGGTCGATCAGCGTGATCCCTTGCGTGCCACGAGGTGGAAAACGCGGCTGAGTTGGCGGATGGGTCGCGGCGTGAGGCCTCGAGTTCGACGGCTGCCGTGTCGGCAACCTGTTGTGCATCGGTGGATCCAACCTCGGTGGTGCATCGGCAAAGTTGCTCGATGATCGGATCCGGCTGTTCGGAGTAGCCGAGCACGCCGTGGCACAGGGCTGCGTCGAAACGTCGACCGTGCACGGCCTGTCGGCGTGCTCGCCGTCGGACTGCAGGAACATGACCCGGTCCCGGGCGTCCTTGGGGAGCCGCCGCCGCGCCTTGTCCAACATCGCCGCCGACGGGTCGAGCAGCGTCACCTCATAGCCGGCCTGAGCCAACGGGAACGACGGGTGGCCCGCGCCGCCGCCGACGTTCAACACTGCCGCAGGGGGTTTGGGCAGATGTTCGAGTAGTTGCCGGTGCATCACGTACGTGCGCACGAGGCCCTTCACCGAGGCGTAGGCCTCGTCGGCGAAGTGGTCGGCCAGGTTGGCCCAGGTGTCGTCGGGCACCCAGACGACGATAGAGCAGGAGATCGTGTCGGCATCCGTGGTTGGGTAGTCGAGACGAGGATCAGGCCAATCGCACCTTCTGGAAGTACTCGGAGTGGCCCTCGACGATGTCCGAGACGTCGCGATCCTTGATGTTCGGGAACTTCGTGCCGAATCCGCGCAGGCCGAGGGCGACGCTGCCCGCCTGCGCGGCCGCGTACAGGTACTTCAGGATCCCATCGTTGGTCGAGAAGTAGTTGTAGACATTGCCGGAGACGGCCTCGCTCAGCGCGCGCCAGTCACCCTTGCGTCCCGCTGCCGCTCCGAGCAGGTGGAGCGTCTCGATGCGGGGCGTGCCCTTGCTGAGCGCGAGCGTCTCGGCGGCGGTCATCATTGCGCGCGCGCCGAGGCTGTGGCCGATCAGGATGTAGCCGTCGCACTCTGTTCGGGCCAGGATGCCGGCCAGTGCGACGCCGGTCTTGTCGGCGCGGTTCTTCGCGGTGTGCCAGGGGTTCTTCGCGAGGTCGGCGGCGATGAACGCGGGCGCGGCCGGGCCGAGCTTCTTTGCGGCGGCCTTGCCTCCCCGGGCGGCGGCACCGGCGAACGCGCCCATCGCCTGCTTCGCACCGACGTTCTTGACTGCCATGGCTCCGAGCGATTTGAGTTCCTTGCTGCCCCAGTGAAGCTTGTAGATCGGCGAATCGGGGTACCGTCGTTCGGCCGCCGCCATCGCCGCGCGCCAGTCCTTGTCGGATTCCGTGGTGAACCCACGGGCGACGATGACCGGAGTGCCCGTGCCGTCCTGGAACTTCTCGATCCGAAACGACTTGTCCTCGCTGACGTAGGCGTGAGTCACGCTGGCGCCCAGAGCCGATCCGAGCGCGGCGCCGGCGGCCACGACGACGTAGGTGCCCCCGACCATGCCGAAACCGCCTGCGGCGACGGACCCGCCGCCCAGCAAAGCCAGCCCGTAACTCGTCCCGGCGGCACCGGTGTAGCCGCCGACAAGCGTTCCGACGGCACCGCCGACCGCCGGTGCCGCCATCAACCCGGCGGTGCCGACAATCCCGGCGGCCAGCACGCCTGCGACGGCGAGTCGAGATCCCAGCGTGAGGTTCCGCTTGTCGAACACGTGCAACTGTTTCTAGTCCTCGAGTGATTCGACCTTGTCCGCGGCTCGCTCGAAACTCGGAATCTCGTGGCGGTGTTCGGCGCAGAATCGTGGAACGCGTAGCGAACCGAAACCGCGTGTCGCCATGTTCTCGCACCGCGGCGCCGCGCATTTGAGGGTTGGCGATCCGCACGTGACACAGAGGTACACGGGCACGCTGGTGCGCCCCTTCTTCACCTTTTGGTGCTCGCTGAGGGTGAAGCACGACGAGCACCAACCCGATCGCGTCGAGTGCCCCAACTCGTCGACCAACTCGGCGATCTTCTCCGCCGTCTCGGCGTGCGCCTTGGCCTGCTTGTGGTGACTCGCCTTCTTCTCGGGATCCTTGAGTACTCGCGACTCCTTCTCGTGCTTCGCGTAGGCCCACGCGTTGTGCACGAGAGCCGGATTGCGGAGCATGGCGTCGTCTCCGTCGACCTCGGGTTCGACGGTCGTTCGTATCCCGCTCAGGCGCAGCGCTCGACCCGACGGTGCGCGAACTTCACACGTCATTCCGTCGTGCCCGACCGGTTTGAAGGTGACCGCTGTCGATGCCATGGTGTACTGCCTCCCACTCAGTGCCGACTTCACAATAGGTCGTGCATCCGACACAATTCGGGGATTCGCATTTGGAGCGGAGAGGCGCTGCGGCCGGCCACCGTCCTCGACCTGCGACAATCCACGGCGAAACCACCCAGGCCGGTGCTAGCGTGAGCCGATTCGATGAGGGGAAGGCACGTTCGTGAACGGATTCGCGCTGCGGTTGGTGACGCTTGCGCTCACCCTCATCGCTGCGGCGTTCGTCGCCGCCCGCCGCGGGCGCACGCGTTCGCCGAGGACATCTGCTACACGCAGGCCGGATACCTGCCGCACAGTTGCGCGCCGATTCCCGTCGACTGCCCGCACCCCGACCCGAACACGCCGCACAGCGAGGTCATGCTCACGCACCTGCGGCGCTGGGCTATGGCAGGGCCGGGCAGCGCCTCGCCGCTGTGTACGGGCGGGTTCACCACGCGTTCGGACGACGGCGACTACGCCACCGGCGCGGCCTGCTACGGCGGGGGGAACAACCTGCGCAGATCAACGGCGACTACAGCGTGATCACGCCCTGGCCTACCCGTTCACGAATGTCACCGGCCAGCAGGTCATCTCGGGTGAACTACGGTCATCGCAGTTCGACTCGTGGGTCAGCGCCGAGTCCAGGAACGCGCGGACCGGCATCTACATTCACGCGCTCGGAGACCGGATCTCGCATCACGTTTGCACCGACGCAGGGACGGTCGTGGCACCGCTGCCGGATCGGCCCGAGTTCCGGATCGACCTGAGCAAGCCCACCTGCGATCAGGGAACGCACGCGGTCCGCCACGAGTACGAGACCGGCGTCGACTTCGACGCCCTCGACCCCGAAGACCGAACCACGGAGGCGGCGTTGTCGATGGTGTGCGACGAACTCGTCGAGTTCGCCAGGGCGCGTGGCACACTCGGCCCCGGTGCCACCGCACCCACGGCCAAGAGCGCAGTGCTCGACGACGGACTGCTGCCCGCACTCGAGGTTCGTGAACCCGTCCAGCGGCTCGAGGCCGTCACCGCCGTCGGGTGCCGATTCGGGGTACCCGCCTTCCCCGGGAGTCCCGCATGCGCCTGAAGTCGATCCTGTGTACCGTCGCCGTGTGCGCGCTGGTTCTCACCGCATGCGGTGAGTCCAGCGACACGTCGTCGTCGACGACGTCCTCGACCACTTCCGCGGCCGCCACGACCACACCGGCCTACGCGTCGAGCCTGCAGTCCCTCATCGAGCAGACGATGAAGGACAACGTCATCCCGGGTGCGGTGGTGCATATCGAGTCGCCGGACCAGGGCACGTGGACGCAGGCGTTCGGCACCGGAACCATCGGCGAGGACGCCCCGGTGTCCGTGGACGACCACTTCCGGATCGGCAGCAACACCAAGACGATGACGGTGACGGTGATCCTGCAACTCGCGCAGGAGGGCAAGCTCTCGCTTGACGATCCGGTGTCCAAGTACGTCGACGGCGTGCCCAACGGGGACCAGATCACGATCGCACAGTTGGCCGAGATGCGCAGCGGCCTCTACAGTTACACGTTCGATCCGGGCTTCGACGCGACGCTCGACAACGACCCGCAGAAGGCGTGGACGCCGCAGGAGTTGCTCGACATCGCGTTCTCCCATCCGGTCGACTTCGCGCCGGGGGAGCAGTTCGAGTACAGCAACACCAACACCGTCCTGCTCGGCGTCATCATCGAACAGCTGACCGGAATGTCGGTGGCGGAGGCCTTCCAGGAGCGCATCTTCGACCCGGTCGGTCTCGCCCAGACGTCCTTCCCCGCGAACACGGACTCGTCGATCCCCGACCCGCACCCGAACGGATACTCGTTCGGCAGCAACGTCTCCACGATCGAGACCTACGCGCTGCCGCAGGACGAACAGCAGGCCGCACTCGACGGCGATCTGCTGCCCAACGACGAGACGAACGCCAACCCGTCGTGGACGTTCACCGCTGGCGCCGGGATCTCCAACGTCGGCGACATGGCGACGTACGTCAAGGAACTCGTCAGCGGCGGCATGCTCGATCCGCAGATGCAGCAGACCCGCATCGACAGTATCCAGCCGACCGACCCGGCCAACCCCGCCAACGCCGGGTACGGCCTCGGCATCGCCCGCTTCGGCCCGGACATGCTCGGACACGACGGGCAGATCCCCGGATACTCCACCTTCATGGGCCAGGACCCGAAGACCGGCCTGGTCATCGTGATCGGCACCAATCTGGCGACGGTGCCGACGGGGGAGGGGTCGGCGTTGGTGCTGCTGC
Organism: Aldersonia sp.; assembly: GCA_036524855.1. Taxonomy (GTDB): domain Bacteria; phylum Actinomycetota; class Actinomycetes; order Mycobacteriales; family Mycobacteriaceae; genus Aldersonia. The sequence continues at coordinate 12,873 of DATDBL010000310.1, read as the reverse complement.
GTGCGATCCTGCCGACCTTCTATGGTGCCGGTGCAGTGCCGGGGGGTGATCCGGCCAGGGTGTCTACGACGGCACCGGCCACGCCGACCTCGTAGTACTGCACTACGCAGTCGGAGCCACCGCGCTGGTCGCCGGTGCGATGTTCTGGTTGATGTGGAAGACGTTGTCCGGGTCGTAGATCGCCTTGATCCGCGCGAGTCGGTCGTAGTTGTCGCCGTAGGTCGCACGCAGGCGCTCGATCGGGGTGTCGTCCATCCAGAAGTTGACGTAGCCGCCGTCGGCCGAGAACGGGTGCACCGCAGCCCAATAGTCGCGTGCCCACTGGCTGGACCGGCCCGCGTCCGCCGGGTCCTCCTCCACCCCGACGATCACCATCGACCAGGCGGCGTTGCGGGTCCGCCACGCGGTGTCGCTCGGCCCGACACGGTGCACGGCGCCGTCGATCGGATACAGGTGCATCATCGACTTGGTGCCGGGCGCGAGGCGCGCGGCGTGCTCGAGGTGGACGTCGATCGCGGCGTCGGGTAGTGACCGGACGAAATCACCCTTCCAGTACCAGTGCAGACCCGGCGGGAGTAGCGGATCGAACATGGCCTGCAGGTTGGGGAACGGCATGGTCGTGCGCCAGTCGAACAGGGGCGCCGGCACGGCGTCGAGCAGCGGTGCCATCGTCGCGATCCCCTCCGCCTCGGGCCCCGTGTAGCAGGTGATGAACGCGCACACCGGTTTGCTCCAGTGCTCGCGCGGGAACGGGTCGACCGCGGGAACGGTTTTGAAGCCGAAGAAGATTCCCAGCTTCTCGGGTGCGGTCGGCAGGAAGTCGCGGTAGGCCGCTATGAGCGCGCGGGCGTCGGCGAGGTCGTAGAACACGGGCCCGCCGTATATCTGCGCGACCGGATGCGCACGGAACACGAAACTGACCACAACGCCGAAGTTGCCGCCACCACCGCGCAACGCCCAGAACAGGTCCCGGTGGTTCATCGGGTCCGCGGTGACCACCCGACCGTCGGCCAGGACCACCTCGGCCCCGAGCAGGTTGTCGACGGTCAGGCCGTACGCGCGGGTGAGGTAGCCGGTGCCGCCACCGAGCGTGAGTCCGCCCACGCCGGTGGAGGAGAGGATGCCGAACGGCACCGCCAGCCCGTGCGGGTGGGTCGCCTCGTCGACGTCGCGGGACACGCACCCGCCGCCGACGCGCACCGTGCGGGTCTCGGGATCGACCGTGACGTTTCGGATCTCGGACAGGTCGACGACCACGCCGTCGTCCACGCAGCCGAGTCCCGGGCCGTTGTGCCCGCCGCCGCGCACGGCGATCACCACGTCGTGCTCGCGTGCCCAGCGGATCGACGACACCACGTCCTCGGTGTCGCAGCAGTACGCGAGCGCGAGCGGGCGCTTGTCGATGCTTCCGTTGTAGACGCGTCGGGCGTCGTCGTAGGCCGGATCGCCGCGTCGCACCAGCCGCCCGCGCAGCCGGCGACCGAGTTCGTCGATCGGGTCAGCCATCGTGGTCTCCTCTCGTCGCCTCCACCGTCGGGTGTCGATCGGTGGGAGGATGTCCCTCGACGGTAGGTCACGGAGCGGGGTCGGCAGAATCGCCGAGCGGCCGATTCTTCTGCCCGATCGTCCGGAGGTGCTCGATGGACGTGCTCTCGGACGTGTTGATGGCCGTGCGGCTCAGCGGCGCGGTCTTCTTCGACGTGCGCGCCTGGCCGCCGTTCGTCACCGCCAGCCCGAGCAGCGACCTGATCCGGCGCCGACTGCTTAGCGACGTCGGGCACGTCATCGGATTCCACGTCGTGACGTCGGGCGCCTGCTGGGCCGAGTCGCTGGACAGCGCCGGGCCCGCGCAGGAACTGCGGGCCGGGCAGATGGTGATCTACCCGGGCGGGGACGCCAACTTGATGCTCTCCTCGCCGGGCATGCGCGCCGAGCCGGACTGGCAGGCCTACTACCGGGCCGTGAACGAGTTGCGACCGCTCACCATCTCCGTCAACGAGGGCGCCCGCGACGAACCCTGCCGATACGTGTGCGGGTATCTCGCCTGCGACGCGCGACCGTTCAACCCGCTGCTGTCCTCCCTGCCGCCGCTGGTGCGGGAACGGATCTCGCGCCGGAGTTGGGAGTGGATGCGCAGCCTGCTCGACGCCGCCGTGGAGGCGAGCACGACGGTCGACGCCGGGCGCGAGGCGATGCTCGCCAAGCTTGCGGAACTGATGTTCGTCGAAGCCCTGCGCACCCACATCGCCGGGCTGCCCGACGACGCGCGGGGGTGGGTGGCCGGGCTGCGCGATCCCCAGGTCGGTGCCGCACTGAGACTAATGCACGAGCGCCCGGCCGACGGATGGTCGCTGGAGCGGCTCGCGCGTGAGATCGGCATGTCGCGGTCGTCGTTCACGGAGCGGTTCACAAGCTATGTCGGTCTGCCGCCGATGCAGTACCTCGCGCGCTGGCGCCTGCAACTCGCGGCCCGGATGCTGAAGGACGGCAACGCGACGATCGAAAGGGTCTCGGCCGCAGTGGGGTACGAGTCGGAGGCGGCCTTCAGCCGCGCCTTCAAGCGCTCCGTCGGCGAGTCGCCCGGGGCGTGGCGACGGCGGGGTCGGCTACCAGTGCGGGGGGAGTGAGACACCTGCCGGGAGGCGGGTGTCTTCGGACCCTTCGGCGGAGTTCACCTGCGCCTGGGTCAGATCAGGGCGTCGGTGGTGTCCGCGCCGGACAGGTCGGCGGCGCGGAGATCGGCGCCGAGCAGGTCGGCGGCGGTGAGGTCGCAGCCGCGCAGGTTCGCCGCGATGAGACTCGCGCCACGCAGGTCCGCGCCGCGCAGCTCCGATCGGCGCAGGTCGCGGCCGGCGAGGTCGGCCGCCGGTGCCAGGCGCGGGTCGCGGGGGACGTCCGCGGCGCCGTGGGCGGCGCGCACCTCGGCGCTGACCTGGGCGAGCAGGGCCCTGACGGCGGCGTGTACCGGCTCGAGGTCTGCGCCGAGCAGGTCGGCGACGGTGCCACGGGTCAGGGTGAGTAGGGTCGTGGTCAGGTGTCGCGCCGTGGCCGCGCTATCCGGTTCGTAACTGCGGGCGGCCGCTTCGCGCAGATACCAGAGCATTTCGTGCGCATGCCGCATCACCGCGAACGACGCGAACATGTCGCGGCTGGCCTGCGGGTGGTCGCGCCAACTCCGGCCCGCGAACAGGCGTTGCGACACCGCTTGCCCCGCACCGAAACAGTCGAAGCTCAGGCATCCGCGGAAGCCTCGCCCACGCAGGTGTGCGTGGATGGTGCACGAGTGGTCCGGCGCGAGATGACCACAGGGAATCCCGGCCGGCTTGTCGATCGCGAAATCCGCGGACCGCACGAAGCCGAAGGCGGTGCAGCACAGGGCGAAACACGCGGTGCAGTCCGGCCGCAGCTCCTCGCGGGTCGGATCGAGCGTCACGACGCCGTCGCCACCAACAACGCCGCGGTCGCCGCGGACAGGGCGAGGTACATCCCCGGCGGGGCGAGGTCGTAGTTGCGCGCGCGCACGTGGAACCACACCGCGCCGCAGAAGTAGGCGATCAGCCCGAGTGCCGCGGCCACACCGATCGGCCGATAGACGAGGCCGAGCAGCAGTCCGACGCCGGCGGCGAGTTTGAGCACACCCAACAGCCACATCCGTTGAGCGCGGAAGCCGACGCCGGTCACCACGGTCACCAGCTTAGGGTGTCGCGCGAGTGTGGCGGCGGCGGAGCCTGTCACACCGACCGCCAACACGATGGCGGTGACGGTTGCTGCGAGATCCATCACGAACTCACTTTCGTAGTACAGAATGTCTCGTGAACTAGTGTCATTTTAATCGGACGATATGTCAACCGAAATATGTCAGGATGGTCAGGTGAGCAAGCGTGAGTACCGGCAGGTGGTGCGCGCCGAAGCCGCGGAGCAGACGCGCCGGCGCATCCTCGATGCCGTCCGGCAACGTCTGCGCGAGGCGCCGACGGAGCCACCGAGCCTGGACAAGGTCGCCCGCCTAGCGGGAGTCTCGCGATCGACGATCTACGTCGACTTCGGCTCGCGGTCGGGGCTTTTCGATGCGTTCGTGATGGACCTGTGGGAGCGGACCGGCCTGCGCGACCTGACCGCCGCGGTCGACGCGGCCGGTCCGCGCGAGCACCTGCGCGGCGCAATCGCGGCGGCGAGTCGGATGAAGGCGAACGATCTCGAGATCTACCGGGTGCTGCATGCGATGGACCGGATCGATCCCGCGTCGGCCGGCGAGGCGGTCCGCTCGATGGAGGCGGACCGTCGCGCAGGGGTGGCGCACCTGGCGAGTCGCCTCGCCGAGGCCGCCGTGCTGCGCGACGACGTCTCGACCGATTGGGCCACCGATATGCTGTGGATCCTGACCAGCTTCGAGAGCCTCGACCTGTTGTTGACCGGTCGCGGTCTCACCGTCGACGAGGCGATCGAGCGGTTGGTGACGACCGCCGAACGTACCCTGTGCCGACCGAGAGGAAGATGAATACTCGATGAACGACCTGTTGATCTCGACGCGGTTTCCGCGGGCGTCGCACTATCACCCGGACTGGATCCGCTCGAGCGTGAGCGGCGGGGCCAATTCGCTCTGGCTCGCGGAGTGGTTGACGTCGGCGATGGACCTGCGCGCGGGGATGCGGATCCTCGACCTCGGCTGCGGTCGTGGTGCGTCGTCGGTGTTCCTGCACAACGAATTCGGCGTGCAGGTGTGGGCCACCGACCTGTGGTTTCCGGCCGACGAACGCCTGCAACGGGTGCGCGACGCCGGGGTGGAGGACGCCGTCGTGCCGATCCATGCGGATGCGCGGTCGCTGCCGTTCGCGGCAGACTTCTTCGACGCGATCGTCAGCATCGACTCGTTCCCGTACTACGGCACCGACGACCTGTACCTCAACTACCTCGCCCGGTTCGTCAAGCCCGGTGGTCAGATCGGCATCGCGGGCGCAGGTCTCGTCGACGAGGTTCCCCGCCCCGTTCCCGCGCATTTGACTGCGTGGTGGGAGCCGAGCATGGCGTGTCTGCACACCGCGGAGTGGTGGCGGCGGCACTGGGAGCGGCCGAGTCTCGTCGACGTGGTGCTCGCCGACACGATGCCCGACGGGTGGCAACTGTGGCGGGACTGGCAGCGGGCCGTCGCACCCGACAATTCCGTCGAGATCGACACGATCACCGCCGACGCGGGCCGCTACCTCGGCTATGTTCGCGCGCTCGCGCGCCGCCGATCCGACGTCGAACCCGACCCGCCGATCACGACCGTGCCGGTTTCCTACAGCCGACACCCGGTGCTCCGCGGCTGATCACAGGTCGACCCGTCCGCCGGCACGCCAATACTCCCCGCCGCCGCGCGCGAGGAAGCCGTCGTCGACGAGAAACCGGCGCAGCGTGACTCGGTCCACGTCGGCGCCGGTGGTCCATGTCGCCAGCACGGCGTCGACGTCGCGTTCGGGGTAGCGCCGGCCCGGCTCGAAACTCTGCGCGACGCGGTCGAGCACGAGTCGCCGCTTCGCCTCCTGCGCGGGCAGCGAGAGCAGGCGATCGCCGCGCACGAAGCGGTCGACGACCTCGGTCGTATCGGGGTCGGGGCGGCAGTCACGGCGGCGAGTTTGATGAGTTCGCCGCGTACCTGCAGGGTGGCGTCGACGAGCCCGGCGGACTGCAGTTTCTGCAGCGCCCGGCCGGCGGTGCGGGCGTCGAGTCGGGCGATCGCCGCCACGTCCTGTGGGGTCCGGGCTCCGAGCACGAGCGCGGCGAACACCCGCCGTCGATCCGGTTCGGCGAGCAGTCCCACGATTGTCGCGGCGTCCACGGCTGCGACCCTACCGCCCGACCCGTGAGTGGTATCTGAGTCCGCCGGGGCGAGCGTAGCGACGGGAAATCGACACAGACTCGTCAACCACTCACGGGTCGGGCGCTGCCTACGCCGTTTCGACGACGGCGGCGAGGCCCTGGCCGCCGCCGATGCATATGGTGGCGAGCCGGCCAGCACGGCGTCGGCGGCGCCGGTCTGCACCATCATCGCCGCGGTCACCAGCGCCTGCAGCCTCCACCGCAGCGGCGGTCGAGTTGCATCCCCGGCACACCGATCGGCAGTCCGGCGTGCAGCGCCGCCCACCGGCCGACGCACGGTACCTCGGAGTTCGCGTAGGACTGTGCGAACACGACGTCGTCGATGCGCTCCGGATCGACCTGCGACCGGTCCACGACCGCGCGGATCACGGTGGCGGCGAGGTCTTCGACGGGGACGTCACGCAGACCGCCGCCGAACGTGTGAGGATGCCGGTGCCGCAGACCTCGCGGATGGTTCGAAGTCCTGAAGGCCACTGGCATGCAGGCCAACCAGCAGGTCACCTTCCTCACCGACGGCGGCGAGGACATCCGCGAGCTACCCCGCTACCTCAATCCGCAGGCAGAGCACCTGCTGGACTGGTTCCACATCACGATGCGCATCACCGTGATGACCCAGCTGGCCAAGGCGCTCCGCTCGCCACCCGAAATGTCCGTCGACGTCGCTGCGGCGCTGCAACGGTTGAAGTGGTTTCTGTGGCACGGCAACATTCCGCTCATTGCAGACGATCGACGACCTCGCTATGGACCTCGACGGCGAAGACCTGAGTGTCGAGCACGCCAAGCTCACCAAGGCCGTACGCGGGTTCGACAGCTACCTGCGCGCCATTGCCGACCGTATCCCCAACTACGGGGAACGCCACCGCGCCGGCGAGGCTATCTCGACGGCGTTCGTCGAGTCCGCGGTCAACCAGGTCATCAGCAAACGCATGGTCAAAAGCAGCAGATGCGCTCGACGCCGCGGGGCGCCCACCTGTTACTCTAGGTCCGCACCCGCGTCCTCAACGACCAACTCGCCAGCGACTTCCACCGCTGGTACCCCGACTTCACCCGAGTACCGGATCCCGCGCACCGATTGCGGCGTAGCCTCCCCGGTTTGTCCCGCTCTCGTCGACGGCGCCACCGCCATGAGCGGCTGGTGGGTCCACCACCTCGACGCTCATCTGCGGGTCGTGATGGACGCCGAACACGGCCCGATGTACCGGTGCAGCGCCCGCCCGGCATCAACACGTGCCGCCGCTGCCGGTCACCCCGGTCCCCGACCGCTGGTTCGACCACGGACTCGACCCCGACCCCCGCACCCGCCGCCGACACACGTTCACTACCATGGTGAGCGACACCCAGTTCCCTGCACGGGCCTCCGACGACGACAACGAAACAGAATCCCCTGGTGACGAGTTCGGCAGCTTCGTCGAGTTCGTCGAGGTGTTGCTCGCCCCCACGATCGCGCGCCGCCTCACCGCGGCCGGTCAGGGCCGCACCTGGTGTCGGCAGTGCCGCGGTGCTGAGATCGCTCCGGAGAGCCCAGCTCCCTCGGTGGGGTTGGCGGCGTGAGAGTCGCTTCGACGAGCGTGGCACCGGGTGAGTTCGGCCGCCGTCGGTGTCGCTCCGAAGAGGTTGACGCGTGAGAGGGCAGCACCGAACAGGTCGCCATCGCGAGGTTCGCACCTTAAAGGTTCGCGTCGCTCGTGTTGGCTCTTGTCGGCGTGGTGCCGACGAGGCTCGCTGCGCTGAGGTCCGTGGCGGTCAGATCCGCGTGAGCAAGGTCTGCGCGGACATGGTTCGCGCCTTCGAGGTTCGCCTGCGGTAGGTGCGCACCCGACAAGGTTGAAGGTGCAGCCCAACAACAGCACCACCAGCACGGCGGGCCGACGGCGGCGAGTTGGGCGAGCCGTCCGAGGTTGCGACCAGCTGCGGGGTCGGCCCCAGATCCGTTGTGCCGCGGCGGTCGACGAACTGATCTGTGTGACCGGCTGCCTGCTGATGTCGGCAAGAATCCCGACTCAGCCACTTCGGGTTTCACCAGCTTGAGGTATGCCTCTGCCCCCCAGAGGTCAAAGTCGACGACCCAGCACTTCTCAAGCGCGGCAACAACCCTCGCGTCGTACTCGCGGCCCGCGGTGCCCGCGCACGCACGACACGGGGGCCGCTTCGCCCGCTTCAACGCCCGGCGGGCGTAGTCCCGGTCGAAACCCGTCACCGCACACACCGTGTCGAGAACCTCGGTCTTCACCGTCCCGCGAACCCCGGCACTCCGACCCCCCATCAGCAGACACGCCGCCCAACCGGACCTTCCCGCATGGGGCAATGAACCGATCTACGTGGACCTTCGGGTGAGTCAACGCGATCTGCACTATCCGATGTTGCTGAAGCGCATACTCGAAGCCGTGACCGCCGACCAAACCACCAGCCTCGCCTATCTCACGGACATGGACGGCGTGTTGGTGCATGAGGATCGGCTCGTGCCGGGCGCAGACCGGTTTCTCGCCGAGTTGCAGGCCAACGACATCCGTTTCATGGTTCTCACGAACAATTCGATCCGCACCCCGCGTGACCTGCAGGCCCGGCTGAGCCAATCCGGCCTCGACATCCCGGAGGACGCGATCTGGACCTCGGCGCTGGCGACTGCGACGTTCCTGAACAACCAGCGGCCCGCTGGAACCGCTTACGTCGTAGGTGAATCCGGTCTGACCACGGCCCTGCACGACATCGGCTACGTGTTGACCGACAGCAACCCGGACTACGTGGTGCTCGGGGAGACCCGGACGTATTCGTTCGAGGCGATCACCACCGCGATCCGGCTGGTCGAGCGGGGCGCACGGTTCATCGCGACGAACCCCGACGCCACCGGGCCGTCGCGGGAAGGCTCGCTGCCCGCGACGGGCGCGGTGGCCGCGCTGATCACCCGGGCCACCGGACGCGAGCCTTACTACATCGGCAAGCCGAACCCGCTGATGATGCGCTCGGCGCTGCGGGCGCTCGGCGCGCATTCCGCACACGCCCTGATGATCGGCGACCGGATGGACACCGACGTCATCTCCGGGCTCGAGGCCGGCATGCGCACCGTGCTCGTGCTCACCGGCATCTCCACCCCCGAGTCGGTGGAGCTGTTCCCCTACCGACCGACGGTGGTGATCGACTCGGTTGCCGACCTGATCGGGCGCACCCGCAACCCGTTCGAGTAGGCGCCGACGGTATCGCTACGAACATGACTGCCGACGACGGTCGCGATCTCGATCCGGTCGGCGGTGCGGGCGGTCACCGTGGCGGCGGGTGTGTTCGCGCCGGGTCACCTGGGTGAGTTGACCCGGCAGGTGCCGGCCGAACTTGTCGAAGCGGTGCTGGAGCAGACCCGCACGAGGAGCGGCGGTTGCGGTGGCTGCCGTCGCGGGTGGGTGTCTATTTCGTTCTGGCGCTGGGCCTTTTCCCCGGTCGGGTATCCGAAGGTGTGGGCCAAGCTTGTCACCGGCCTCGATGGCGGGCCGTCGGTGTCGGGCAAGGCGCTGCAACCGTCGGGCGCGGGGTGCGGTTCGGCCGATACCGGACGGTGGCTTTAAACGGCTGCACCTCGGATCAAGGTGCCCGCACGGCGCGCGCAGCCGGTCCTGGCTGGGCAAGACGCGCGGCGCGCTCAGGGGCACCGGCTACCCCGCGATCGAGCTGATGACCCTGGTCGAAACAGGCACCCGCGCCCTGCTGCGCGCGGTGTACCGGGCCGACCGAGCCGGCGAGAAAGACCAAGTGTGCCGCCCGCTTGCCGTTGCTGACCGACGAGATGCTGGTGCTCGTCGACCGCGGCTTCGACGCTCTCGAAACGCGACCACAAGGTCGCCTGTGTCCTGTCGAGCCGACCTCCCTGGGACACTCTCGCCTCCCCGGCACCGATTGTTTGACCTTGGCTCTAGAGCCCTTCACCTGCGGTTTTCGGTGGATCGAGGCTGATATCTCGAAGGCCGACCACGCCCGCCCGGGACGTGATCGTCGCCATGGACAGTTTGCGCCGCAACGACGTACGGTAGCGTTTGGTGCTCGACATCAAATGCGGGTCTAACCGGATGGACGGCGCCCGTCGTCAAAGCACCTCGACAGAAGGACATCAACCGGCCGCCTGAGCGAGTGGGGGCCGAACACGTCAACGCCAGCCAAGTTCCCGTTTCCCGATCTTCAGGAGCCTCAGTGACCAGGGCATGGTTCATCAGCGGAACTTCCACCGGGACGGCGCGATGACGGGCCACGCTCGACATGATCCGGGCGAGATCCGCGGCCTCGCCGGGCCGCGTGCCCGAAAGAGCGTGTCGCTCGCCCTGCAAGGCGGCGGAGCCCACGGCGCTTTCACGTGGGGCGTGCTCGACGCCCTCCTCGAAGACGGGCGCCTCGCCGTCGAAGCGATCACCGGTGCGAGCGCGGGAGCCATGAACGCCGTCGTGATGGTCGAGGGCTGGCTCGGCGGCGGAATCGACGGGGCGCGCAGCCACCTCGAAACCTTCTGGCGCCGGGTCAGCATCGACGGGTACCTTTCCCCCGCCCAACGCGGGCTGCTCGGCCTCCTGCTCGGCTTCTGGAGAGACCTGGCCCGGACGGACGTCATCGCCCAACGCTTCAGTCCCTCCGAGCTGAACCCGCTCAACATCAATCCTTTGCGGGACGCGATCGCCGCGCTCATCGATTTCGAGCGGGTGCGCGCCTGCACCGATGTCGAGGTCTTCACCAGCGCGACCAATGTCTGGACCGGCAAGGTTGCGATCTTCAAGACACACGAGCTCACGGCCGATCACCTCATGGCCTCCGCCTGCCTGCCCACGCTCTTCCAGGCGGTGGAAATCGATGGAGTGCCCTATTGGGACGGTGGCTATATGGGCAATCCGGCCCTGTTCCCGCTCTACGAGACGATGGCCGACGACATCGTGCTCGTGCAGATCAACCCGCTGGAGCGCCGGCAGACTCCCAGGACAATGCGCGAAATCCACAATCGGCTGAACGAGATCACGTTCAACGGCACTCTCCTGCGCGAACTGCGGGCCGTGGCGTTCGTCCAGCGGCTGATCGAAGAGGGAAAGCTCTCGCCCGACGAATACAAGAACGTCCACTTGCACCGGATCGACGCCAGCGGCGTGCTCGACGACTACGAGGGGTCTTCGAAAGGTCACGCGGAATGGGATTTCTTCGTGCAGCTTCGCGATGCCGGGCGGCGGACCGCTCGCTCCTGGCTCGCGGAGAATTACGAAGCGATCGGGGAGCACGGCACGCTCGATTTGCAGGGCACTCTGCCGTGACGATCGTGGATCGGGCCACTCTGCAGACCCGATTTGCCGCTGTCTGAGAATTCCCGCCGGAGTGTCAGTAGGGATTCCCGTTTCGATGTCAGTAGCACGCTGGGTCATGATCGAATACGGCTGCTGGGGTGCGCGGTGAGAGCGGTGGTCGGCTGGTGGTCGATGCGGGTGCCGGAAGCGAATTGGTTGGGTCCGCGAACCCCGACACCGCACTCGCACAGGCAGGTGAACTCGGGCAGTTGGGTCCCGTCTTCGATGTACATAAAGCTCCGGTGCCACGGGATGGCCATTCCCATCAGCCGGTCGTAGTCGCGATCGCCTGGTCGAAGCAATTCTCCGACGAGCGCGAATTCTTCCCGACCGGTACGTGGCACGACGCCGACGCTGATCACGTCGGTGATCCGGGCCGCTGCGACGACCTCATCTCCGCGAACGCTCATCGTGGCGTACTGCTCCCGCAAAGCCCGTGCCAGGTCGAACCGGTAGTACCCACGATTCCATTTCCAGGTCTGCTCCGGCGTCATTTGTGGGCGCCATCCCGCCCCAGGCCGGTCCATCGGGTCCTCGGCGACCGCTGCAGGCGGCCGTGGCGGGCGGGTTCGTCGACGACTTCACCGTCGACGAGCGGGCCGCCACGGTGGGCTGCCCGGCCGGTCAGGCCCGCCCGCTCAGTCGCCGAATCGGTCCCAGGTGCAGGCGGTTTCGAACGTCTCGACGACGACGCTGCGCCGGACCAGCGCGTCGCGCCAGTAGGGATGCGCAGGAACGCCGAGCGCCAGGACCCGGCGGCGCCTTCGGTGCGTTCGTCGGCGCCTCGTCTGCCTGTGACGGTGCCGCCGTGGTCCCGGGTGATCTCCGTTGCGCGGTCGAGCCATGCGGTCACCGCGTGGTCGGCGGACTCGAAGGCGAGGACCAACAGGCCACCGGAGGTCTGGGTCGCGGCGTTGATCAACGCCTCGGCGGGGTCGAGCAGGCGGCAGTTCGACGGATACAGGCCCGATTGCGCGATCTCTCGGGTCGCGGCGACGGCGTCATCGAACCGGTCGAAGGTGATCGACGCGGTCTCGTGCCAGCGGGGCCGGTCCTGCAATCGCATCCACGCCTCGGTGATGATGCCGAGGGCGCCCTCGGAGCCGAGAAACAGGCGATCGGGCGAGGGTCCCGCGCCGGACCCGGGTAGCCGCCGCGACTCGCTGATCCCGGTCGGCGTGACGACGCGCATCGACTCGGTGAGATCGTCGATATGCGTGTACAGCGTCGCGAAGTGGCCACCGGCGCGGGTCGCGAGCCAGCCGCCGAGTGTCGAGAACGCGAACGACTGGGGAAAGTGGCGCAACGTCAGATCGTTTGGGCGTAACTGCGCTTCGAGTCGCGGGCCGAGCGCGCCGGCCTGGATGCGGGCGGCGCGGCTGGTTGCGTCGAGGTCGAGGACTTGGTCGAGCGCTGTGAGATCGATGGTGAGGCAGGGGGGTTCGAAGCGTGGCTCGATTCCGCCGACCACCGAACTGCCGCCGCCGTAGGGGACGACGGCCGTGGATTCTGTTGTGCACCAGTCCAGCAGATCGACGACGTCGGCCTCCGTGCGCGGGCGGGCGACGAGGTCTGGGAGGTGCCCGACGCGGCCCTCGAGGTTGCGCACGACGTCGCGGAAGGCCTTGCCGCGGGCGTGGCCGAGGCGGTCGGTGACGTCGTCGGTGCACAGGTGGGCGAGGGAGCTCGGTGGGGTGATCCGCGGGAGGTTTAT
>DATDBL010000309.1:0-35310 GCA_036524855.1 Aldersonia sp. | reverse complement strand
ACGGCGTCGATCTCGACACAGCGACCGATGCACCGGTCCATTCGGCGCTCGACGGCACGGTCGTCGCCGCCGGGCCGGCGACTGGATTCGGGCACTGGATCGTCATCGACTCGTCGACTTCAACCGGAACGGTCTCGACGGTGTACGGCCACATGTACGACGACGGTCTTCGGGTCCGCCAGGGCGACGTTGTGCGTGCCGGCCAGCACATCGCCGACGTCGGCAACGACGGTCAATCGTCGGGAGCCCATCTGCATTTCGAAGTCTGGGAGGGCGGACGCCTGCAAGGCGGTCGAGCCGTCGACCCGATGCCCGTCCTGCGCGGCTCCGAGCCGTCCGATCAAAGCGTGGTCAACGCGATCTCCGCGATCGCCGACTGCGCAGGAGCGGGTGACGCCGCGCGTCCCGGACTTGTACCCGCCGAGTATGTTCCGTGGCTGGTGCGCGCGGGATCGATATGCCCGGGAATCACTGCGCCACTGCTGGCCGCGCAAATTGAACAGGAGTCCGGCTTCCGGGACGCGCGCTCGCCCGCCGGAGCGCAGGGACCTGCCCAGTTCATGCCCGGCACCTGGGCCACACATGGCAAGGACGGAGACAACGACGGCGTGGAAAATGTGCACAGCATCCCCGATGCCGTGATATCCCAAGGGCATCTGATGTGCGAACGTCAGGAGGAGGCCAGAAGAGAATGTCCGGGGTGCTCCCCGGTGGATCTGGCTCTGACGGCCTATGACACCGGCCGAACCTCGGCCGAATGTTTACGGACTCGCGGCGAGCCCTACGTCGCCACGATCCACAGGCGCGCGCGGGTGTTCGCGGGCGGCCTACCCTCGGGCGGGACGTACACAACGGAGACCCAGCCGTACACGCCGCCGTCGAACCGGGTCGTCGACGTTGCGCTGGCCCAGCAGGGGAAGCCGTACGAGTGGGGCGCAGAAGGGGGTACGCAACCTGAGAGCTTCGACGGCCCCGGGTTGACCGCGTACGCATTCGGCCCGGCGGGCGACGGAGCGCCGGTGCTGCCGCCGACTGTTGGGCAGCAATGGCAGATGGGTGTTGCGGTGGCGTCTGACCAGGTGGTCCGTGGCGACCTGGTCTTCAGCGATTTCGACGACAACGCACAGCCCCGCCGGGTCGGGATCTCAGTGGGCGAAGGCAACGTCCTCGAGGCGCGGCCGGGCGCGGGCGTCGGCGTACATCCCGTCGAGCAGGATTCGCTGGCGAAGAGAATAGCGAGCTGACATGACCGGCAGCAGAACCGCGCGCGCCGTGGCACTGATCGTCCTTGCCGTCGTCGTGTCGCTGGCCGGGTGCGCCGGCAGAGGTGAGGCGCCCGCTGCGGTGGATCGCGATGACCCACTGCGCGTGATCGTCGTTGCGTTGGAAACCATGTTCACCTGGGATCCGGCGACGCACTCTTCGCCGGGGGACGCCTCGTCCCGAGCCATCCCGTACCTGGGCGATTCGCTGGCGAATCTGCAACCACAGTTGGTCGAGACCGGTGCAGGACAGCGATGGCAGATCTGGGCCCAGGAGCGGGCCCGGGTCAGCGCCCGGGTCGACGTGCTGGCGGACCTCTATCCCGAGGAACCCGACCGAACCCATCGGACGGTGACGATCACGCAGACCGTAGTGTCGGCCGATGGCACGGTTGAGGACCGAATTCAGCTGACTGCGTGGGTAATTGCGGCGAAGCATACCGACGGATGGCGTGTGGACACAGTCGATTTTCGATCGGCCGCGACCTGAGTGTGTCCAACCACCGACCGCCTCCAGGTGCTCGAGAACCGCGCGCACGCGGCGGTTGACGTCGGGCTCCGGCCGCAGGTCGAGCTTGACGAAGATCGCCCGCACATACGCTTCCACGGTGCGCTCGGCGAGGTGCATCGCGGCACCGATGGCCCGATTGGATCGGCCTTCGGCCATGCGCGCGAGAACCTGACGTTCGCGGTCGCTGAGTTCATCGATGCGATCGTGGCCGCGGTGGCGACGCGCCAGCATCCGGCCGACCAGGCTCGGGTCGATGGCCGACCCGCCGGCGGCGACGCGCCTGAGCGCGGCGACGAACTCGTCGATGTCGGTCACGCGGTCCTTGAGCAGGTAGCCCAACCCGGCCGCCCCGTCGGCCAGCAAGCTCATCACGTGGTCGGTCTCCACGTACTGCGAGAGCAACACGACTGCGGTGTCGGGGTGCTTCGTGCGGATGGTGATCGCGGCCTCGATCCCCTCCACGGTGTGGGTGGGCGGCATGCGGATGTCGACGACGGCCACATCGGGCCGGTATGCGGCGACGAGTTGCAGAAGCGCGGCGGCGTCGGCCGCTTCGCCAACGACGTCGATTCCTTCGTCGCCGAGCAGCCGAGCGATCCCTTTTCGCAGCAGCGCCGAATCGTCGGCGAGCACCACGCGCAGAGTCATGACGTGTCCTCGGGCACGAAGGGGAGCGTCACCACGAGTGTGGTCCCGCGGCCCGGCGGGCTGTCGATCAGAAGCTCCCCGCCGAGCGCGGATGCGCGGTCACGCAGCCCGGCGAGCCCGCCGGCCGAGGGCTGCGTAGCAGAGCCGCACCCATCGTCGGAGACCAGGATCCGCAGGTTCAGGTCGACCTCGTCGAGGCGGACCTCGACCAGGTCGGCCCCGGAGTGCTTGGAAGCGTTGGCGATGCCTTCGGCCACGATGAAGTAGGCCGCGAGTTCGGTACTCACCGGCGGTCGCCGACTCAGTGTGCTGCGGACCTCGACCGCCATCGGCGCGCGCTCGGCGAGGCAGGTCAGGGCGGCCGCGAGTCCACGCTCGGTCAGAACCGGAGGATAGACGCCCCGGGCGAGTTCGCGCAGCTCGTCGAGCGCCCTGTCCAACTCCTCGGCGCCCTCGGACAGAAGTTCACGGTGGGTCCGATCGTCGGGTGTGCGTTGCGCTCGGCGCAAGAGGAGCGCCGCCGCGACGAGGCGCTGCTGTGCTCCGTCGTGTAGATCTCGCTCGAGCCGTCTGCGCTGGGCGTCTCCGGTCGCGACGATCCGCTTGCGTGATCGCTGGACCTCGACGAGCTGCGCCTGCAGTTCGTGTCGGAGACGTTCGTGGTTCAACGCGAGCGTGGTTGCGCTGCGCACCGCGGCCAGCAGCTCGGGCTCGGTCTGCAGCGACGCGTCGTAGACCAGTGCGCCGGCCCGAACCCCGTCCCGCTCGAGGATGGACACCGCACGCGGGCCGGGTTCGAGCGGCAGCACTTGTTCGTTTCCGTCATCGTCGACATAGCCGCCCCGATCGGCGGAGTAGGTCAGCAACACGAGGCTGGGATCGTGCAGAGCGCGCTGCAGCGCATCGACGAATCCGGCGCCCAGCGGCGCGGACCCGATCTCGACCATGGCCGCGCCTACTGCCGCCCGAGCCATGCGATAGCGCACCACCCCGTACACGACCGCGATCGGCACCAGCACGATCGGGACATATCGGAGATTCAGCGTCGCGCCGTGTTGCGAACCCGGGAATCGCACCGCCGTGAGTAGCAACCAGAAGGCCGTCAGCGCGCCGATCGTCGCGCTGAACAGCACCGGAGCGAAGCCCGCCCGGTACGCGGTCGTACCCGACCTCCAGCGGCGGATGCCGACGCCGATGAGGACGATGCCGATGGCGAATGTGACGGCCCCGACCGTGAGCGCGACGATGTCGTAGACGGCCGGATCGTGGCGGACCAGGAGTAGATTCACCGACGTCGACGGGTGGGTGGCCGGCGCGGCGCGAGGATCGAAGAACATCCACTCGGCTGAGACACCGAACACCGCCGTTGCCCAGCACGCAACGACGCACCATCGCTCCCCTCGACTCTGCAGCCGTCCCGTCGGAAACCCGAGCAACACCGCGATCAGGACCGGCAGGTAGAAGTTCGTCGCGACGGCGCCGAGCGTGAACAGGACCGGATCGCTCGATCGCCGGATTCCCCCCACGATCCACAACAGCCCGGCGAGCACGAACAGCGGTCCCACCAGGTCGCGAGGTCGGGTGCTCCACAGGTACGTGCCCGCGGCTACGAACGACGTGCCGGCCAGAAAGAACAGGACCAGCTCGACCGCGCTGAACACCGGCGGATCTTCGACGCTCGCGAGCGCGAACGACTCGCGTGGACCGAGCAACAGCATCCGCGCCGGGTCACGCAGCGCCGTCGGCGACCAGTCCACCGACATCACAACCGCGGCCATCAGCACGGCCGCCGCGAACACGGCGCCCGTTGCCCGTGCGACCTGCCGACGAATCACCGCACCCTGCCTCCCCGACGAGTACCGGCACCCCCACGATCCTCCGCAATTGCCGTTCGCACCACTCCTCGGCCGTCGTCCACCCGCACGAGGGCGCAGATCGGGGGTGCTCGGGCGCGCTGGCTATCGGCGGACTCGAACGCGACTGGCCTCGCCCGCAGAGGGCGGCGGGGCATGATGCTGGAGTGGCCGAGCCGATCGACGAGTACTTTCGCTCCGCCGTCTCTGCGCTGTCGTCACTGCCGACGCCGTCCGGTATCGCCCCACCCGGCCCCGACGACCCGATAAGGCCCGGCACCGGCCTGACCGTCCGCGCCGCCCTCGACCTGTTCGACGACCAACTCGCCAGCCGCCACCTCGACCTCGCGGCCCGGTGGCTGCGCGCCCGCGGCAAGGGCTATTACACGATCGGCTCGGCCGGTCACGAGAGCAACGCCGCGGTCGCGGCGGCGCTACGCCCGACGGATCCCGCGCTGCTGCACTACCGCTCCGGCGGGTTCTTCCTCGCCCGGGCCCGGCAGGTCGGCGGCAGCGATCCGATCCGCGACGTCCTGCTCGGCCTGGTCGCCGCGACCGCGGAGCCGATCGCCGGCGGCCGACACAAGGTCTTCGGCCGCCACGATCTGGCGATCATCCCGCAGACCTCGACGATCGCCTCGCACCTCCCGCGGGCGGTGGGTGTCGCGTTCGCGACGGCACGCGCCGCCCGGTTGCGGGTGCCGTCGGCGTGGCCGGCCGACGCGATCACCGTGTGCAGTTTCGGCGACGCGTCCGCGAACCACTCGACCGCCCTCGGCGCGATAAACACCGCGGTGCACACCGCCTACCAGGGTGTCCCGCTCCCGTTGCTGTTCGTGTGCGAGGACAACGGCATCGGCATCAGCACGAGAACACCACAGGGCTGGATCGCGACGAGCTATGGGAACCGACCCGGGCTCGCCTACTTCGCTGCCGACGGGCACGACCTCGCCGCGACCTACGACGCCGCCCGCGCGGCCGCCGAGTTCGTGCGGACCGACCGGCGGCCGTCCTTTCTACATCTGCGCGCGGTGCGGTTGATGGGACACGCCGGATCCGACCTCGAATCCGCCTACCGCAGCCCCGCGGACATCACCGCCGACTACGCACTCGACCCCCTGCTCGGCACCGCCCGCCTGCTCATCGAGACCGGACTGCGCACCCCGCGACAGATCCTCGACCGGTACGAGGCCGTGCACGCCGACGTCATCGCGACCGCCGAGCAGGTCGCCGACCTTCCGCAACTCGACAGCGCGGCGGCGGTGGAGGCGCCGCTCGTCGCGACACTCGCGCAGGCGCGCACCGCACGCTTCGACCCCGCACCGGACCCCGACGCCACCCCGCTCACCGTCGCACAAGCCGTGAACCGAGCCCTGGCCGACATCCTCGGCGCGTACCCGGAGACGCTGCTGTTCGGCGAGGACGTCGCGCGCAAGGGCGGCGTCTACGGCGTGACCCGTGGCTTGCAGAAGAAGTTCGGCACCGCAAGGGTATTCGACACGCTGCTCGACGAGCAGTCGATTCTCGGGTTGGCCCTCGGCGCCGGGGTGTCGGGGTTGCTGCCGATCCCGGAGATCCAGTACCTGGCCTACCTGCACAACGCCGCCGATCAGATCCGCGGCGAAGCCGCTACCCTGCAGTTCTTTTCGCAGCGCCGCTACCGCAACCCGATGGTGGTGCGGATCGCCGGCTACGGCTATCAGAAGGGATTCGGCGGACACTTCCACAACGACGACGCGATCGCGGCGCTTCGCGACATCCCCGGCATCGTCGTCGCCACCCCGTCGCGTCCCGACGATGCCGCGGGGATGCTGCGCACCTGTGCCGCGGCGGCGCGGGCGAGCGGGGTGGTGTGCGTGTTCGTCGAACCGATCGCGCTCTACCACACCCGCGATCTCTACACCGACGGCGACGGTGCCTGGCTGGCAGCCGATTCCGGTGCGGCCGTGCCATTCGACGCGGCCCGCACGCACGGCGAAGGCAGTGACCTGACCATCGTGACGTTCGGCAACGGCGTACCGATGAGCCTGCGCGTCGCGGCCCGCCTCGCGTCGTCCGGGATCGGAACTCGCGTCGTCGACCTGCGCTGGCTGGTCCCGTTACCGGTCGAGGACATCGTGGCGGCGGCGGACGCGACCGGACGCGTGCTCGTCGTCGACGAGACCCGCCGCAGCGGAGGCGTGTCGGAGGGGGTCGTGACCGCCCTCGTCGACGCCGGGTTCACCGGCCGGGTGCGCCGGGTCGCGAGCGACGACTGTTTCGTGCCGCTCGGCGATGCGGCCCTGGCGGTGCTGTTGTCGGAGAACACCATCGAAGACGCCGCCCGGTCGTTGGTTTCGGGACAGGAGCAACGGTGCTGAGGTTCTTCGTCGTCGGGTTCGCGGCGTTCGCCCTGATCGTGGTCACCTCCGCGGCGGTGATCGGGTCGTGGGCCTGGTTGGTCCTCGAGGTCCTGCTCGCGGGCCTACTGGTGCTCGGCTCGTACGACCTGATCCAGCGCAGGCACTCGGTGTTGCGCAACTATCCCGTGCTCGGCCACATGCGGTTCCTGCTGGAGAGCCTGCGGCCGGAACTGCAGCAGTACTTCATCGAGCGCAACTTCGACGGCCGGCCCTACGACCGCGACACCCGATCCACGATCTACGAACGCGCGAAGGGCGTACACGCGGAGTTGTCGTTCGGCACCGAGCACGACATCGAACAGGTGGGGTACGAGTACCTCGTCCACTCGACGGCGCCGGTACCGGAACCAGAGCATCCGCCGCGGGTACTGGTCGGCGGGCCCGACTGTCGGCAGCCGTATTCGATGTCGCTGCTGAACATCTCGGCGATGAGCTTCGGTGCGTTGTCGGGCAACGCGCTGCGCGCACTGAACAAGGGCGCCGCGATGGGTGGGTTCGCGCACGACAGCGGAGAGGGTGGGTTGACCCCGTACCATCTCGACAACGGGGCCGACGTGATCTGGGAGATCGGCTCGGGCTACTTCGGAACCCGCACGCACGACGGACGTTTCGACCCGACACGGTTCGCCGAGCAGGCCGCCCACCCGCAGGTGAAGGCGATCATTATCAAGCTCAGCCAGGGCGCGAAACCGGGCATGGGTGGTGTGCTGCCGGCCGCGAAGGTGAGCGCCGAGATCGCGCGCTACCGCGAGGTCCCCGCGCACGAGAAATGCCTGAGCCCCTCGGCGCACTCGGCGTTTCGGACGCCGATCGAGCTGATCGAGTTCGTCGCCCGCCTGCGCGACCTCGCCGACGGCAAACCCGTCGGCATCAAGCTCTGCGTCGGCTCCCGCGTCGAGGTCCTCGCCATCTGCAAGGCGATGCTCGCGGCCGGTACCGCACCGGATTTCGTCGTCGTCGACGGCGCGGAGGGCGGCACCGCCGCGGCCCCGGTCGAGTACCAGCACTGGGTCGGCCTGCCACTGACCGACGGGCTGATGACGGTGCACAACGCCCTCGTCGGGACCGGTCTGCGCCACCACATCCGTCTCGGCGCGAGCGGCAAGGTCGCCACGGGCAGCGACATCGTGCGACGGATCATCCAGGGCGCCGACTACGCGAATGCCGCCCGCGCGATGATGATGGCCGTCGGCTGCATCCAGTCGCATCGCTGCCACACCAACCGCTGCCCGGTGGGCGTCGCCACCCAGGACCCCAAACGCGCCCGCGCCCTCGACGTCGCCGACAAGAGCATGCGCGCGTACCGGTATCACGAGTCCACCGTGCGTCAGGCCGTGCAGCTGATGGCGAGTATGGGCGTCACCGATCCGGCCGACCTGAACCCGCACATGCTCCGCAAGAAGATTTCCCCGACGGTCGTGCGCTCTTACGCCGAAATCTACGAATGGCTGCTGCCCGGCGTCCTGGTCGAGGACCCGCCCGAAACCTGGACCACGGACTGGTCCTCCGCCTCCCCGGACACCTTCCGCGCCGCCCGCCCATGACCACCCCCGTGAGTGGTTGACGAGTCTATAGACTCATCAACCACTCACGGGTGTTGACCTGCGGAAATGCTGACGAGACGGAACTGCCGCACCGGCCCGGCGTTGTGGGCAAGGCACATGGTGAAGATCGGCTCGGACCGGTATTCGGCGACGCGGACGACGACGGGGCCGTGCGGGCCGGCCAGCACCACGTCGGTCTCGTCGCCGTCGGGGGTGACGTCGAGGGGAACGAGGTCGTCGATGCCGTTGCTGCCGAACCGCAGGCGCGCGTGGTGCTGTGCCGCCTGCACCACCTCCGGCAGCGAGCTGCGCCCGCGAAATCGCGCGACCTCGACGCGGCCCTCCCGAAACAGCCGCACCGGGCGGCCGGGGTCGTCGGTGTCCATGCGCCCGTAGTACAGCCCGTGCGGCAGCACGATCATCGTCGCCGCGAACCGGTCTCCGCCCAGATGTGAACACTCCCAGGTCCATTCGGGGAACTCGGCGTGGATCGCCGCGGCGGCGCGGCGCCCGCGCACGGCGCAGCAGCGGTCGTGCTTGCCGTGCGCGCACACCGCGATCAGCGGGTCGTCGGATTCGGCGCCGTCGGACCTGTCGAGGTGGATCGCCAACAGGTGGTGCGGATCGTCCACCTCGCCCCAGCGCAGCGACTCCTGGCCGGGGCGGGCGTCGGCGACGGCCCAGCGCCACCGCTTCTCGGCCCGCCGACGGCCCGGTTTGCGGATCGCGA
Organism: Aldersonia sp.; assembly: GCA_036524855.1. Classification (GTDB taxonomy): domain Bacteria; phylum Actinomycetota; class Actinomycetes; order Mycobacteriales; family Mycobacteriaceae; genus Aldersonia. The sequence continues at coordinate 26,360 of DATDBL010000309.1, read as the reverse complement.
CGATCCGCATGCCCTCGCGTTCGGCGCGCCGCACGATCGCGCGTCCGAGTGTGGGTTCGATGGTGGTGGGGGAGTCGAGTAACGCGTGATGCCCCCAGGCGCCAGACAATTCGACGGCCAGCCAGCGCAGCCCGCGGGATCCGGTGCCCTCGAGGTGGTCACCGCGCTCGATCGCCGCGTCGCTGCACGAAACCCAGTTGTTCATGCTCTGGGGTTGGGGCCGACATCGTCGACGCAGACGACCGCCTCGCGCAGCAGTCGACGCAGCACCACGAGACCGTCTTCGACGTCGAGACTCGGGAGCGACCGGGCGGTGACGGCACCCCCTTGCCGGATCGCCTCCAACGCCGGCCCGCACTCGGCGGGGAAGCGAATGTGCTTGTCCGGTAAGCGCAGTTCCACCGAGTCACCGTCAACCTGCACAGACCCGAGCAGCCCGCGGCGCCACCGCACCACGGTGTCGGGCGTCAGCGACGCGATGGCATCGACGGTGGCCAACGGCCGCACGGCTTCCGGCCGGGTCAACTCGGCGAACCGGGATCCGATCGACTCCGCTACGGCCGGTGCGAGAACCTCCGATTCACCGAGGACGCCCCGAATCATGGGCAGCGTCTTGCGCACCTGCGCAGCGACCTCGTCGGCGTCGGTGAGGTCGAGACCCAGGGGGAGCGACTCGCGCAGTTCCGCGGTGGAGGCGAGGGAGGTCAGCACCCGGTGGACGATGTCGTAGCGGGTGAACGGCGCGACGCCGACGGTGAGATGGATCGCCGTACCGCCCTCCGCGATCGCCGAATGCACCCAGCCGCGCGGCAGATACAGCGCATCGCCGGGCGCGAGGACGGTGTCGATCACCGGGTCCTGCGCGGCGCGGGCGCTCACGGTGGCGCGGTGCTCGGTCCACGGCTGGTTCGGCAGCGGATCGGTGTGGACGGGTTCGTGCACCCGCCAGCGTTTGCGGCCGCTGACCTGCAGGACGAACACGTCGTGCACGTCGTAGTGCGGGTCGAACCCACGCCCGGACGCCGGGGTGATGTAGGCGTTGGTCTGCGTCGGGTAGCCGAGGTCATCGACCATCCCGCGCACGAAGTCGATGATCGGCGGCCACAAGCGGTGCAGTCCCTGCAGCACGATCGTGGCACCGTCCGCGAACTCGGCGAGAACCCGCGCCGAGTCCACCTGATCGGTGACCTCGGCGCCGAACCCCGCCGACCTCGCGAACCGGTCCCGCTCCAGCACCGTCCCCTCCCGCGCGAGGCGGACGAACGGTGTCCGGACCCCGCGTCGCCCGAGAAGTTCGTCGACGGCCACGGGGGAGAGCAGGTCGGTGAAGTCGCGCGGCAGGTCCGCCGCGCGACTCAACAACGGTGCCCGCCCCCAGTACTCCTGTGCGAACTCCGCGGCGCCGACGCGGATGCAGCGGTTGAACACGGATCAGGCTGTGCCGTCCGCGCCGCCGTCGTGACCGTCGGGGTTCGACCCGCCGTCCGCCGTGCCCTCACCGGCGGCGCCGTCCGCACCACCGTCGTGGCCCTCCGGGTTCGACCCGCCGTCGGCCGGTCCCTCGCCCGCGGTGCCGTCGGCGCCGCCGTCGTGGCCCGCGGGGTTCGAACCGCCGTCGGCCGTGCCCTCGCCGCCTCCGCCCGGCGCCGAGGTGGAGATGTCGTCGTCGTCGATCGCCATTTTCCAGTCCTTTCCGCTTGTCCCGACCATTAAGGCCAGCCCCGTGATGCCCGGCAGGCGCTGGACCCAAACAAACGTACCGGCTCCAATCCGCTCGAGGGTCAGTTCGCGGATCCCACCCGCGCGTCAGCTCCGCAACACCACCGCCGTGCCGCCGAACGCGGGCAGCGAGATCGGGAAGCTGCACAGTTCGTCGACGACGGCGACGCGTTCCTCGTCGAACAGGTCGACCACCGTCGCACCCGGCGTCAGGCTCGGCGACTGCACGGTCGCCGACACCGGATCCTCGCCGAAGTTCAGCACCGTCGCCTGGATCTGGCCCTGCGCCAACTCGTGCACCAGCACGAGCAACCCGCGGTGCGAGACCGCCGGCACGTCCACCTGGCGCGCGGTCGCAATTCCGAACCGCTTGCGCACCTCCAGGATTCGGGAGAGACGCCGCGCGAACGAGGTCGGGTCGGCCAGCTGCGTGGGCAGGTCCGCGTACAGGCTGCGCCCGCGCGGCATGCCGGCCGTGGAACCGCCGGCGGCGGGGTCGACGCCCATGAGGTCGTGCGCGCCGCGGTTGATCCAGCGCGTGTCGCCCTCGCGGGTCAGCGATTCCACCCGGTCGGTCGGTACCGGCAGGATGCCGAGCAGGTCCCAGCCCGAGAGTGCGAACACACCTGGTTGCAGCGCGTTGTACATCGCGAGCATCAGGTGCACGCGGGTGATCGTCTCGACGTCGCGATCGTCGATGCGGTCGAGGTCGCGGATGCCCAGCGCAGCCGTGATCACGCTGGCCGTGGTGCAGGCGATCCCGTTCGTGGTGAACGTGCGGTTGTAGGGGGCGCGCGAGCCGGTGATTCGGTCGGTGAGGTCGGCGCGGATCCGGTTCCCGAGCTCCTCGCCGGTGACCGTCGTTCCGCCGTAATCGAATTCGTCGTCCTTGTGCAACGCGAAGTGAATCAGTTCGAAGGTGAGTTCGTCGTGGTTCTGCATCGCGTGCACCAGGCTCGCGGTGTCGACGCCCTGCGCCCGGGCCAGGTTCATGGTGAGCCGCAGGAACTCGGTGTCGCCGGTGACCAGAGCGTGGTGGTAGGCGGGGCGGGTGATGAAGTCGTAGGACAGGTCGGCGCCGGATTCGCCCATCGCCATGATGTCGTCGATGGCGAGGTTGAGTTCCTGGAACGTGAAGCCGCCCATCTTGCGCACCACGCTCGCGATGATGTGGTTCGCCGCCTCCGAGAGCGGGTGCCCCTCCGACCAACCGGGCCCCTCCTTGCGTCGCTCCACGCCCAGAAACCCGTTGGCGTCCAACCGTAATGCGCCGGCTCCGAGGTCGGCGAGCGAGTGGCAGGCGTCCCCGATGACGAGCCGCATCCCGGCGAACGACGGGTCGAGCCAGTTGATCGACGGCTGGCCCGCCTTGAAGTAGTGCAGGTACACCCAGCGCCGGTCGCGGCCGTCGACGCCGGTGACCACCGGGGTGACGCTCCAGTTCGTCTCCTTCACGCCGACCTCGTAGAAGATCACCCGCTGCAGTTGGCCGATGATGTAGCCGGCGCGGGCGAGTTGCGCCTCGGTGTCGGCGTCGATGTTCACCGAGTCCTGCCCGGCGGGGACCCGGGGCAGCAGGTGCCAATCCTCCGGTTCGATCTCCACCATGTGGTAGATGCCGGGGTAGTCCTCGACGGCCATCTCCGCGAGCCTGAAGTCGGCGCCCTTGCCGGTGTGGCCGGGCACGACGTCGTCGATCACGGTGCCGTCGTAGGCCGACGCGACCACGCACAGCCGGCGGAACTCGTCCTCGGTGCCGAACGCCACGTCGATCTGCATGCCGATGCGGTCGAAGTGCCCGTCGACGGACGGGGTGGTGCGCCAGCCGTGGATGCCGCCCGCGACCTTCACCGGCCCGGTGTGCACCGCGGTGATCCCGATGTCGGAGAACGCCTGCCACAGCTCCTCGGCGCCGAGTGTGCCCAGGAAGCTGGTGCCGGCGGCGGTGATCAGCGAGATGGGGTAGGCCGTGAACCAGACGGGGGCGCGGTCGACTGCGGCGCGCGGGTCCGGGTCGGCGTACGGGTTCTGCCACATGCTGCCCTTGCCGGAGAGTTGCTCAGCCAGGAGCTTCGCGTCGCGCAGCATGGACTGCTCGCGCAGCCAGTCGACGTAGGCGGGATTCGCGGCCGACGGGTCACCCTCGCTCGACCACAGATGGCGGTTGGCTCGCCGAATGCTCGGACGCAGCGGCCGGGGCCTGGCCGGATAGAAGCTCTCGTCATAGGTGATCTCGCTCGGCTCGTGCTGCACCTCCGACTCCATGACCCTCCTTCTCCACTCACTGTCCTCGCCTCCCGAGGCTCTACTGCCGAGTATGCCGAAGCCGGCAGTCGGGGGTTACTCTGAATCGTGAGTTTCGACGTCCCCGCGGACGCGTACGGACGGTTTATGGGCGTGTATTCCGAACCCCTGGCGGTGCGGTTCGTCGACTTCGCAGGGATCACGGAAGGTACGCAAGTGCTCGACGTCGGGTGCGGCCCCGGCGCGTTGACCGCCGAACTCGTTCGCCGCGGTGCGTCCGTGCTCGCGATCGATCCCTCCGAAGTGTTCGTCGGCGCCTGTCGCGCGCGGGTGCCGGAGGCCGACGTACGCCTCGGCAGCGCCGAAACACTGCCGTTCGACGACGGCAGCGCCGACGCCGCGCTGGCGCAACTCGTCGTCAACTTCATGCCGGATCCGGTGGCGGGACTGCGTCAGATGGCGCGCTGCACCCGACCCGGCGGTGTGGTGGCCGCCTGCGTTTGGGACCATGCCGGCGACAGCGGCGCGTTGTCACTGTTCTGGGACGCGGTGGCGGAGGTGGACCCCGACGAGCCGGGCGAGGCCACACAGCCCGGCTCGCGCGGCGGCGACCTCGTCGAGTTCGCAGTCGCGGCGGGGCTGAACGCACCCGAGCAGGACCGCCTCACCGTCGAGGCCCATTTCGACGACGTCGACGAGTGGTGGTCGCGTTTCCTGCTCGGCGTCGGTCCCGCCGGCGAGTACGTGACCCGCCTCGATGACGCGGGCGCGGCGCTGCTGCGGGCCGCGTGTGCACGACGCCTCCCGGAGGGGCCGTTGACCCTGCCGGCCACCGCGTGGGCGATGCGCGCGAGACGCTAGCCGACGATCGTGCGCCAGAGCCCGTCGCCACCGAGATCAATTGCGGTGCTGGTGAGTTCGGTGTCCGTTCACTCTGAACCGCGGTGTTCGACGACGAGCAGCGAAAGGTACTGGTAGCGCTCGATGATCTCGGCGACCGTCTCGGACCCGGCGGGGTCATACCAGTAGGCGATGGCGTTGCACAGAGCCAGGATCGACCGTCGCGCATCGTCCGGGTAGGGGGTCGCGAACGCGCCGGCCGCCACCCCCTCGGCGATGACCTCGCCGAGGGCGGTGTTGGTGGTGTCGCGTCGTTCCGCGTAGGGGCGCAGGTTGTCCGGTTCCAGGTTGCGCACCTCGGTCTGCACCAGCAGGCTCTCCTCCTGGTGCGTGGTTCGGAACCGGACCACGCCCGCGACGATGGCGCACAACCGCCCGGCCGGGGAGTGCTCGGCGCGGTCGAGTTCCTCGGCGCTCACCGCGAAAAAACTGTCCAGCGCGCTGTTCATCGCTGCCGCGAGCAGTTCCTGCTTGCTCGGATAGTGGTAGTACAGCGCCGACAGGCTCACCCCGGCCCGCTGCGCGATGGCCCGGATCGAGGCGGCCCCGTACCCGCGGTCGACGAACTCCCGCCGCGCGACGTCGATGAACTCGCGCTGCTTCGGGGTGATCGGCGTGACGTCGGCCGTCGCCACCACTACAGTCCTGCGTCCTTCGCGATGATCGTCTTCATCACCTCGCTGGTGCCGCCGTAGATCCGGGTCACCCGGGCGTCGGCGTACAGTCGCGCGACCGGGTACTCGGTGATGTAGCCGTACCCGCCGTGCAACTGCAGGCACTTGTCGATCACGCGCGCCGCCATCTCGGTGGCGAACAGCTTCGCCGTGGCGGCATCGGCGACGCTCAGTTCGTGGCGGTCGAGCAGATCGAGGCAGCGGTCCACGAGCACCCGCGCCGCGGTGACGTCCGTGATGCATTCCGCGATGACGAACTTCGTGTTCTGGAACGCGGCGACCGGCTGGCCGAAGACCTTGCGCTCCTTGACGTAGGCCTTGGCGTGCTCGATGGCGGACTCGGCCTGCGAGACGCTGTTGAGCGCGATGCTCAGCCGCTCTTGCGGCAGGTTGTGCGTCAGATAGCTGAATCCCTTGCCCTCCTCGCCGAGCAGGTTCTCCACCGGGACCTTGACCTCGTCGTAGGACAGTTCCGCGGTGTCCTGCTGGTGCAGGCCCAGCTTGTCGAGCTTGCGGCCGACGCTGAAGCCGGGGGAGTCGGTGGGGACGCAGATGATGGACAGCCCTGCGCGGCGGTTGTTCGGGTCGAACGGGGCGGTGCGGCACACGGTGAGCACCATGTCGGCGGTGACGCCGCCGGTGATGAAGGTCTTCGCGCCGTTGACGATGTAGTGCTTGCCGTCCTCGGTCTGCTTCGCGCTCGTGGCGATGTTGGCGAGGTCGGAGCCGGTGCCGGGTTCGGTCATCGCGATCGCGGTCATGAGGTCGCCGCTGGCGAACGCCGGGAGCCAGCGCTGCTTCTGCTCCTCGTTCGCGTACTCCAGCAGGTAGGGCAGGATCAGGCAGCAGTGCACGGTGTAGGAGCCGAACGAGACGCCGGCCTTCGCGACCTCCTCGAACACGATCGCCGAGTACGCGAAGCTGGACTCCCCGCCGCCCCCGTACTGCTCCGGCACCTGGATGCCGAGGATGCCGAGCTCGCCCAGCCGGCGGAAGAAGTCGCGCTCCGGGTGGCCGAGTTCGTCCCACTTCTCCCGCTGCGGCACCACCTCGCGGGCGATGAAGTCGCGCAGCATCGCGCGAAACTCGTCGTGCTCGGTTGTGAAGATCGTGCGCTGCATGAAGCCCTCCGGGTTGAGTCGAACGTACGTTAAACTACCGCACCGACACGTTTTCGTCCAGAGGCTTCTGCGACGGGGGCGTCGCGAGTCCCTTCGTCGTTACGTCGTCGCGGGCGCGCGTCGCCACCGCGGACTCGCCGGCTCGGGCCGCCAACCCCAACACGAGTGAGGGGACCCCTCACTCTCCGGGCAGCGCTACCTGATCCACCCCCGACCCCGCCGCCATGTGGGACGGCAACCCGGTGTGCTACCGAACGGCACCCCGACGACGCCGATCCACGGCGACGGACACCGTCAGCACCACCAGCCCGCCCACCGCAAGGGCGGCGCCGGCCGCGGCCGTGGCGGGGTAGCCAAGGCCCGCGGCGACGACGACGCCGCCCAGCCAGGCACCGGTCGCGTTGGCGAGGTTGAACGTGGCGTGGCTCAGCGACGCGGCCAGCGTCTGCGCGTCGGCCGCGACGTCCATCAGCCGGGTCTGCAGCGGGACCGTCACCGCGAGCGCCGCGGCACCGATGCAGAAGAGCACGATCAGCGCGGCGACCGCGTTGTGCGACGCGAACACGAACACCGCCAGCGCCGTCGCCGACGACGCCAATGCGAGGTACAGCGCCCGGATCACCCCGCGGTCCGCCAACCGGCCGCCGACGAGATTGCCGACGACCATCCCGGCACCGAAGACCATCAGCGCCACCGGCACCAGCGAGCGCGGCAACCCGGATACCTCGGTCAGGGTGCTGCTCACATAGGTGTAGACGGCGAACATGCCACCGCCGCCGATCATCCCGACCCCCAGCGTCAGCCACACCTGCACCCGGCGCAGCGCCCCGACCTCGGTGACCGGACTCGTCCGCGGCATCGCCACCAGGTCGGGCACCCAGGCCCGCAACGCGAGGAACGTGATCACACCGAGCGCCGCGACCAACGCGAAAGCTCCGCGCCACCCGACACTCTGGCCGATCCAAGTGGCGATCGGCACACCCACGACCGTCGCACAGGTCAGCCCGAGCATGGTCAGCGCGATCGCCTTCGCGCGCTGACCGCGCGGCGCCATGAAGGCCGCGACGGTGGCTGCGACGCCGAGGTACGCACCGTGCGGCAGCCCCGCGATGAACCGTGCCGCGACCACCGACTCGTAGGTCGGCGCCACCACCGTCGCCAGGTTTGCGAGAGTGAACACCGCCACCAACGCGAGCAGCAGTGTCCTGCGCGGCATTCGAGCGGTGACCGCGGCGAGCACCGGCGCACCGACCACCACGCCGAGCGCGTAAGCCGACACGAGATGCCCGGCCATGGGTTCACTCACGTCGAGGCTCGTCGCGACCTCGGGCAGCAGGCCCATCGCGACGAACTCGGCGGTGCCGATGCCGAAGCCACCGAGTGACAGCGCGAACATCGCCAACTGCCGCACCGACGGGTGTGCCGCGACCACGCCGGTCACGGGGGGAGGGGTTACGGAAGTGGTCACGAGACACCACCTTTCGAGGACGAGACAGAAACGAGGACGAAGGCCGACCGGACGGAGTCGAGACACGACAGCGACAAGACAGGACGGAGACAAGACAGGACCGCCCAACGACGGGCGAGCAGTGCAGAGGTGCGTCCGTTCGCGTCGAACGGGACGTCCGGAGACAGCGTCAGGCGCAGGCGAGCAGCGCGCACCGGGACACGACGAAGGCCGCCGGGGGACACCCGGCGGCCTGCATAGTGGACATGGCGCGCACGACGACCAGCCTAGCGGCCTGCACGCCCGCGGCCGAACGAATTCCCACGTGATCCCGCACACGCGGAAACGCGTCAGGGCGGCTGCGCGGCGAGCATCGACTCTGATCGGCGGGGTCGGTCCCGAATCGAGGTGCCAATTCCGATCCCATGGCGCCTCTCGGAAGGGCGGATACCGGCACCTCGAACCGGCCATGTTCCCCAGCTGTGCCGGTTACACTCCTGATCTGATTCCGATGAGCACCGCGCACCCCCTCATGCACGACACCGCGGACGGGGCGGACCTCGACGCGGCGCAAGTTCGTGCGGCCGTCGCTCGGCAAATCATTCCGCCCCCGGCCGTTCGGGAGTAGGCGGACGTCGTGGCGGGTTCATCGGCTGTGCCCTTGGTGGGGCGGTCGGCGGAACTCGTCCGGGTGCTGGAGGCGCTGCAGCTCGCCGCCGGCGGTGCCGGTGGAACGCTGTTCCTGACCGGTGAACCGGGCATCGGCAAGACCCGGCTGGCCACGGAGGCACTGGCCCTGGCGCCGACGGGGGTGCTGGCTGTGCGCCTGTTGTGTTGTTAAGTGTGTTTGAGTGTTATTGAGTGAGTCCATTTGTAGTCTGGTGGGTATGAATCTGACCGAGTGGGCGCATGCGAATGGCGTTCACCCGCAGACCGCGCGGAAGTGGTTTCGGGAGGGGAATCTGCCGGTGCCCGCCACACGAGTCGGTCCGCGCATGATCTTGGTGAATGTGGAGGCGAACTCGACCCCGGTCGATGCCGAGGGTGTCGGCCTGTACGCACGGGTGTGGCCGTCTTCGAACGCCTCGGTGCCCGTCCCTACGCCGACCGGGCGCGCCGGGTGCTGCGCGCCGTGGGCGAGCGACCGGCAGCACCCGCCAAAATCCCGACCGGCGAGCTGTCCGAACGTGAGCTGGAGGTGGTCCGCCTGGTAGCCGCCGGGCTGAGCAACACCGAGATCGCCGGGCGGCTGTTCATCAGCCAACGGACGGTCACCACCCACCTGCAGCACGTCTACGCTCGACTCGGGCTGCCATCGCGGACGGCGCTGACCCGCTGGGTGCTGGAGCGGGGGCTCGTCGCCGACGATACGTAGGGCCTGACCGGCAGATACGTAACCGGACGGATGGACGGGGCGCGCACAGCCGGACGACCATGGTCGGACGAAGCGACGCATGGAAGGGGCGGCCATGACACTCACCAGGACCGATCTCGTGCTGTCCCTGGACCACGTCGGATCGGCGGACACGGCCCGAGTGGCCACAAGGCGGCCACGCTGGGCGAGCTCAAGCGGGCCGGGCTGGCCGTGCCCGATGGCATGATCCTCACGGCCGAGGCACTCGCGCAGACCCTGGCGGCTGCCGGGTTGGACGGTGCCGCCCAGTCGGACCAGGTCCTGACGGCGGCACTGACTGTCGACGTAGCCGCCGCCATCGACACGATCGCCGCGCGGTTGGGGGACGGGCCGCTGGCGGTGCGCTCGTCGGGGGTGGCCGAGGACCTACCGGGCACGTCGTACGCGGGCCTGTACGAGACGGTGCTCGGCGTGCCCGCTGCAGATCTGGCGTCGGCCGTCCGCCGATGTGGGCATCGGCGTTCACCACCCGGGTTGGCGCGTACCGCCGGTCCCGCGGGGTCGCGCCGGACATGCGACTCGCGGTCCTGGTGCAGCCGATGGTCGCGGCCCAGGCGGCCGGCGTCGCCTTCACCGCCGATCCTGTCACCGGCGACCTGGACACCGCGGTGGTGAATTCGGTGCGCGGCCTCGCCGACCGGCTGGTGGCTGGCGAGGTGTCGCCCGACGAATGGGTGGTCCGCGGCGACGCGATCACCTGCCGGGCGACGCCCGAGGCGGCGATCGACGCGGCCGTTGCCGGCGAGGTCGCCGCGCTCGCCCGGCGGGTCGAGGCCAGGTTCGGCCGACCGCAGGACATCGAGTGGGCGCTGGCCGATGGCCGGCTCGTGGTACTCCAGGCACGGCCGGTGACCGCACTTCCCGAGCCGGCGCCCGAGCCGGTGCAGGTGCAGGTGCCGCCCGGTTTCTGGGAGCGGGAGGCGAGCCATGCGCCCAGGCCGTGGACACCCATGTGCCTGTCGGTGTTTGCCGGCGAGCCCCGCAATCGGGCGATGCGGCGCATGTTCGCCGAATTCGGACTGTTGGCCGAAACCCTCGAGTTCGCCCAGATCGGAGGCTGGGAATACACCCGGCTGGTGCCACTGGGTGGCAAGGACCGGCCGGCGCCGCCGGCCGCGCTGATGCCGCTGCTGATCCGGCTGGTCCCGCGATTGCGTCGGCGCATCGCCGACGCGGTGACCGCGGTCCGCTCCGACAAGGCCGGTCATTTCGTGGAGCGGTGGTACCGGCAGTGGCAGCCCGACCTGGCCAGGCGCGCCGCGGCGCTGCGCGACACCGACCTCGGCGCGCTCGACGACCGGGACCTGAGCGCCCACACCGAACGCGCCGCCGCGTTGCTGCACGAGGGCGTCGAGATCCACTTCCTGCTGCACGGCTCGCTTATGCCGATCCTGGCCGAGTTCGCCTTCGCCTGCCGGGATCTGCTCGGCTGGTCCGACGAGCAGACCTGCGAGCTGATGACGGGCCTGTCGACCACCTCGACCGAGCCGATCCGCCGGCTGACCGAGCTGGCCGACCTCGCCGCACGTCGACCCGCGGTGCGCACCCAACTGGGTGAACTCGGCGGCCCGCCGCCCGCCGAGTTCACCGACGCGGACCCCGAGTTCGGCCGCGCGTTCGCCGCCTACCAACGCGACTTCGGCTGCCGCGCGATCCGCTACGAGATCGCCGACCCGTCGATCGCCGAAACCCCCGAACTCACCCTGCGGCTGCTCGCCGACCAGCTCGACCGCGGCCACGATCCGGACGTCCGCGCGAGAGAGCACGCGAACCGCAGAGCGGCGGCCGCCGAGCGGGCCCGTCGAGCACTCTCCGGGCGGTCAGCGCAGGACCGGGCGAGATTCGAGCGTGCACTGGCCCGGGCCGAGCGCGCCTATCCGGTGCGCGAGGACAACGAATTCCATACCGTCAGCGTCCCGATCGCGCTGCTGCGCTACCCGCTCCTGGAGATCGGCCGGCGCCTGGCCGACCGCGACCAGCTCGACCAGCGCGACGACATCTTCTTCCTGACGATGGACGAGGCGCAGACGGCCCTGCGGGACGGACAGCCCCGCCGGACGGTGGTGAACCGGCGTCGGCGAGAACGGGCATATGTGGAGCTGCACCCCGGACCGGTCAGCTATGGCAAGGAGCCGGGACCGCCGCCCGCCCTGGACGCGCTGCCGGCTGAGGCAAGGTTCACCATGACGGGCCTGCTGTGGTACATCGACCGCATCTTCGAGGCCGGCTCGTCCGGCCGCACCCATGCGGCGGGCACTCGGGCGCTCGACGGGATCGCTGCGGCGCCAGGCCGTTACACCGGGCCGGTGCGAGTGGTCGAGGACGAGTCTCAGTTCGGCAAGCTGCGGCCGGGCGACGTGCTGGTCTGCCCGATCACCTCGCCGGTGTGGTCGGTACTGTTCCCCGGCCTCGGGGCGCTGGTCACCGACACCGGCGGGCTGTTGTCGCACCCGGCGATCATCGCCCGCGAGTACGGGGTGCCGGCCGTGGTCGCCACCGGCAACGCGACCGAGCTGCTTCGCGACGACCAGACGGTCAGTGTCGACGGAGGCACCGGCCGGGTCGAGGTGCGGCCATGACTGCGACCACCGTAGCCACGTCGACCGCGGGGCCGATCGGCGGGCCGCTCGGCTACCTCGTCGAGGCGGTGGCCGCCGCGGCCGTCGTCGAGACCGCCGGGCGCCTCGGGGTTCTCATCCGGCTGAAGGACGCGCCGGCGTCCACCGCGGAACTCGCCGGCAGATGCGACCTGAGCGAGCGTGGCGCCCGGCTGATGCTTGCCGCCCTGGCGGGGCTGGGCCTGATCGAGGACGTCGGGGCCGATGCCTGGCGGGCAGCCCTCCCCGACCTGCCCGCACTGACGAGAATCACCGACATGTGGGCGCAACTGGACGAGGCGGTCCGTGGGGGTCGACCGCTGTTCCGCGGCGACACGCCCGCCGGCGCGGCCGCCTTCTATCCGGACGCGGTAGGTCACCTCGGGACAATGCTGGCGGCGGTCGCCGAACGGGCCGCGCAGCTGCTGCCGCCCGCCGCGCGGGTGCTCGACGTCGGTGCCGGCGCGGCCCCCTGGAGCCTGGCCGTCGCCGCCCATGACCCCGACTGCATGGTCACCGCGGTCGACCTGCCCGCGGTGCTACCCGCCACCCGACGGGCGGTGCGGTCCACGGGACTCCAGCAACAGTTTCGCTTCGTCGGGGGCGATGTGTTCGATGTCGAGCTGCGTCCAGAGGCCTACGACCTCGCGATCGCCGGCAATCTGTGCCATCTGTTCGACGAGGCCGCCAACCGCCGCCTCCTCGGCCGGCTGTTCGACACGCTGGGTCCGAGGGGGACGCTGGCCATCTTGGATGTCATGCCCGGGGACGGACCCACCCCGCGCTGGGCCGCGCTGTACGAACTCGGTCTGATGCTGCGCACTGCCAGCGGCCGGGTCCACCGGCTGGCGACCTACCTTGATTGGCTCCGAGACGCCGGCTTCCAGCCGCCCGAGCGGCACCTGCTGGTCGAGCAGGCACAGGTGGTAATGCTCGTCGCGCACAAACCGGCCGGCCGCTGACGCGTTCGAGGACCTGTTCCCCTCGTCGGTGACGGCCTCGATCTGGTGCTGCAGAACCTCAGGGCCGCCGCGCGGCGAGCATCGACTCGAACGGGACGACGTCGTCGTAGGGGTCCGAAGGACGACCGGCGGACCGCCCCAGCACGAGCCCCGCGAGTTCGCCCCCGGCGCGGTCGATTCGCTCCTGGAGTCCACGTTCGCCCCATTCCTCGGTCGCGGCGTAGACCGATGTCGGCACGACCACCGCACGCACGTACGTGAACAGCGGCCGCGCCGCGTGCTCGAGCGCGAGCGAGTGCCGCGCCGTCCCGCCCGTCGCCCCGACGAGGATCGGCATCCCGGTCAGCGCGTCGGGATCGAGCACGTCGAAGAACATCTTGAACAGCCCGCTGTAGGAGGCGGTGAAGATCGGCGTGACCGCGATCAGCGCGTCCGCGCCGCTCACCTGGTCGATCGCCGCGCGCAACCCTTGCGCCGCGAACCCGGCCACCAGGTTGTCGGCGAGGTCGCGGGCGTGTTCGCGCAGCTCGACGGTTTCCACGAGGGGCGCCTGTCCCGCGGCGGTGAGGTCGCGGGCGGTCGCGGCGGCGAGGCGGTCGGCGAGCATCCGGGTCGACGACGGCTGGCTCAGGCCGGCCGAGACGACGGCGATGCGCGGCGTGCTCACGAGAGCACCCCCGCGCGTGCCGCCAGCAGCGACGCATGTGTCGGGCCGTCCGGCACGTGCGCCGGGCGCAACGCGTCGAACTCCTTGCGCAGCACCGGAATCACGTGCTCACCGAGCAGGTCGAGCTGCTCGAGCACGGTCTGCAGCGGCAGGCCCGCGTGATCCATGAGAAACAGCTGACGCTGGTAGTCGCCGAAGTTCTCGCGGAACGTAAGTGTCCGGTCGATCACCTGCTGTGGGCTGCCGACCGTCAACGGCGTCTGCTCGGTGAACTCCTCGAGCGAGGGCCCGTGACCGTAGACCGGCGCGTTGTCGAAGTACGGACGGAACTCGCGCACCGCATCCTGCGAGTTCTTGCGCATGAAGACCTGCCCGCCGAGACCGACGACGGCCTGGTCGGCCGAGCCGTGCCCGTAGTGCTCGTAGCGGCGCCGGTACAACTCGATCAGCCGCTGGAAATGGTCGGTGGGCCAGAAGATGTGGTTCGCGAAGAAGCCGTCGCCGTAGTAGGCGGCCTGCTCGGCGATCTCCGGGCTGCGGATCGAGCCGTGCCACACGAACGGCGGCACATCGTCGAGCGGACGCGGCGTCGACGTGAACGACTGCAGCGGTGTGCGGAACTTGCCCTCCCAGTCGACGACGTCCTCGCGCCACAGCCGGTGCAGCAAGTGGTAGTTCTCGATTGCCAGCGGGATGCCGTTGCGGATGTCCTGTCCGAACCAGGGGTAGACCGGCCCGGTGTTGCCACGCCCGAGCATCAGGTCGACTCGACCGTCGGCGAGGTGCTGCAGCATCGCGAAGTCCTCGGCGATCTTGACCGGGTCGTTGGTCGTGATCAGCGTGGTCGCGGTCGACAGGATGATCTTGTCGGTGCGACCCGCGACGTAGCCGAGCATGGTGGTGGGCGACGACGGCACGAACGGCGGGTTGTGGTGCTCGCCCGTCGCGAAGACGTCGAGGCCGACCTCCTCCGCCTTCTGCGCGATGGCGACCATCGCCTTGATCCGCTCACCCTCCGTCGGTGTGCGACCCGTGGTCGGATCCGCGGTGACGTCGCCGACCGTGAACACTCCGAACTGCACTTCGACTCCCATCTGTTTGAAGATTCAACTTCCCTAACAGAGGGCGCCCGCCCCCTATTCCCGCAGCTCACGACCCGTGAGTGGTTATGGAGCGTATAGACTCCATAACCACTCACGGGTGTGGGTTACCGAACGCGGAGGTCCTTACGCAGGATCTTGCCGGCGGCAGACTTGGGGACGAGGTCGATGAACTCGACCTTGCGGACCTTCTTGTGCGGGGCGACGCGGTCGGCGACGAACGCGATGACCGCCTCTTCCTGGAGGTCGGCGTCGGGTTGGCGCACCACGAACGCCTTGGGCACCTCCTCGCCCTCCTCGTCGATCACCCCGATCACGGCGACGTCGGCGATCAGCGGGTGGGTGAGCAGCAGCGCCTCGAGCTCCGCGGGAGGCACCTGGTAGCCCTTGTACTTGATCAACTCCTTGAGCCGGTCCACGATCCGCACCACACCGTTGCCGTCGACGGTGGCGATGTCGCCGGTGTGCAGATAGCCCTCGTCGTCGAGGGACTCCTTGGTCGCCTGCTCGTTGCCCAGATACCCGGCCATGATGTTCGGACCCGTGCACCACAGCTCTCCGGGCTCGCTGACCTCCGAGGACCCCGCCGGCGGGTAGGCGACCTCGTCGCCGGTGGCGGGGTCGACCAGCTTGCACTCCATGTTCGGGATCGTGACCCCGACCGAGTCGAGCCGGGTCACGTCGTCGTCGTAGCGGATGGCGTGGCTGACCGGGCTCATCTCCGACATCCCGTAGCCCTGACGCACCTTGCAGTTCAGCCGCCGCGCCACCGCCATGCCCAGTTCGTGGTCCAGCGGCGCCGCACCGGAGAAGATCATCCGCACCGACGACAGATCGAACTGGTCGATGATCGGGTGCTTGGCCAACGCCACCGCGATGGGCGGCGCGATGTAGACGATCGTGCACTTCAGCTCGGACACGATCCGCAGGAAATCCGGCAGATCGAACTTCGGCATCGTCACCAGCGACGCCCGCTTGAACAACGCCGCGTTGAGCAGCACCGTCATCCCGTAGATGTGGAAGAACGGCAACACCGCGAGGATCTTGTCGTCGGGTTCGACGCCCATGTGCGGGCTGAACTGGCACACGTTCGCGACCAGGTTGCGATGCGTGAGCATCACCCCCTTGGGTCGGCCTGTGGTTCCCGACGAGTACGGCAACACCGCCAGATGCGTCGCCGGATCGAACGACACCTCCGGCGCCGGGGCCTGCTCCACCAGCAGATCCCGCAACGACGGGTGCCCCTCGGCGCCGTCGAGGACGATCACCAACTCGTCCGGGATCCCGACCTGCTGCGCCGCCGCCTTCGCCTGCGGCAGCAGCGGCGACACCGTGAACAACGCCTTCGCTTGCGAGTCCGTGAGTTGCTTGGCGATGTCCTCGGCGATGTAAAGCGCGTTGATCGTGGTCGCGGTCGCACCCGAGCGCAGAATTCCGTGGAACACCGACGCGAACGCCGGCACGTTCGGCGAATGCAACCCGACGACGTCACCGACCCCGATCCCCCGCGCCACGAGCGCCCCCGCCACCCCGTCGATCTGCGCGACCAACTCGCCATAGGTCGTGACCGCACCGCTGGCACCGTCGATCAACGCCGGGCGCGCCGCATCGTCGGGCGACAGGTCGGCAAACAGGAAGTCGTACACGTTGGCGTCGGAGATCACGACGTCGGGATACGGGCTCTTGAAGCTCACTGATTGATCCTCACGCTCGGGCGAATTGCCACGGTATGGTCTCACCCCGCCGCGGCGGAAACGGGGGATTTGCCGGATATGCTGTGTCGCTGCGCCAGCCGAAGGGACCACAACGGAAGGGACGATCATGCCCGACGCCGGACCCACCCTCTGCGTGCTGCTCTGGGCGCACCCCCGACAGACGGACGCGATGGCCGACTACGAGGACCGCGTCCTGCCGCTGCTGGCCGAGCACGACGGCACGCTCGTGCAGCGTCTGCGCGCGCACGAGCCCGATGGTCCGCACGAGATCCAGACCATCGCGTTCGCGAGCCGAGCCGGGTTCGACGCCTATTTGGCCGACCCGCGACGGACCGCCCTCGCGCAGGAGCGCGATCGGGTGATCGCGCGGACCGAACTCCTGCACGTGGACATCGTGCCTCAACTGGCCGGCCCGTAATCGAGGTGTACGACGCCGTTGTCGTACACCTCGCTCCCGCGCAATGCGAGTTTCGTGGGCTCGGTCGCGTCGGCCCAGAACTTCTCACCGGAACCGAGCGCGAGGGGGTAGACGAACAGGTGTAGGTGGTCGACGAGACCGTCCGCGAGCAGGGCACGGACCAGTTTTCCGCTGCCCGAGATGTAGATGCCGGTCGTCGTGTCCTTCAACTCCCGGATCGCCACCGGGTCGTAGGGGCCCAGCCGCGTGGAGTTGGCCCACTCGACACTCGGTTCCTGCGCGCCGACAACGTATTTCGGCGTGTCGTTGAAGAACGGCGCACCCGGATCGTCCTCGACCGTGCGGGTCGACCAGGCGGGTGCGAACATCTCGAACGTGGTGCGCCCGAGCAGAATTGCCTCGGCGGCGCCGGTGATCGCACCGAGCGTCTCGCCCATCTTCGGGTCGAAGCCGTAGTCGAACGTCCAGGCCGGGTTCTCGAACACACCGTCGAGGCTGATGAACTCGTGTACCGCTATGTCGCCCATGCCCCGACGGTACCGGTCGAAACGTCCGATTCAGCGGACCCCGTCCCACACGGCCCTGCGCTGCGGCCGTGGATCGACGACGGTCGACGGTTCGGTGTCGAAGACCCGCACCGTCCGTTCCTCGGCTTGGTACGCGGACCACCCGGGGTCGCCGTCGGTCACGAAACTCACCCACGCGGCGTGCATGTCCTTCGCAATCGACTGCGGCGCACCGGTTCCCGTGATCCGCATGCCGTCCTCGACGTCCAGGGTGTCGAACACGAACGGGATTTCGAGCGCGTGGCATGCGCCGAGCCGACCGTCGCGCGCTGTCGAGGGCCAGGCGAACTCGTAGACGTAGGTGGGCGCCGCCTGTTCGCGGGCCTCCGCCAGCCGGATCGCCGGGATCCAGAAGAACCAGTCGCCGACCACCGCGGCGAGGCGGTCCCCGGGGGAACCCTCCGGGTAGGCGTCCAACACATCCAACACGGCGGGCACGTCGGCGAATCCGTACGCATCGACCGCGGCGGACAGCGCCGGCGTGGTCACCAGATCGACGGCACCGCTGGGCACCATGAAGAAGCGCATCTCATCGGCGTTCGTGCCGATCAACACGCGCACGTCGCCACCGGCACCGGCGCGGATCGACTCGATCGGCAGTGCCGGCAACACGTCGTCGCCGATCACGGGTTCGAAGGCCATCAGGTTCCTCGCCGCCTCGCCCCACCGCGCGACGTCGCCCTGCACGTCTCGCAGCAGGTCCGCCTGCGCGGCGAGCAGATCGGCCTCCGGGACGCCGGCCACCGCGGCGCGCGACGCCGGCACGTCGAGTCGCCGCGCCAACTCGGTCCCGATGTTCTGCGCACATTCACGGGTGAGGGCGTGGTGCCCGGCCCCGCTCTGCAGGATCGCGCCCGCGAACAGACCCTCCGCGAGCGGCGACGACAGCAGCGCAGCCACGCTCATCGCGCCCGCCGACTCGCCGCCGACCGTCACCCGGTCGGGATTCCCGCCGAACGCCGCGATGTTGTCCCGGACCCAGCGCAGCGCCGCGAGTTGGTCGCGCAGGCCGACGTTGGCGGGGGTGTCGTCGACGTCGACGAACCCGTACACGCCGAGGCGATAGTTGATCGTCACGCACACGACCCCGTCACGCGCGAAGGCAGTACCGTCGTACCACTGGGCGGACCCCGTCCCGTTGCGGAACGCGCCGCCGTGGATCCACACGAACACCGGGGCGCTCCCGGTCACGTCGGGCGTCCACACGTTGAGGTTCAGGCAGTTGTCCCCGGTGTGGACGGCATCCTCGAGCAGTTCCGACGACGGCCACGGATAAGGGTTCTTCGGCACCGTCGCGCCGTATTCCAGGGCGTCGCGCACCCCGGCCCACGGCTCGACCGGCCCGGGCGGCTCCAACCACCCGGTGACGGCGGGGGAGGCGGCGTACGGGACACCGAGGAAGCGCGACACGTCTCCGGTCGTCGTGCCACGCACGGATCCACTGGGCGGGTGAACGACGGTGTCCATACGCGTCATAGTGCCATCCGACGGTCGCGGGACCGACTTCGCACGCCGTTTCCCCACCTCGCAGTGGGTATTCCCCACTGCGAGGTTCTGACTTGCATTGCGAGGTTCTGACTTGCGCTGCGAGGTCGCGCGCGCCCGAGGATAACCTCCGCACATCACCTGCCAACACGCGCCCACTGTGTCACCGTTGGACCCATGAGCAGCCCCGAGTTCGACGTGAACAAGCTGTTCCCGGGCAAGTTCTTCATCTCCACGGCCCTCGACGTGCTCGAGACGAAGACGAAGATGACCGGCCATCTGCGCCGCCGCTACATCCAGCGCGCCGCGATGGCGGGCATCATCATCGGGATCTTCTACCTCATCAACTACACGATCGTCGGCGCCTTCGATTCGATGGGCCGCACCCCCGAGCAGTTGCACGCGATCGGCAAGCTGCTGGGCGCGTTGACGTTCGGGTGGGCGCTCGTCTTCATCTACTACTCGAAGTCGGAGCTGCTCACCTCGAACATGATGATCGTCTCCATCGGCACGTACTACCGCCGCATCACGCCGATTCTGTTCGTCCGCATCCTCGGGTTCTGCTATCTCGGCAACATTCTCGGCGGCCTGCTGATCGCGGTCCTGCTGCGGGGTACCACGCTCATCGAGGGCCCGGTACTCGAAGCGATGAACCACGCCGTCGCCGTCAAGACCGATTATCTGAGCGACGGATTCATCGGGTGGATGGACCTGTTCGTCCGCGCCATCCTCTGCAACTTCATGATCAACCTCGCGATGCTGCTGGTGTACAACGGCTACCTGAGCGAGGACATCGCCAAGTGCAGCGCGATGATCATGTCGGTCTTCGTGTTCGCGTTCCTGGATTTCGAGCACTCGGTGGCGAACACGGTGTTGTTCATGATCGTCGGACTGCAGGACGGGATCCCGGTCGGACCGGCCCTGGGCAACCTGGGGATCGTGTTGCTCGGCAACTTCATCGGCGGCGGTGTGCTGATCGGCTTCTACTACGCGTGGGTCAACGACGAGCGCGACACCCATCTGCCGCACCTACGCCGGCGGCGTAGCTGACCTGGCTGTGCCGTCGGACTCGTGGCACCATCGGGCAGGTGACCAGCAGACCAGACGAGGCACAGCGCCTCCGTGACCTCGCGGTGCTGCGCAGCGTCCGTGACCGGATCGACCGGGAGTACGCGCAGCCCCTCGACGTCGAGGCCCTCGCCCGCGGCGCGCACATGTCGGCCGGGCACCTGAGCCGGGAGTTCCGCCGGGTCTACGGCGAGTCGCCGTACGCGTACCTGATGACCCGGCGCATCGAGCGGGCGATGGCACTGCTGCGACGCGGCGACCTCAGCGTCACCGACGTTTGTTTCGAGGTGGGGTGCTCGTCGCTGGGCACGTTCAGCACCCGATTCACCGAACTTGTGGGGATGCCGCCGAGCGAGTACCGGCGCAGCGAGGCCGACGCGACGATCGGCATTCCCGCGTGCCTGGCCAAGCAGATCACGAGACCGATCAGGAATCGAGAAGCGAGCGCCCCGTCGCCACCCGTAGCGTGATCGGCATGAACATCACCATCCACTACACCTTCCTCCCGCAGACCGATCCGGAGGCAGCGCTCGCCTTCTACCGCGACATTCTCGAGTTCGAGGTCCGCAACGACGTCGGATACGAGGGGATGCGGTGGCTCACCGTCGGTCCCCCCAACCAGCCCGGCACCTCCATCGTGTTGCACCCGCCAGCCGTCGATCCGGGCATCACCGACGACGAGCGCCGCGTCATCCTCGACCTGATCGCCAAGGGCAGCTACGGTGCCCTCACCCTGGCCACCGAAGACCTCGATGGCGTATTCGAGAAGCTGGTCGCCGCCGGGGCGGAGGTCGTGCAGGAGCCCACGGACCAGCCGTACGGCGTGCGCGACTGCGCCTTCCGTGATCCGTCGGGCAACCTGCTGCGCATCAATCAGGTGTGAGGCGTGTGCTGGTATCGCGAGGGCCATCTCGCCCCCGACCGGTCGCCCGGCGAGATGGCCCCGCGCAAGCTGGTTAGATCGAACCAGTCGACGCCCGAGGCCGAGAACAGATGGAGACACGATGAGCAGAGCCACTGTGAGCCGAACCACGAGGGCGAAGTCCACCGGGCCGAATTCTCAGCAGCCTGAGGTCCACGTCGCCGACAGCCACGACCTGATCCGGGTGCACGGTGCCCGCGAGAACAACCTCAAGGACATCAGCATCGAGATCCCGAAGCGGCGGCTGACGGCGTTCACGGGTGTCTCCGGCTCGGGCAAGAGTTCGCTGGTGTTCAGCACGATCGCGGCGGAGTCGCAGCGCCTCATCAACGAGACCTACAGCACGTTCGTGCAGGGATTCATGCCGACGCTGGCGCGCCCGGACGTCGACATCCTCGACGGACTCACGACGGCGATCATCGTCGACCAGGAGCGGATGGGCTCGAACCCCCGCTCCACGGTCGGCACCGCCACCGACGCGAATGCCATGCTGCGCATCCTGTTCAGTCGCCTCGGCAAGCCGCACATCGGTTCGTCGCAGGCGTTCTCGTTCAACGTCGCCTCGATCAGCGGCGCGGGTGCGGTCACGATCGAACGCGGCGGCGAGAAGATCAAGGAGCGGCGCAGTTTCAGTGTCACCGGCGGCATGTGCTCCCGCTGCGAGGGCATGGGCCGGGTCAACGACTTCGACCTGTCGGCGCTCTACGACGACAGCAAGTCGCTCAACGAGGGCGCACTCACGATCCCCGGTTACAGCATGGAAGGCTGGTACGGCCGAATCTATCGGGGCTGTGGCTTCTTCGACCCGGACAAGCCGATCGCCAAGTTCACCAAGAAGCAACTCAACGACCTGCTCTACAAGGAGCCGACCAGAATCAAGGTCGAGGGCATCAACGTCACGTTCGAGGGGTTGATCCCGAAGATCCAGAAGTCGTTCCTGTCCAAAGAAGTCGACGCGATGCAGCCGCACATTCGCGCGTTCGTGGAGCGCGCGATCACGTTCCAGGTCTGCCCGGAGTGCCACGGCACCCGGCTCAGCGAGGCCGCCCGGTCCTCGAAGATCAAGGGCAAGAGCATCGCCGGCGTGTGCGCGATGCAGATCAGCGACCTCGCCGACTGGGTGCGGGATCTGCACGAGCCCTCGGTGGCGCCGCTGCTCGAGTCGCTGGGAGAGACGCTCGACTCGTTCGTCGAGATCGGGTTGGGTTACCTCAGCCTGGAGCGCCCAGCGGGCACGCTGTCGGGTGGAGAGGCGCAGCGCACCAAGATGATTCGCCACCTCGGGTCGTCGCTGACCGACGTCACCTACGTTTTCGACGAGCCGACGATCGGGTTGCATCCGCACGACATCGCGCGGATGAACGAATTGCTGCTGCAGTTGCGGGACAAGGGCAACACCGTGCTCGTCGTCGAACACAAGCCGGAGGCGATCACGATCGCCGACCACGTCGTCGACCTGGGCCCGGGTGCGGGCAGCGACGGCGGCGAGGTGGTGTTCGAGGGCACCATCGAAGGATTGCGGTCGAGCGGCACGCTCACCGGCAAGCACCTCGACGACCGCGCCACGCTCAAAGATTCGGTGCGAGAATCGAAGGGCGCGTTGGAGATCCGAGGCGCATCGACGAACAACCTGCAGGACGTCGATGTGGACATCCCGCTCGGCATGCTGGTGGTGGTGACCGGCGTGGCGGGGTCGGGCAAGAGTTCGCTGATCGACGGTTCGGTGTCCAAACGCGACGGCGTGGTGTCGATCGACCAGGGCGCCATCAAGGGCTCGCGACGCAGCAACCCGGCGACCTACACCGGTCTGCTCGAGCCGATCCGCAAGGCGTTCGCGAAGGCGAACGGCGTGAAACCCGCACTGTTCAGCGCCAACTCCGAGGGTGCGTGCCCGAACTGCAACGGCGCCGGGGTGGTCTACACGGATCTGGCGATGATGGCGGGCGTCTCGACGCCGTGCGAGGTGTGCGAGGGCAAGCGTTTCATGGCGGAGGTGCTCGACTACAAGTTCGGCGGCCGCGACATCAGCGAGGTGCTCGCCATGTCAGTCGCCGAGGCCGAGGCGTTCTTCGGCACGGGTGAGGCAAAAATTCCTGCGGCGCACAAGGTTCTGGTGCGGCTGGCGGACGTCGGGCTGGGCTACCTAAAGGTCGGCCAGCCGCTCACGACGCTGTCCGGTGGTGAACGTCAGCGCCTGAAGCTCGCCAGCCGCATGGGCGAGAAGGGCGACGTCTACATCCTCGACGAGCCGACCACCGGCCTGCACCTTGCCGACGTCGAGCAACTGCTCGGCCTGCTCGACCGCCTGGTCGATTCTGGGAAGTCGGTCATCGTCATCGAGCATCATCAGGCGGTGATGGCGCACGCCGACTGGATCATCGACCTCGGGCCGGGCGCCGGCCACGACGGTGGCCGGATCGTCTTCGAGGGCGCCCCGGCCGACCTGGTCGCCGACCGTGCCACGCTCACCGGCGAGCACCTCGCGGCGTACGTCGGCGCGTGACGCAACCTCGTAGTGAAATGGCGGCTCCGACGGCCCGAATCGCCGCCATTTCCATGCACGGTCGGCGATGCGAGAGTTAGCTACTTTTCATGGCCGATGCAGAGCCGACCGTGGCAACCCTCGAGGCGATCCTGGCCGCATTCAACGCCCACGACCTCGAGCAGATAATGAGCTACTTCGCCCAGGACTGCGTGCTGGAGATGCCCCGCGGCCCGGATCCCTGGGGCACGCGCATGACCGGCAAGGCCGCCGTCCGGGAAGGGCTGCGGTCGCGGTTCACCGGACTCCCCGACGTGCGCTACGAGGACGACACCCACCTGATCGACGGCGACGTGGGGGTGTCGAAATGGACTCTGCGCGGCACCCCGGCGTCGGGCGACCCGTCACGGTCCGGGGATGCGACTTCTACACGTTCCGGGACGGGAAGATCGTCAAGAAGGACTCGTACTGGAAGATCGTCGAGCGCTGATCCGGCGACTACCGGGCCAGCGGCTTGTAGAAGACCAGCCCGTTGCCTTTGTTGTCGTACACCACGGCACGGCGCTCGTGCGCATCGTCGTACGGGCCCTTCACGATGCCGCCGCCGCTCTCCTCGACGGCCTTGGCCGCGCCGTCGACGTCGTCGGTCTTGATCCCGACGACGACCTGACCGTGGATAGGATGATCCACCGCGGTCGCCAGCGCGAGGGTGACCGAGCCGCCGTCGAGGGCCGCGAAGTGTGCCCCGTCGCGGAACTTCAGCGGCATCCCCAGGGTCTCGCTGTAGAACTTGATCGACTCGTCCAGATTGTCGGTCGACAGGACGATCATCCGTACGTCTTGACTCACCGTGCCTCCTTGGCTTGATCGGGTCCAGACTAGTGCACCGTCGAGCCGGTGATCGACGGCTCCCCGATTCGGTTGAATCGCAGTGGATGCCGAAGCCTTCGGGGGGCCATATCCTGCGAATTGACCGAGTGATAGCTCGGGGGCAACCGCCGAAAGGACACCGCCGATGGCCCGTTCTCCGTTCGATCTCCACGGCCAGGTCGCGGTCGACTCCGGCATCGGACTGGCGATGGCCGACGCGCTCGCCGCCGCGGAGTCTGACGTCTGCATCTGGGGCCGTGACCCCGAACGCAACAAGGCCGCCGAGACCAAGCTGGCCCAGCACGGCATGTGGGGCGGCGACTACTCGGTGTGCTGACCGAACCTCGGTCCCGCGAACGTGTCCGTCAACGGCTGCGGCAATGCGCACGGCTTGCCGAATTCGTCGACGTGCACCACCGTGTGGCTGCCCCGCACGCACGCACCGTCGACACCGAGGATCTCCCAGCGGCAGGTGATGGACGTGCGGCCGACGCGCTCGATGTCGAGTTCGACGGCTCAGCGTGCGGATGCGTCACCACAAACAACTCATGCATCAGCAGAACCTCGCTGCAACGGCACGGCTACTTGCCCGAAAAGGTGTCCAGGTCGAGGCTGACCTCGACCCCGTTCTTCTCCACCACGATGCGCGGATGCTCGGCCCCGGTCGCGGCCAGATACTGCCGCAGCGTCGAGAGCAGCAAGTCGTCGCGCCGCTCGAGCTTCGACACCGCCGCCTGCTCCACCCCGAGCACCTTCGCCACCTCGGTCTGCGTGAGATCACCGGCCCTACGGATGTCGGCCAGGGTCTGCACGTAGACCCGGTTCATCTCCGCCGTCTCCTTCCGGACCCGCTCCACCTCGCCGGCGATGGCGGGGTGGGCCGCGAGCTCCGCGATCCGTTCGTTCGCCCGCCGGAACGTGCGCTTGTCAGTCATGGTCCTCACCTCGGGTTTCGAAGAGCCGCCGCTCGATCGCCGCGTCGGCACGAACACCGACGCTGTTGTAGAACACATCCGTTGCGAGTGAGTGATCTTTAGTGGTCACGCGATTCGCACCCCGTCTCGGGGTTGTTCGGCAGCCTTGCGGCTGCGTCCCTTCCGCGCTTCACGGCCACCAGCCCGGTGAGACCGGGTCTTACGGTCGGCTCCACGCTTGACGGCGGCCCCAACTGGGCCGACGACGCTAACGGTTTCCTCGTAGCGTGCGAGGTTGACGGCGGCGTTGTCATCACGCTGGTGACGTGCCGAACAAGAGTCGCACTGCCAATGTTCGGCCCAGCCGATGTCCTGCACATGCCCGCAGGCGCAACAGGTTTTCGACGACGGAAACCAGCGGTCGGCGACCACCAGCTGCGACCCGTACCAGCCTGTCTTGTAGGACAGGTGACGGCGCGGCGTGCCCAGGGCCGCGTCCGCCAGTCCGCGCCGTCTGGCGCGGGCACCCGGAAGGCCGCTTTGTCGCAGCATCGCCGCGGCGTCCAAACCTTCGACAACGATCCGGCCGTGGGTTTGAGCCAATCGTGTTGTCAGGACGTGCAGGTGATGAGTGCGGACATCGTTGACCCGGCGGTGCAGCCGGGAAATCTCGGTGGTGCGCTCACGGTAGTGCCGCGAGCCTTTCGTGCAACGCGACCGTGCCCGACACACGTGGCGTAGCTCACGCAGCGCGGCGTGGAGCGGTCTCGGATTCTCGACCTGCTCGATCACCGCGCCGTCAGCGGTGGCGACAGTCGCCAGGCGCCGGACCCCGACATCGACACCAACTCGCGAACCAGGTAGCGCGACGCTGGGCTGCGCAGGACGTTGGACCAGCACCCGCACACTGGCATCCAGGCGAGTGCCGTTGCGGCGCACCGAGATCGCCAGTACCCGCGCCCGACCAGACCGGATGAGACGTTCGATGCGGCGGGTATTCTCGTGCGTGCGGACGGTGCCGATCACCGGCAGCGTGAGGTGGCGTCGGTCGCGCTCGACCCGCATCGCTCCGGTG
>DATDBL010000308.1:0-4427 GCA_036524855.1 Aldersonia sp. | reverse complement strand
ACCTGCGCTGCCGCTCGTCGAGCACCGGCGCGAGCAGCGCAAACTTGCGCGACACCTCGTTCTCGCGATCGGCGGCCCTCACCACATCACATACAGTAACGCCCAAATCCTGAATGTAGCGGTAATTTACTCGCGTGTCCTTAGTTCACGCACGGGGTGAGCGTCTCACGAAGGGCTGACAGGTTCTGTGGCATCCCGACTGCCTACGGTCAGATGCGGAGGCATCACCTTGAGATGGCCGGTCGGGTGCGGTCACCCAGTGAGTGTGTTTGGGCCGAGATAGTGCACGACGGGATTGTTGTCGATGTGTTCCCACAGGATCAGCCAATCGTCTCCGCGCGGGTTGTGTATCGCGATCGCGTACACCTTGCCGGGCCTGATCAGGCGTCTTTTCACTGCGGCGGCGCCCGGGTTTCGCTCGAGTGCATCGAGCCATCGATCAACGAGTTCGGCGAGCGGGTCGTTGGAGTCGTAGAGCGTTTCCAACGCGTCCGCCGCGGCTGCGGACATCTTCACTTCAGCCATTCGAACGACCCTTCCGTTGCATCAGTGTAACGACGGCGCACATGCACCATTGCACCCTGGGTGCAATACGGCGTAACCTGGGCAAACCGTGTCGTGGATCCCGCCCCTACCGCAGAAGAGTGAACGCCATGAATGACCTGATCGTCGAGGTCGACAGCAGAAACCGGGTGAGCTTGAGCAAGCTCGCGCACAAGCACAACCGTTACATCGTGCGGGAGGAAGAGGACGGCACGGTGATCTTGGAGCCGGCCGTCGTGCTGACGCAGGCGGAGCGGAACTATCTGGCGAGCCCGGACTTGCAGCAGGCGGTCGAGTACAGCCGGGAGCATCCGGAACAACTGCGACCTCGGCCACGCCGCAGCAGCGCCGATCGGTGACGTCCTGCTGATTCCGCGCGGTGACGACTCCAGGCCCGGCGCCTTCCAGCGGCCGATCCAGCGAGTGCGGCCCTTGCCGGTGAGTAGAGGGCCATGATCGCCAGGAGGACGCATTTGAGCGCGGCCTGCTCGGTCGGGCAGTGGCCACGGGCGTTGACTGCAAGGCGGATGCGGGCGTTGATCGACTCTGTTGGTCGTGGCGATGACGGTGCGGATTTTCGGTGTCGAAGGCCAGGAACTCCCGCGAACTCGGCCCAGGCGTCGTCCACTGCCACACGATTGGCTACGCAGTCAGGTAGCAATGAGTGCCCGGCGAATCGCCTCACTTCGCATCCGGTCCGTCGACGAGCACCTGGCCGAAGTGAAAGACCTCCTTGTCCGGGCGCTGGATCAGCCCTCCATGAGCTGCGCAGCCACCGTCGCCCCCAGCTCCCAGCACTTTTCGAGGTCCTCCTTCGAAGGCTTCCCCGACACCAGGACATACTCCGCCGCCTTCACCCACCCGAGCCCGGTCGTGATCGCGTCGACGCCGCGCTCGGCACCCTCGGTGCCCTCGTTGCCGTGCAGGTACAACCCGAACGGCCGTCCGCGCGTCGAATCGAGGCACGGGTAGTAGATGACGTCGAACGCATGCTTGAGGGCACCGCTCATGTACCCGAGGTTCGCGGGACTGCCGAGCAGGTAGCCGTCGGCCTCGAGCACGTCGCTCGCCGACACCGACAGCGCCGGCCGACGCACCACCTCGACGCCCTCGATCTCGGGGTCGGTGGCCCCTGAGACCACCGCCTCGAACATCGCCTGCATGTACGGCGACGGCGTGTGGTGGACGATGAGCAGCCTCATTGCGAGCGTTCCAGCTTCTCGAGATACACCGCGCGGCGCATCGTCTCGCGCGCCCGCGACCGGTCGCCGGCGTAGTCGTAGGCGCGGGCGAGACGGTACGAGTTGCACCAATTGTCTGGATCGACTTCCCACTCGGCCTTGACCTGCGCGAACAACTCGTCGGCGGCACGGCGCTGGATGCGTCCCGACGGCATCCGAGGCAGGTCGCTCACGTCGAGTTCGCGACCCTCCGCACGCGCCCGCTTCGCCAGGCGCTGGTGTGCGATGCCCGCCTGCAGGGTGGCGACGATCATCCACACCCCCAGCAGTGGCAGCACCAGGATCGCGATGCCGAGCAGCACGGGCACCACCCGGCCGTCGCCGATCAGCGAGAACGCCGCCCGGCCGATCAGGACGAAATAGAAGATCAGTGCAAGCACGAACGCCGCGGTCAGGGCGACGACGGAGGCGAAGGACCGGTTCACAGGTCGAGCAGCGGATCGAGACCGACGGTGAGACCCGGCCGGTCCGCGATCTGCCGCACGCCGAGCAGTACGCCCGGGGCGAACGACGACCGGTCGATCGAATCGTGCCGGATGGTGAGCGTCTCGCCCTCGGTGCCGAACAGCACCTCCTGATGCGCGACCAGGCCGGCGAGGCGCACCGAGTGCACCCGCACGCCGTCGACGGCGGCGCCGCGCGCACCGGCAAGTTCGGCCGTGGTCGCGTCCGGACTCGGCCCGACCCCCGCCTTCTCCCGCGCGGCGGCGATGAGCCCCGCAGTGCGGTACGCGGTGCCCGACGGTGCGTCCGCCTTTTTCGGATGGTGCAGCTCGATCACCTCGACCGAGTCGAAGAACCGCGCCGCCTGCTCGGCGAACCGCATCGACAGCACCGCGCCGATCGCGAAGTTCGGCGCGATCAGCACGCCGGTGCCGGGGCTGTCCGCGAGCCACCCGCGAACCTGGTCCAGGCGTGCGTCATCGAATCCGGTCGTCCCGACGACTGCGTGAATACCGTTGCCCACGAGGAACTTCAGGTTGTCCATGACTACGTTGGGATGGGTGAAGTCGACCACCACCTGCGACTGCGCCGAGACGAAGGTGTCGAGCGGGTCGCCCTGGTCGACGCCCGCCACCAAGTCGAGGTCGGCGGCGGCCCGCACCGCGTCACAGATCGTGCTCCCGACCCGGCCGCGGGCACCCAGTACCCCGACCCTGATCGATGTCGCGGTCACGTATCCTCCGTCTCACCGTCGCGTCCGCTCCTGAGGTTACGCAGGCCGCGCCACTCGGCGATCATCGCCTGCCGGAAATCAGGGCACCAGGACCACCTTGCCGACATTGGTCCGCTCGCCGAGCATGCGGTGTGCCTCGGCGGCGCGATCGAAGGGGAATTCGGCGGCGACGACGGGCCTCAGCGTGCCATCCGCGAGCCATCCGCGCAGCGGGTCGAGGTAGGGCTGCAGCGAGCCCGACTGATCCGCCAGCCGCAGCATGTTGAGCCCGATCACGGACCGGGAGTCCGCGATCAAGCGCATCCCGTTGAACCCTCGAATCATGCTCGCCGCGTGCGGTGCGACCCGGAGCGGGCGCCGTCGGTCCCCGGTGAGCAGCGCCGAAGCACCGTAGGTGACGAGCCGCCCGCCCGCCCGCAGCCTCCGGTACGAGTCGCGGGTCATCACCCCGCCCACACCGTCCATCACGACGTCGACCGCGGCGCAGCCGATGTGTCGGTAGTCGTACACCTCGTCGGCACCGTGCGCGAGCACCGCGTCGCGCTTCCACGACGAGCACGTGCCGATGACGTACGCGTCGAGCAGCTTGGCGAGCTGTACGGCGGCGAGACCGACGCTTCCGGCGGCGGCGTGAACGAGGACCCGTTCGCCGGGCTGCAGGTTCGCGCACCGCACGAGCGCCGTCCATGCCGTCGAGTACGCCACGACGATGGCTGCGCCCTGAACGAACGACAAGTGGCTCGGCAACGGCAGCAGTTCGGCCTTCCGGACTGCGACCTGCTCGGCGTACCCGCCGAACCGAGTCGGCGCGATGATCCGTTCGGTGCCGAGCGCGATCACGCCTGCCACCTCATAGCCGACCACGGCGGGAAGCCGGGGCGCGTCTGGGTAGAGCCCGACACGGGTCAGCGCGTCGGCGACGTTGACCCCGGCTGCGCGCACGTCGACGACGACCTCGCCGGACCCGGGAAGCGGCTCGGGCCGCTCCTCGACGCGAAGCACCTCGGGGCCACCGCGCCTGGTGATCACGACCGCCCTCACCGCGGAACCAGCTGTCGAGCCTCAGCGTCGTCGCAGCCGCGCGATCGACCCTTGGCCGAACACGATGAGGCGCCCGAGCCTGCGGTCGACGCTCGGGCGTGCCGCCGCCTGATTCCGGGTCCGCTTACGCCGAGCGTCACGCCGGCTTGATGTTCGCGTTCAGGTGGAACACGTTCGCCGGGTCATACTCCGCCTTGATTCGCGCCAGGCGTTCGTATTTCGCGGGTCCGTAGGCGGTGCGCACGCGGTCCTGCTCCAGGTCCGCCATGATGTTGACGTACCCGCCCTGATTGGACGCCAGCGGACGCAAAGCCTCCCAGATGGAGCGCACCCACGCCCGATCGGCCGGCAACACAGCGGGGTCGGGTGCGCAGGCCACGATCGCGCAGGAGTAGTGCGGCCGTCGGCTTCCTCCGAACGCAGTC
>DATDBL010000307.1:0-15644 GCA_036524855.1 Aldersonia sp. | reverse complement strand
TTCTTCCCGCGCTTCAAGACGATGATGGTCGAGTTCATCGCCCACACCCGGATGAACAAATTCCGGACGGTCGGCTGGGCTCACTGGCTGGTGATGATCGGCTTCCTCCTCGGAGCAGCGTTGTGGTTCGAGGCATACGGGCAGACGTTCAACCCCGAGTTCCACTGGCCGCTCTTCGGTGACACCTTCGCCTGGCACCTGCTCGACGAGATCCTCGGCCTCGGCACGGTCATCGGTATCACCACGCTGATCGTGATCCGCCAGCTCAACCACCCCCGCGTGCCCGCCCGGCTGTCCCGTTTCAGTGGTTCCGACTTCAAGGCCGCGTACTTCGTCGAGGCCGTCGTCCTCATCGAGGGCCTGGGCATGATCTTCGTGAAGGCCGGCAAGATCGCCACCTACGGCCACGCCAACCCGTGGACCGACTTCTTCACCATGAACGTCGCGAAGATCCTCCCCGCCAGCGTCGCGCTCGTGTCGGTGTTCGCGTTCATCAAACTGATGTCGGGCATGATCTGGCTGCTGGTCGTCGGTATGAACATCACCTGGGGCGTCGCCTGGCACCGGTTCAGTGCGTTCCCCAACATCTACTTCAAGCGCGAGGACGACGGCGGCGTCGCGCTCGGCGCGGCCAAGCCGATGATGTCGGGCGGCAAGCCGATCGACATGGAGGACGCCGACCCCGACAAGGACACCTTCGGCGCCGGCCGGGTCGAGGACTTCAGCTGGAAGGGCTGGCTGGACTTCACCACCTGCACCGAATGCGGCCGCTGCCAATCGCAGTGCCCCGCCTGGAACACCGGCAAGCCGCTGTCGCCCAAGCTGCTGATCATGTCGTTGCGCGACCACGGTGCGACGAAGGCCCCGTACCTGCTCGCCGGTGGGCGTAAAGATATCGGTGGCGACGAGGTCGGGCTGGTCGACGGCGAGGGCAACGTCCTCGAGGCCAAGCTCGACCGGATTCCGGCAGCGGCCC
Source organism: Aldersonia sp. (assembly GCA_036524855.1). Lineage (GTDB taxonomy): Bacteria > Actinomycetota > Actinomycetes > Mycobacteriales > Mycobacteriaceae > Aldersonia. Next base: position 14,668 of record DATDBL010000307.1, on the reverse strand, counting down.
GCGCGGAGGCGGAGCGGCCGCTGGTCGGCGACGCAGAGGCCAACGGCGTTATCGACCCCGAGGTGCTGTGGAGCTGCACCACCTGCGGCGCGTGCGTCGAGCAGTGCCCGGTCGACATCGAGCACGTCGACCACATCATCGACATGCGCCGCTACCAGGTGCTGATCGAGTCGGAGTTCCCGTCCGAACTCGCCGGATTGTTCAAGAACCTGGAGAACAAGGGCAATCCCTGGGGCCAGAACGCCAAGGACCGGCTAAATTGGACAACCGAGCTCGACTTCCATATACCCGTGTTCGGTCAGGATGTGGATTCGTTCGAGGACTACGAGTACCTGTTCTGGGTCGGCTGCGCCGGCGCCTATGAGGACCGCGCGAAGAAGACCACGAAGGCGGTCGCGGAGCTGCTCGCCACCGCGGGCGTCAAGTTCATGGTGCTCGGCGCCGAGGAGACCTGCACCGGCGACTCGGCCCGCCGCGCCGGCAACGAGTTCCTGTTCCAGCAGCTCGCAATGCAAAACATCGAGCTGCTGAACTCGGTGTTCGAGGGCGTCGAGGACAGCCGCCGCAAGATCGTCGTGACCTGTGCGCACTGCTTCAACGCGCTGGGCAACGAGTACCCGCAGGTCGGTGGGAAGTACGAGGTCGTGCACCACACGCAGCTGCTGAACCGGTTGGTGCGGGCGAAGAAGCTGGTGCCGGTCGCGCGGGTAGAAACAGCGGTCACCTACCACGACCCCTGCTACCTGGGTCGACACAACAAGGTCTACGACGCCCCGCGCGAGCTGATGGCCGCGTCCGGCTCGACGCTCACAGAGATGCCGCGCCACGCCGAGCGCTCCATGTGCTGCGGCGCGGGCGGCGCGCGGATGTGGATGGAGGAGCAGCTCGGTAAGCGGATCAATCTGGACCGAGTCGACGAGGCCCTGTCCACTCTGGGCGAGCGAAGCGACGGGCGATTGACACATCTGGGCGAGCGAAGCGACGGGGGATTGACACAGCCGACGAAGATCGCGACCGGCTGCCCGTTCTGCCGGGTGATGCTCAGCGACGGTGTGACGGCGCGTCAGGCCGACATCGAGGATCCCGCACAAAAGACCGAGGTCGTCGACGTCGCGCAGCTGATGCTGGACTCCATCACCCGGCTCGAGCCGGCGGCGCTGTCGGAGAACCTGAAGGTCGTTCCGCGCGAGCGCGAGCCGATCGTGGCCGAGGAGGTCGCGGAGGAGGTCGAGGCACAGCGGGTCGCCGAGGTCGAGGAACCGGCGCAGGCTCCGGCCGAGACCGCTCCAGCAAAGGCGGTTGCGGCCAAGGGGCTCGGAATGAAGGGCCTCGCCAAGGCACCCGGCGCGAAGGCACCGGGCAAGAAGCCGGCGGCGGAGGCCGAAGCGGCGCCAGCCGCGCCCGCCGTCAAGGGCCTCGCCATGAAGGGCCCGGCCAAGGCCCCCGGCAAGGGCTTGCAGATGAAGGGCGCGGCGAAGGCGCCGGGAGCGAAGGCTTCCGCCGCCGAGGCCGCGGCTCCCTCGGCCGAGGCACCTGCGGCAGCGCCGAGCGAGGCGAAGCCTACCGTCGCCGCGAAGGGCCTGGGAATGAAGTCCGGGCTGAAGCGGCCTGGCGCCAAGGCCGCGGCGCCACCGCCCGCTGCGGCACCGGCGGCCGAGGCACCGGCAGCTGAGGCACCGGCGGCCGCAGCGACGGAGGCGAAGCCCACCGTCGCCGCGAAGGGCCTGGCCATGAAGTCCGGGCTCAAGCGCCCCGGCCCCAAATCTGCAGCGGCACCGGCGGCACCGGCCTCGCACGCACCGGCTCAGGAGGCTGCCCCCGAGCCGGAGCCAGCACCCGAGCCGACCCCGGCACCCGCGGCCGCCGAGTCCAAGCCGTCCGTCGCGCCCAAGGGCCTCGCCATGAAGTCCGGCTTCAGGAAGCCCGGACCGCGTGCGGCGGCGCCCGCGTCTGCAGCCGCACCTGCGGCAGCCCCGGCACCCGCGCCCGCGCCGGAAGCCGAGCCGGAACCCGAAGCGCCCCAACCGGAGGCCACCGCCCCCGAATCGGCGCCCGCCGCAGCACCCAGCTTGGGCAACGGCGACGCAACCGCCGCCCCGCCGTCCGCGAAACCCGGCGGCCTCAGCTTCAAGTCGGGCGCACGGGTTCCCGGCCGCCGCGGGTAGTGTCATCCCTTCGGCGCGGTGCAGTCGGGCGCGGTGAGCCGGGTCGAGGCCAGAGCCCGATCGCCACACCGCAGCGGGGGTACATCATCCCGACCACCATTGTCAGTGCCGGCAACCCGGTGAACCCGGGCCAAGTCACTGCAAACCTCCGCAATCGGGCCCAGCGCCAGCGCCGGGAAGAAGGTCAGCGCCGCGACCGGAAGTCGGTGCCGGTCAGCAGGCCGGCGAACATCCGGCAGGGTGCCCGGAGAAACCGTGGATCGAGTTCGGCGTGCCGGGATCGCCGCTGTTGCCCTGAAAGCCAGGTGTCGACGGCAGAATGATCGCGAAGCGGGCGCGGATCAGCACCAGGGCGGGCATCACGAGGATCAACAACGCGGCCAGCGTGATCTCACCGCGCGGGTGAGGTCGACGCAGAAGTAGCGCCGGCCCAGCCACTCCGTCCCGCCTGTTGAATTCGACGAAGGCCGTCAACGATGACCGGTCGTCTGGTTAACGAACCGGATCGATTAGATTAGCCGGATGACAACTCGGCAGCGTCCGGGCGGGGTCGCGGTCGTCGTCGCCGGCGCGGGGGCGCGTGGTAGTTACGAAGCCGGAGTGCTCTCTGTCGTCGTGCCGCGTCTTCGTGCCGCCGGGTTCGAGGCGCCGATGTTCGTCGGTACCAGCGTCGGGGCCCTCAATGCGGCCATCTTTGCGGGTTTCGCGCATCTGCCACCAGCCGACCAGGCACAGGCGGTGCTCGACGTCTGGCGCGAGATTTCGGTCTCCGACGTCTTCGCGTCGCCGTTGCGAGGATCGGTCGGTGTGACCGCGCGATACCTCGGCCAGCTCGCGCACGTGCCCGGACTACGGCTGACCGGCGTACTTGACACGGCCCCGCTGCGGCGCACGACGATGCGGGTGTTCGCCGGGAGCCGACTGCGCGCAAATATCGCCGAGCACCGGACGACGCTCGCGGTGGTGGCGACCTCGGGCGCGACCAATCGCAGCGTCGTCTTCGTGGACCGCGCGGGCGACGAGGCCCTGCCCCCCCTCCGACGACGACAGGCCGATCGACTACGTACGGGCGCAGATCGGTCCAGAGCACCTGCTCGCCTCGTCGGCCATTCCGGTGGTATTCCCTGCCGTCTACGTCGCGAGGCCGTCCTGTTCACGCGGCTGGTATCTCGACGGTGGGGTACGGCTAAACGCACCACTCAAGCCTGCTGTGGCGCTGGGCGCGGAAGCGGTCGTCGTCGTGGCCACCCATCCGGTGGATGATCCGGGCCCACCGGCGCACGCGGACGGGCCGCGGCCCGACGTGGACGATACGCTGGCCCGCCTGGTGGACGCGGCCCTCGTCGATCGCATGGTCGAGGATGTGCGCACGCTCGCGAAGGTCAACACACTTGTCGGCGCCCGCGGCAGCGACCCCCGCGATGGCGACCGGTATAGGCTGATTCCCTATCTTCCGGTGTGTCCACGCGAGCGGGGCACGCTGGGCCGTCTCGCCGCCGAGGCGTTCGGGCGGCCACGTCCGGGCGCGCTGCTCAGGCCGCGCGAGGCGGAACTGCGTGCGTTGGGCTGGGCGCTCGGAGGGGACGGGCCGCGTCGCGGTGACCTGCTCAGCTACCTGTATTTTGATCCGGACTTCATCGAGGCAGCGATCCATCGGGGGCGATGCGACGCCATGGCATTGTTCGACGGCGCTGCCCCCGACGAGATTCCGTGGCTACGATCGAGCGATGACAGATCTCGAGTGCGATAAGAGTCAAACGTTCCGGGATTGCGAAAAGTGCTCCGCAGTCAGGGAATTTGCCGAGACCGATCACCGTTCCCGATCGTCGGTTCGGGTTTCACCGCGCGCGCCAGGGCGCGAATGCTGTCTGGTTACGAGGAAGCAGCGCCGCAACATCTGGGCAGTGGCGTAGGATGACGTCGGTCATGCTGTTCTTCTGGATCCAGTCCATACCGAGCGGCGAATAGATTTCGGGCCGAAAGTCCACTGTGAGAAATCGGTCGCTTTGGATGCGACGCGACGCCATCAGAATGAAAAGCCGAAACGCTGTGTCGGAAAAGCCGAAGCCTTCGGGCGGTGTTTCGGCGAATAGCCCGATCATCGTGTCGACCCGGTCGATGCTGCCGTAGAGTTCCCGCATACACGCGACGGCCTCCCGGTCGTCGCTCAGCTGTTCCCAGCACCTGATCCGCCGCTTGTGCAGACCAGCGCGAAAGTCGTTGTAGCGGGGGACTAAGCGTTCGCGGTCTCGGATGATATCCACCACCGAGAGGTCGACGAAGTTGCCGTCGACCGGGAAGTTCTGCAGTGAGCTCGGATAGTTGTTCAGCGTGATCGCGCCCGGGTGTGCCAGACCGAGCGAGTACATGACGTTCGTGAGCCCGAGCGATCCCAACTCACGCTCGGCCTTCCTACCGGTAATGTCGGGGAACCTGCACGTACGCTGCACTTCTCCCGTCTGGTGGTCCACGAACCGGTAGTGATCAGGGATCAGTGGGTGCAGCCGATAGACCGCGACGAAGTCTTCGGTGAGCGAGAACGGCACTCCGTGGTGGTCGGGAACGGTATCCGGAATCCCGACGCTGGCGTGAACGTCGAATAGCCAGGCACCCAGCCTGGTGACCCAGTCATTCGATGGTGGGCCGGCCCAATTCGCCTTCATGCCGAGGTCGATCGGCTCTCTCGCCAGAATTGCCGGCGTCCATTCGACGGTGTGGATCTTCGCGATCAGGGCTGAAACGATAAGGCGGGCCGTTTGATAGACACGATCATCGCTCCAGTCCTTGTAGTGGCTACGTAGCTCGTCGCACACCACGTTGTGCTCGCGCGCGAACAGCGTATGTAGGGCGCTGAGGCCGATCCACCAGCTCTCCTCGAAACCGGTGCGCGGGATGCCCCTTCTGCCGGTTGGAAGCTGTCCGTCGTAGGTAAGCCGAATCTTCGGCCCTCGCCGTAACGCCGCGGTCTGGTCGTCGCTGCCATACAGCTCGGAGCCGTCCCACCAGTGCGTTACCTCATTCCTGAAGACCGGGCCAGGGTTCGAGATCCCCCCGTCGATCGGCTTGTTGCCGCGTATTCGCATGAAATGCTCGCGCGGGCGACCGCGCGCGTTCAACCATGTTTGGCCATCGGGGAGTGGGACGACGACGTCGTGCTCGGTGCCGAGCCGGTAGCGCTCGTGCTTGACCCAGTCGTGGACTTGAAACTGAACCCATGCCGCCGCAATCAGGTTCAGCGACCGTGCGGGAAGAAAACGCCCCCGAGTGAGCAGTTCTCGGCTCACCGTCACCGGATTCGGATCGTCGGTCAAGTCTGGGGGGTACGCCGCTTCGAGGTTGCGCCCGAAGGTCGCCCCGACCGCACCCATCGCGGGTGCCGACAGGTCGTTATAGCTTCCATCGGTGGTTCGCGCCCAACGAACTTTCTCCGGCGGCGGCTTCGGCGGTTCGGTCCGCGGGTGCGGTGGCTCTTCGCGGGGTTCCGTGTCGATCAGGTTTCGGTCCCAAAGAACTTCACGGAAGGTATGGAGGTTCAACAATGCCAGTCGGGCCGGTAGTCGGTACCACTTGATGCACCGGTTGAGAACCGGAAAGGCCTTTCGGGCGAGGGTGCCGAATACGACGTTGCGGACCGGCATCTCAGTATGCCAGCGCAGCTGGTCACGGTGGGCGGCGCTGGCGTCGTACACCGCTTTGCGCGCGCGGTTCAGGTTGCCCAGCGGAAGGAAGTCTTCCGTAGTGTTCCAAGGATTGAAAGCGATTCGGTCGATTTCGTCGGCCCGCGCCTGGGCATCCTCCGTATCGACGTCGGGGTCGGTCTGTGGCAACGTGAGGGTCGCGATCGGCACGGCCGGCGCGTTCGCTTCGGTCCACTCGATCGCGGTGTCCTCGATCGGCGTCAGGGTCTCGTTCACATAGCGTTGGATGCACAGGTCGAAGCGGATCGCCCCGTGCTCCAAGCGGCGCGCCGCCTCTGTGGAAAGGTAGTTGGGATCGTTCCTGTCCGGCTTGGGATCACGCCGCCGATCTTGTTTCGGCTTGAACAGAAAGCGAACCTTCATCGCGGGTCCCCAGGTCATAGCTGCGCGACTCCAATATGTCTGCGTGGCGACACTGCTGACCGATTGGCGGCGGGCCGCGCTGACGTTACAAACCATCCGGACTGTCTCGCGGATTCCGAACGTCTTGACCAATGACAACAGTCCGAATGCCCGCGAGACGTTGCCGCCGGCTGTTCGTTTGGCGAATTCGACGAACTGGCGAGCATCGCGGGCATGCGAAACCGGAAAGTTGGTCGCCAGTAGGTCGTGCGACTTATCGGCGCCGACGTGGACCCGTAGCGCAATGCCGCGCAGGTCCGGCGCATGGTCGGACTGAGCGCAACTGTTCGCATTCGAGAACCGTACGACCGTCCGATATTTCGCGTCGGGCCGGGCGAACCCGACGCGCAGATCGGCTGGCAGATCCTTATCCGAAAAGAATCGCAGCTCCGCGTTGTCCACCGCTAGCGTGGCCTTCGCGTGGAGAGCACGTTGCAACGGGTACGCCAGATCACCGCGGCTGCATCGCTTGCGTGCTGTTGTTTGGACTTGCATGATGTCGAGCGCGAGCTTTTCGAACTCTTCGTTCTCCGCCCTGGCGCGACGGGCACGAGCCGCGCGCCACGACGGGTCGTCCCCCTCCGCACCCTGCGCGGGATCGATCACGGTCGCCGGAGCACTTTCTCGGGCAAGGATTGCGCCGCAGACCCGCCAGCTCGTCTTGGCGACTATCGACAGCAACACACCAATACGCATCGGTTCCCCTCCCGGAGCGGTTCCTCGCTCAGATCCTAGGTACGATGGCTGCCCGCGGAGGACGTTTCACCCGAGAAGCGTCGACCAGCCGCAAATTATTCGGTGTGTGGATTCGCCAAGATCAGCGCCGCCAACTCGCTCCGGTCCTCGACGCCGACCCTGCTGCAGGCGCGGTAGATGTGCCCCTCGACGGTCCGCACCGAGAGCGTGAGTCGCACGGCGATCTCGCGGTTGGAAAGTCCTGCGGCGATGAGATTGGCGATCTCGCGCTCGCGAGCGGTGAGCGGAAGTGGTTGCGCCGCAGCACGAATTGCGGGCGTACTTGCCCCGCCGCAGACGGCGGCGAGTCGATTGGCCATCGCGGCCGCCGCGGTGACCGCGGCTCGTTCGTCATGGTGCGCGTGGGCCGTCGCTGCCTGCGCCGCCGCATCGGCCGCCGGGAGCAGCGCGCCGAGCTGCTCGAACTCCGCGGCGCACCGATCCAACGCAGCACCGTCATCTGCGGCCAGCGCCGCGCCGTGGCGCGCGTAGATCGGTGCCAGTTGACCGTCGAGCTGGGTCGACAGCTCGGCGAGCCGCCCCGCGGCGGTCTTGTCGCCGAATCGGACTGCGGCGTGCAGCGCCTCCGCCTCGATCGCGAACTGTCCCGTCGAGGCCGCTGCCGCGGCCGCGGCGTGCACGAGTTCGATGGCGCGCAGCGGAGTGCCCTGCGCGGCGGCCAACCAGGCTTCGGCGACCCGGATGGGTGGGTCGAATACCGCGAGATAACGGTCGGGGCGGTCGCGGATGGCGGCGACTATCCGCTCCGCGTCAGCTGCGCGACCGAGCAGAGCATACGCATGGATCAGCGCGGTCTTGGCGGGCAATGACCATGCGGCGATGGAATCGGAGGTCATCGCGGCCACTGCCTCCTCGAGTGCGGCAATCGAAGCGTTCAGTCGCCCCCGTGCGAGGTCGACGTATCCGACGAACGTCTTGATACATGCCCAGGCGAAGTACTGCCCGAATGAGGTGAACTCTGAGTATTGGTCGACCCAGCGCTGGGCCTCGTCGAGCCTTCCAGTGAGTACGAGGCCCTCGATCTCACAGAACGCCGCTGGATAACGAAGTAACCCATCGACGTGCGGACTCACCGCACGCAGTCCCCGACCGAGTGGTTCGACCTCGTCGCCGCGGCCCATCAGCGGCAGCGCGCGCATTCCCATTGTCGCCCAGACGACGGCGTAAGCGGGAGCAGCCGGATCGGCGAGCACCCGCTCGGCCACGGCAACTGCATCGGCGAGGCGATTCTCGTAGAGCAGGCATGCCGAACGGACACCCTCGACGATCAGGCTCAGTAACGGGTGGGTGATCTTCGCGCGCAGCAGCGCGAGTACTTCGTCCCCTTGCTTCGCATCGCCCATGGACCAGCACAAATTGGTGATCCGGGTCATGCCCCAACGCAGCAACGCGATCTCGTCGAGTTCGTCCGGCTGAAAACCTAGAAGTACGGCCTCGACCTCGCGCGGCCTGCCCTGGGCGAGCAGTGCGCGCGCCAACACGTCGGCCGCTTCGATCCCGCCGCCGCGTTCGAGCGCCTCGCGGGCAAACCGTTCACCCACAGCGACGTCAGACATCCTGACCGCGGTATCCGCGGCCTGGACGAGCAGCACTACGTCGACCGGCTGGTCGCTGTCGAGCTCGAGTTCGGCTAGACGGATCCGGTCCGTGTCATAGCTCGAAGCGCGCGAGCGCATCGCCTTGACGAGGCGCCCGCGCAGGCGGCGTGAGGCCGTGAGGCCGAGGTTACGTCGAACGACGTCGCCGAAGAGCGGGTGTAGGAATCTAGCCTCTAGTCTGTCGCCGTGGTGGACGGCCTGGATGACGCCACGCGACTCCGCTTCTTCGACGGCGTCCTCGCCAGCGAGCTCACACAGCACGTCGACGTCGACGGGCTCGCACAGGCTCAGCAGCTTGAGGGCGTCGAGAACGTTGCCTGGCAGTCGCTCGAGCCGCCCCTGCAACAACGCAGCGAGTTCGTTCGTGATGCTGGCGCGACCGCGCAGTTGCCAGACGCCACGCACCTTGCGAAGCCGTCCCTCATCCCGCGCACTCTCGACCAGGTGCCGCAGAAACAGCGCGTTACCACCGGAAGAATTCCACATCAGGTCTGCCGAGAGACTTTCGAGATGACCACCGAGCGCCGATTCCACCAGCTCGATGCTCTCCTTCTTGGTGAACGGTGGCAGGTCGAGCCGGCTGAGGTGCCCGTCCTTCCAGAGCGAGGTCACGGCGTCGGGGACGGTTTCGCCGCTGCGCACCGTGGCGATGATCCGCGCAGCTCTCTCGATCGCGAGTTGAAGCAGCAGCGTCGCCGAGAGCTGGTCGAGCAGATGCGCGTCGTCGACACCGAGGACGAGCGGGCCGTCTGCGAGCAACGAAGCGCGCGCGGCCGCGAGGAAAGTGACCGGGTCGTGCAGCGTAGTGACTCCGATCGTTTGGGCAAATGCCCCGAGCGGAATACTGCGCGCCGATTCGGTGCCTGCGACCCAGCGCACCTCGCCGTTCACCGTGCTCGCCGCGAGTCGGGCGAGAGTGGTCTTCCCTACCCCGGCGGCGCCGGTGAGCAACACCCCGCTTCCGGCGGAATCGTCCTGCGACAATGCCGACCGAAGTACATCGAACTCGCGCGGGCGCTCGAGTAGCGGCCAACCCCCTGCCATAAATCAAGCCTAGTCGCAACTACAGCTAAGCCAGTACACGGCACCAGACGTAGCGGCGCCGCTTCGGTGAACTCCGACATCCGGGCGTGTTCCATCGTCCCCCCGGGGGGACCGCCGTGTGGCCGAGGATCGAGAAGGTTTCAAGGTCTGGAAACATATCGACACGCGATACCCTATCGATGCCCAAGGAGGCATGTCATGACCGATCCTGTGTTCGACAAATCGGAACAGCTGGAACAGGTACAGCAAGGAATTCTCGACGGCGAGAACATCATCGCGGTCTACGACTGCATCGGTGCCGGGACCGGTTTCGTCGGGGTGACGGATCTGCGGCTGGTCATCCAGGACAGGAGCTTCGTGGGCAAGCGCACCGCGATCACATCCATCCCCTACCAGAACATCCGGTCGGTGTCGTTTCTGAGCAACAAATCGTGGGCCGGAAAGTTCTTCTCATCCAGCAGCATTGCTGTCGATATCGGCGGAACCACCTACGAAGCCGATTTCCGAGCGATCGAAAAGGCCCATCACGTGCACACCGTTATCCTCGAACACGCCTCAGGGCGGGCCACCCGAGCCACGCGCACGTAACGCCGCCGATCGATTCAGGGCCGGGTCGCGACCCAGGACGGGTCGCGGCCGAACCATCCGGCGAGCCTGTCGTAGGCGACGGCGTCGGCGGGGACTGGAACCTCGACACCGAATGCCTTGTCCGGGCCGCGCCACTCCGGCCGCAGCAGCCGCCGCGACCAGGCGAGCCCATGCTCGGCGAGTTCGTCGTCCAGCTCCATCGTTTGACCGGTCGCCCGGACGAGATCCCATGCATGCATCGCCAATTCGGCGATCTGCTGGTCCGCGCGGCCGCGCAGCGGCGCCGCCGCGCCACCCGGCCCCGGGACCGGCCGATCGAGGTCGGAGGTTCGCCAGATATCCATCAGCGGCTCCGCCAGGGTGTGGAACTGCGCGGCCCAGTCCTCGCCGAGCTCGTCGGCGGGGGCCTGCCAGTCGGCCATCTCACCGCGAGCCGACGTCGTGAAGTTCGGGAGGTCCTGTCCCACGACGTGGGTGACGAGGCGGCGCACATCCCAACCGGCGCACGGGGTGGGGAGGCCGTGTTGGTCGGGTCGGATCGCGGCGACGACCCCGGCCGTCTGGGCCAGCGCGCGCTCCAACAAGTCCAGTATCGGGTCCGGTGTGTCCACGGGTGTCGATTCTGCTCTCGCGGCGGTCGCGAATCCAGGAGGCCGCGGAGACGGCATCCGCCGAGACGGTATTCCCGGTCGTTTCCGACACGCGCACCCGCAGTGACTGCCCCCGCGCCGTCGCGCTCGTAGTGTCGGCACCGTGACGGCAACAACGATCGTCAGCGTCGAGGGCCTGACGCGCACGTTCGGGCCGCACCGCGGTGTCCGTGACGTGGGATTCGAGATCACGGAGGGCGAGATCTTCGGATTCCTCGGCCCCAACGGCGCCGGAAAATCCACCACGATCCGGCTGCTGCTCGGCCTGTACCGTCCCGACTCGGGGCGGATGCGCATCTTCGGCCTCGACCCCGTTACCGACACCACCGAGATCCTGCGCCGCGTCGGCTACCTGCCCGGCGAGTTGACGCTGTTCTCGAAGCTGACCGGACGCGCCCATCTCGACCGGGTGGCGCGCATCCGCGGACTCACCGACCGTACGCTGCGCGACGAACTCGTCGAACGGTTCGGCGTCGAACTCGACCGACCGCTGCACACGCTGTCGAAGGGCAACCGGCAGAAGGTCGGGTTGGTGCTCGCGTTCATGCACCGACCCGACCTGCTGGTGCTCGATGAGCCGACGTCCGGCCTGGACCCGTTGCTGCAGGACGAGTTCGCCCACCTGGTCCGCGAAACGGCCGACGACGGGCGCACCGTTCTGCTGTCGTCGCACGACCTCGACGAGGTGCAGCGACTCGTCGACCGGTTGGCGATCATCCGCGAGGGTGAGATCGTCGTGACCGACACCGTCGAACACCTGCGCCTGACCGCGCCGCGCACCGTCGAGTTCCGGTTCGCGAACCCGATCGATCCGCAACGCTTCGCCGACCTCGACGGCGTCACGGTGCGCTCCTACACCGACGGCCTGCTCACCCTCTCGGTGACCGGACCCGTTGCGCCCCTGCTGCACACCGCCGCCGACCACGATCCCGTCGACCTCGACGCCCGTCGCGCCGACCTCGACGAGTTGTTCCTCGGCTTCTACCGAGAACCGGAGAGCGCATGAACATCACCGGCCTCGACCAGCGCCTGCGGCGGCGATCGCTGATCGGCTACGCGCTCGGCATGGGACTGTACACCCTGGTCGTCGTCGCGATGTACCCCGCGTTCAAGAACTCGACCACCCTCGACGAGTTCACCGAGCAGAGCCCCGGCACCGCGGCGCTGTTCGGCATCAGCGGGTCGCTCACCTCGCCGACCGGCTGGCTGAATGCCAACATCTACAACAACTTTCTGCCGTTGATCGTGCTCCTGATCGCGATCGGCTACGGTGCCGCGTGCATCGCCGGTCAGGACGAGGATCAGACGCTGGGGTTCGTCGCCACCCTCCCGCTGACCCGCCGACGCATCGCGGCCGAGAAGCTGACCGCGATGGCGGCACTGTTGGTGCCGGTGATCGCGGTGACCTTCGTCTGCGCGCTTGCGGGACGCGCGTTCGACCTCGACGTCGACGTCTGGCACCTGCTCGGCGTAAGCATCGCGGTGCTGCTGCTCGGCCTCGCGTTCGGCGCCTTCGCGATGCTGATCGGCGCGCTCACCGGCGCCCGCGCGAGCGCTCTGGGGATCACGTCCGCCGTCGCCGCGACCACCTACCTACTCAATTCGCTTGCCCCCGTGGTTGACTGGCTGAAGCCTGCGCGATACCTGTCGCCGTTCTTCTACGCCGTCGGCGACAACCAACTCGACGACGGCCTCTCCCCCTGGTGGGCCCTGGTCCTGCTCGCCCTCGTCGCGGTCCTCGTCGGCACGACGCTGATCGCCTTCGAGCGTCTCGACATCCACTGAATCCGCAGGTCAGGACCCGTGAGTGGTTGATGAGTCTGCGTCTAATCCCCCGTCGCTTCGCTCGCCCCGGCACACTCCACCTACCACTCACGGGTTCAGCGGGCCGCTGCGGCAGCCGCGAGTTCGACGCGGGTGCGCAAACCGAGTTTCGCCAGCGCGTGCGAGACGTGGGTCTGCACGGTGCGGGGCGAGATGTAGAGTTGCGACGCGACCTCGGGGCCGGTCATCCCCGTGGCGACCATCTCGGCGATGCGCGCCTCGGTCGGGGTCAGCGACCCCCAGCCGGTCTGCGGTCGGCGGCGAGCCCCCTTGGCACCCAGGCGGATCCCGGCCGAGCGAAGCCGGGACTGGATCCGCGCCGTCACGGTCGTCGCGCCCGCCGAGTCCGCCAGCGCGAGCGCCGCCCGTGCGTGTGTGCGCGCCGCGTCCTTGTGGCCGACCACGGCCGCGGCGCAGGCGGCCTCCTCGAGCGCCAGCATCTCGAGCAGGCCCTCCCCGACCCTCCGCGCCAGAGCCGCCGCGTCCAGCGACCCGGCGACCATGTCGCGTGGATCGGGCGCGTTCAACGCCGTCGCGAGCGCCACCGACCCCGCGCACGCGGGCGTGATCGGTTTCGGGACCAGGGTCAGGTCGGCGCAGATCTGCTGCAGCAGGGCCGCATCCGCGGCGCGTAGCGCCACGTGCGCGAAATCGCCGGCGTAGCTGGCCAGCCACATGTAGCAGTGGTTGGACACGGCACGCTCCCACACGAGCCGCCCGAGTTCCGCGGCCTCGGCATAGCGACGCTGCGCCTCGAGCAGCGCCACTCGGGCGCGCTCCGGCTCGGGCAGCCCGAACTGATTCGGCGCCCCACTGCGTGCGAAGGCGTCGAGTCGATCCTCGGCATCCGTGAGATTCCCACGGTAGACGTCGATCTCGGCGCGCGGTCCGACCGCCATCGATGTCCACGCCATTTCCGCCGACTCGATGAGCTCGAGCGCCGAATCGAACTGTGCCGCCGCATCGTCGAGACGCCCGGAGACGAGTTCGATACCCGCGGCGGAGAACTGCTGATAAGGGGTCAGCCAGGTGTTGCCGCGCTCGGCGCGCAGCCTCTCGGACTCGCGCAGATGCTCAGCCGCCGCAATCGGCCCCTCGTTGGCCATCTCGATCACCGCCGGCCAGATGTCGGCCGACGAGCCCTCGTGCGGATCCATGTCGTCCCCGGCATAGCGGCGCGAGGCGTGTACGGCGTATTCGAGTCCCGCCGCGGTCTCCCCGACCAGATAGCAGCGCAGCGCCTCGGCGACCAGCCCGGTCAGCGACAGCTGCAGCGGATCCGGCGCAAATGGTTGCAGCGGAACTGGTTCGGATCCACCGAGCAGCGCGATGTAGGACCGGAAGTCGCCGAGCAAACGACGCATCTCGTCGGGGATCGGGTAGCCGAGTGTGGTGTCGATCATGCCCACCACCTCGTCCGACTTGCCTTGCGCGGTCAGCGAGAACATCAGCACTCGCTGCAGATCCCCGGACAGAGCGGGGTCGGTCGCCGACCCGAGCGCCGCCTGGGCGACCGCGATCCCCCGGGCGAATTGCCCCGACCGCGACAGCGCACGCGCGCGCGCGTACGCCAATCGCACGGCCGCCGCGGGATCCTGTTCGGCCAAAGGCGCCGCCTCGTCCAGCAGGTCCGCCGCGACCCCGGGAGCGTTGTGCAGGCTGCGGTCCGCCTCCTGGATCGCCTCGACCAGGGCGGGGGTCGCGGTGCCCGCGGCGAGCAGGTGGTGCGCGACGGTCGACGCCGCCGCCGGCCGCCGCGCGCAGGCCGTGTGCAGCACCGAACGCAACCCGACCGGGATCGACGCGTACGCGACCTCGGCGTAGAGGTCGTGGCGGAACGCGACCCGGCCGTCGTCGGCGAGGTCGACGACCCCGGCCGGGGTGGCCGTCGGCACCGGCCCGACCAGCGCGGCGGATGCGGCGCCGTCGAACCCGGCGCTCTC
>DATDBL010000306.1:0-7590 GCA_036524855.1 Aldersonia sp. | reverse complement strand
GCATGCGTGCACACGTTCGAGAAGCCGCTGAACGACCCCGCGGACGCCTGCGTGACGACCACGCCACTGAGGATCGCGCCGCCACCGACCGGGACGTCCGAGGTCTGGCCGATCACCTGCGCGGAACTGTTCGCCGGGGCGGGACTCGGCTCCTGTGCCGTGGCGCTGCTCGTTTCCGACGAGCCGCTGTCGGAGGAACCGCATGCCGCGAGCGCGACCGCCGCGGCGGCGACTCCAGCACCCGCAACGGCGGTACGTCGGCTGATCACGAAGTCTTCGGTGGTGCTCATGCGTCGCTCTCCATCTCGAATGAAACAGCCTGAACGAGGCACAGTCAGGGGCTGCAACTGTGCTCTGTTGTCACGAACCGGGGGGCTGTCCGGTTCACGAATCTCAGCATGCCGCCGATGGCGAGGCACGGCGAGTCGAATCGGACGACTACGGGGAAGTTCCCAGGAACTGTTCGAACGTGATCGATCCGTACGGACGGTCTGGCGCGAGGTGATGACCGGCCCGGTATCCCGCCGCGATCGCGCCGGGCGCACGCACCGGCAACACCCATCGCCGCCGCACCGCCGAGCGCAGGTAGACGCGGGCGAGGTCGTCGACGCGACGCAGGGCAGGCCCACCGATGTCCGGGAGCCGCCCGGCAGGTTCCCCCGCCGCCACCTCGGCCAACCGCGCCGCAACGTCGCGCACGTCGATCGGCTGGCACCTGGTGCCCGACGGCACCAGCAGCGCGGGCGAGAAGCGCTGCGCCGCGAACAGCCGCACCAGCAGGTCGTGGAACTGGGTCGCGCGCTGGATCGAGAATGGCACGCCGGATCCGGACACCAGGCCTTCCGCGGCCAGTTTCGCCTGGTAGTACGGCAGCGGGATCCGGTCGACGCCGACGATCGAGACGTAGACCAGGTATGCGGTGCCAGCGGCCCGCACGGCGGCGAGCAGCCGATCGGTGGTCTCGACATCGCGTTTGCCGTTGGTGGTCGCGCAGTGCACGACGACTTCGACGCCGGCGACTGCCGCGTCGAGCCCGGCGCCGGTAGCGAGATCCCCGATCACCCAACCAGCGGTAGCTGGCCGCGGCCCCCGACTCAGCACCCTGACGACGTCGTCACCGCCCTGCAGTCGCGCCACCAGTGCCCTCCCGAGGGTGCCGCTACCCCCGGTCACTAGAACAGTTCGCGTCACAGACCCTCGATCCGTCGGATTTCTTCAATACTCGCGCGCCGCGGCGTCCTAGCACGAGGCAGCACCAACTACACCGACCCGCCAATTACGGTGACAACCATGAGCGAGCCCGACGCGACTACCCACACCGCCCGTGGTTCCTGGCGCGAATTCGGCAGCCCGGACCTGCCGCGTCCTCTGCTCGCCGCGCTCGAGGCGTTCGCCGAACGCGGCTACGATGGTACGTCGATCCGTGAGATCGCTACCCGCGCAGGGCTTTCCGTACCCGGACTGTACCATTACCACGCCTCCAAACAGGCCCTGCTCGCCGACCTGATGCACCGCGTGATGGTCGACCTGCTCGACCGCAGCCACCGCGCGCTCGCCGAGGCGGGCCCGTCGGCGGGCGCGAGGTTCGACGCCGTCGTCGAGTGCCTGCTGCGATTCCACATGTACCGCCGGGAGCAGGCGTTCGTCGGGTCCACCGAGATCCGCAGCCTCGAACCCGAGGCTCGGCGCAGCTACATTGCCCAGCGCGACGAACAGCAGGCGATGGTCGATGCCGTCGTTCGCGAGGGCGTCGAATCCGGCGAGTTCCACACCGACTACCCGCAGGATGCGAGCCGGGCCGTGACGACGATGTGCGTCGCGGTCGCGACCTGGTACCGCCCCGACGGCGGTCTGTCCGCGGACGAGATCGTGCGCCGGTACCTGACGATCGCGCGGGCCGCGGTCGGTGCCGGAGGTTGACGCGACGCACCCGGATGTGTCATTCTCTCTACCGAGCGATCGCTCGGTCGGTCCCTGTTCACCGCTTGTATCGAGGAGGCCCACGTGGCATTCGACCTTGCCCACTCGCCCGAGGTCGAGGACCTCGTCGCGCGTACCACCGCGTTCATCGACGCCGTGCTACCCGTCGAGGACGCGAACGGCGGCGACATCACCGCCGCCGGCGGCGACAAACTGCGCATCGAGTTGCAGCAGGCCGCCCGCGACGCCGGGGTGTTCGCTCCGCACGCGCCCATCGAGTACGGCGGAGCGGGCCTGAACATGGTCGACCGCGCGCCGGTGTTCGAGGCCGGCGGCTACTCGCTGTTCGGCCCGACCGCGCTCAACATCGCCGCACCCGACGAGGGCAACGTGCACATGCTCGCGCACATCGCGAACCCCGAGCAGAAGCAGCGCTACCTCGAGCCGCTCGCCCGCGGCGACGTCCGCTCGGCGTTCGCGATGACCGAACCCGCCCCCGGGGCCGGGTCGGACCCAGCGGCGCTGACGACCCGCGCGGTCAGGTCCGATGGCGGCTGGACGATCAACGGCCGCAAGCACTTCATCACCGGCGCCGACGGCGCAGGCTTCTACATCATCATGGCGCGTACCTCCGGCGAACGCGGCACCAACGGCGGGGCCACGATGTTCCTCGCGCCCGCCGACACCTCCGGCATCGAGGTCGGCCGGCACATCACGACCCTGGACCGCGCGATGATCGGCGGGCACTGCGAGGTGACCTTCACCGACCTGTTCGTCCCCGACGACGCGATCCTTGGCGAGGTCGACCAGGGCTACGCCTACGCGCAGGTGCGCCTCGGTCCGGCCCGGATGACGCACGTGATGCGCTGGCTCGGCGCGGCCCGGCGGGCGCACGACGTCGCCGTCGACTACATCGCGCAGCGCGAGGCGTTCGGGGCCCGTCTCGGCGATCTCGGCATGATCCAGCAGATGGTGGCCGACAACGAGATCGACATCGCCGCCACCCGCGCGCTGCTGTTGCGCGCATGTTGGGAACTCGACCAGGGTTCGAAGGCCGCCAACTCCACCTCGATCGCGAAGACGTTCGCCGCCGAGGCGGTCGGGCGCATCGTCGACCGCTCAGTGCAGATGTGCGGCGGACTCGGGGTGTCCGAGGACCTGCCCGTTGCCCGGTTGTCGCGCGAGGTCCGCCCGTTTCGCGTCTACGACGGCCCCTCCGAGGTGCACCGCTGGGCGATCGCCAAGCGTGTGGTCGGTGCGGCCCGCCGGCGCGCAGCCGCGAAGGAGAACGCCGATGCCTGAGCACGACACCACCACGCAACTGCGGGCCCTCGACCTCCCCGTGCTGACCCGCTACTTCGCCGAGCACGACGTCGACGTGAGTGGCGACCTGCGCGCCGAACTGATCTCGGGCGGTCGCTCGAATCTGACCTTCCTCATCTCCGACGACAAATCGCGGTGGGTGCTGCGCCGCCCGCCGGTCGCGGGGCTCACACCCTCGGCCCACGACGTCGCCCGCGAGTTCCGCGTGACCGCGGCTCTGCAGGACACCGACGTCCCCGTGGCGCGCACCGTCGTGCTGTGCGAGGACGACTCGGTGATGGGCGCACCGTTCGCCGTCGTCGAGCACGTCGACGGCCACATCCTGCGCCGCTCGGTCGACCTGGATCCGTTCTCGGACACCGAGGTCGACGGGTGCGTCACGGAGCTGATCCGGGTCCTTGCCGCCCTGCACGCGGTCGACCACCGCGCGGTCGGTCTGGAGAAGTTCGGGCGGGAATCGGGTTATGTCGGTCGGCAGGTGAAACTGTGGACCTCGCAATGGGAGAGGGTGAAATTCACCGAGATCCCCGACGTCGAACGCCTCGGCAGTGCGCTCGCAGCCACGATCCCGGATCGCGACGTCACCGCGATCGTCCATGGCGACTACCGCATCGACAACACGATCCTCTCCCCCACCGACATCACCAAGGTCGACGCGGTCCTGGACTGGGAACTGTCCACCCTCGGCGACCCGCTCGCCGATGCCGCACTGATGTGCATCTACCGGGATCCGGCGTTCAGCCTGGTTCTCGGCGAGGAAGCCGCGTGGTCGTGCGAACGGATCCCATCGGCCGACGAACTCGCCCAGCGTTACACCCTCGCCAGCGGTCGCGACCTCGAGCACTGGGACTTCTTCTGCGCGTTGGCCAATTTCAAGCTGGCCGTCGTCGCGGCCGGCATCTACCACCGCCACCTCGCCGGCGCCACCGAGGGCGACGAGTTCGCCCGCGCCGCCGACGCGGTGCCGGTGCTGGCCGCGGCCGGGCTCACCGCCCTGGCAGGCAAGTCGTGACCGGGTCGGCGCTGATCACCGGCGCCTCGCGCGGCATCGGCCTCGCGGTCGCGACACGCCTGGCCGGACTCGGCTACGGCCTGACGCTGACCGCCCGCGATCCGGACCGCCTCGACGCGGTCGCCGCGGACCTGCGCCTCCAGATTCAGGTCGTCACCGTCGCCGCCGACATCGCCGACCCGGAAACGCCCGAGCGTCTGGTGGCGGCGCACGAGGCGGCGTTCGGCACGATGCGGGCGCTGGTGCTCAACGCCGGTGTCGGCACCGCGGGCCCGATCGGCGAGTTCCCGCAGCGCCGCTTCGACAAGACCGTCGCGGTGAACCTCGGTGCACCGTTCGCGCTGGTGCGGCACGCGCTGCCCCTGCTGCGGAAGGCGGCTGTCGCGGACCCGGCGCACGGCGCGAAGGTCGTCGGCCTGTCGTCGATCACGGGCGTCTACGCCGAACGTGGCCTGGCCGCCTACGGCGCGACCAAGGCCGCGCTGATCTCGCTGATGGGGACGCTGAGCGCGGAGGAGTCGGGCAACGGCGTCACCGCCACCGCGATCGCTCCCGCCTATGTCGACACGGACATGTCCGACTGGATCAAGGACACCATCCCCGCCGAGTCGATGATCGCGACGAACGACATCGTCGAACTCGTCGACGCGCTGCTACGGATGTCGGCCCGTGCGGTGGTGCCGTCGATCGTGGTGACCCGCGCGGGCGCGAGTCCCTACGGCGCCTGAGTTTCGCAATCCGCCCCTGCGCGCCAGACGGGTTCGGCAGACTCGGGACCACGCAGACTCGGGACCCAGAGCCTCGCGTAGACATCGGCGAACAGAGGTGGCGGATGGAACCCATCGTGGCGACGACGGTCGGAGCGGTGCGCGGTGGTGCAGCGGACGGCGTGCTCTCGTTCAAGGGGGTGCCGTACGCGGCACCTCCGTTCGGGCACCTGCGCTTCGCCGCCCCGCAGCCCCCGCAGCCGTGGTCGGGCGTGCTCGACTGCCTCGACTACGGCCCGACGGCCCCGAAGCCGCCCTACCCCACACCGGTCGACCAACTGCTGCCGGAACCTGAGATCGCCGGCGAGGACGTGCTCAACCTCAACGTGTGGACCCCCGGGCTCGACGGCTCACTTCCCGTGCTGGTCTGGATCCACGGCGGGGCGTTCGTCCACGGCTCGGGCGCGGTGAGCACCTACGACGGCGCCGCGTTCGCCCGCGACGGCGTCGTCTGCGTGACGATCAACTACCGCGTCGGCATCGACGGGTTCTTGCTGCTCGACGGGGTGCCGGCGAACCGCGGCCTGCTCGACCAGATCGCGGCGCTGCGTTGGGTCCGCGCCAACATCGCCGCGTTGGGCGGCGACCCCGCCAACGTCACCATCGCCGGCGAGTCGGCCGGCGCGATGAGCGTGTGCACGCTGTTGTCGATGCCGCAGGCCGACGGCCTGTACCGCCGGGCGATCGCACAGAGCGGGCCCGCCGACAAGGTGCAGTCGCGGCCCACCGCCACGAAGGTCACCGCGGCGCTGGCCGACTCGCTTGGCATCGCGGCGAGCGCTGACGCATTCGCGCAGGTCCCACTGGACACGTTGATCTCCGCGCAGGTGGCGCTCTCCGCGCGAATCCTCGGCGAGCCCAATCCGCTCGTGTGGGGCGAGATCGTCGGCGACTTGATGCCGTTCGAGCCATGCATCGACGGGGAGGTGCTAACCGCGCGCCCGATCGACGCCATCGCGGGCGGTGCCGGCACGGCGAGCGAGGTGCTGGTCGGGACCAACGACGACGAGTACACGTTCTTCCTGGTGCCGCGCGGCGCGCACAAGTACCTCACCGAGGACGCCCTGCACGGACTGCTCGCGGGTTACGGCCGCGACGTGGAGACCGCGACCGCCGCGTACCGCGAAGCCGACCCGAATGCGACCCCCGCGCAACTGTTCATGGATGCGCTGCGCGACGAGTTCTTCCGGGTCCCCGCCGTCCGGATCGCGGACGCTCGCCACGCGCACGGTGCCACCACGCACGTCTACGAATTCGGCTGGCGCTCACCGCAGTACGCTGGCGCGCTGGGCGCCACCCACGCGCTCGAGGTCGGTTTCGTGTTCGACAACCTGGGCGACCCGAACGGCAAGCCGCTCGCCGGGGACGCACCCCCGCAGGCGCTCGCCGACGAGATGCACCAGGCCTGGGTCGCGTTCGTAGAGACAGGGGATCCGGGGTGGCCGGCGTACGGCACCGAGCGCACGGTGCGCCGGTTCGGCGGCGCCGATTCCGGCGTCGTGCACGACCCCGCCCCCGCACTACGCGCGGTGTGGGACGGGGCCGTGTAGCGGATCGAACTCCGGTACGCCGCGCAGGTTGTACACACGCCGCGCACATTGCACCTGTTGCGACGCGATGACAACGTGCGCGGCGGGTCCGACGTGCCTGCTTTGACCCGGGTCAGGGACCGTCGGTCCTGGCCGCGATCATCTCCGCGGCACGCTCATCCGCGTCACGGTAGGCGTGCCCGGCCTTCTCGAACAGGTCGCGGAGCTGGGTGACGGTGTCGATGTGTTGCTTCAGGACGTCCTGAAGGCCGCCCGGGCCGATCGCCTTGGTCTCGAACTTCGCGCCGAGTTGTTGCGCGGAGGCCAGGATGCCGTAGGCCTCTCGCTTCGAAACGAAGCGAGACCGGCGCCACAACTCTTCCAGCTCGTCGATCAGGGTGGAGCAGGCGTCCACACAGGCGGATGCGACGTCGTCCGCCAATCGCAAGTCGCCGGAATCTGCCAGCGCTGTCAGTGACCGAAGCGTGGATACATCAGGGAGTGGTGCAGTCCTTACGGTTTAGGAAGGTAGCGATCCAGCACGTTCGCGCTGCGTGTGGCCACGACGCAGGGATCTTCGACCGCGTCTCGCGACCACTTCACGAGGACCATGATCAGGATCGCGCCGTCCGTGCTCGCGAACGCGACATGGCAGGCTTTCCGATCCGTGTCGGTGACTTCGCGATAGGTGAAGGCATCCCGGCTGCCAACGACTGCCGGTGCAAACTCGGTATTCTTCGGATTCGCCCGGACGGCGTCGATGCTGTGCGTCATCGCGGCGACGCCGACCGAGTACCAGTCTGCAACCCAGCTGCAGAGATTCCACCCCTGCATGCGGACCCCAAAGAAGTCATGATCCTTCGTCGCCGGATCCACCTCGGCCGCGACCACCGCCTCCTCGGGCAACAAGCACGGATCGAACGCTGGCTGCCCCGCCTGCGTCGCGGGGGTCGGGCTCCCCTGCACGACCTCGGAGCCGCACCCGCCCACCGCGCACACGATGCACGCCGCCACGGCGACCCCCCGCACCGCCCCGACC
>DATDBL010000305.1:0-38204 GCA_036524855.1 Aldersonia sp. | reverse complement strand
GTCGAACCGGTGGCGGCGCACCCAGTCCGGGATCGCGCGGCTGCATGCGCGGGTGGCGAACGCTCGCGCCGACGGGTTGCACCGGCTCACCACCGCGCTCACCCGGAACTGCGGGGTGATCGTGGTCGAGGACCTGAACGTCGCCGGCATGCTCGCCAATCCTCGCCTGGCCCGCCGGATCGCCGACGCGGGCTGGGGCGAGCTGCGCCGCCAACTCGACTACAAGAGCGGGTGGCGCGGCGGTGAGCTGGTCGTCGCCGACCGCTGGTATCCCAGCTCCAAGACCTGCAGCAACCCGTCCTGTGGCGTGGTGAAAGCCAAACTGCGCCCGTCCGATCGAGTATTCCGTTGCGAATCCTGTGGGTACACCGCGGACCGCGACACCAACGCCGCCCGGAACCTGGCCGCGCTCGCGGCCCAGACCACCGACGGTGGTGCGTCCTCCCCGAGTTGCGGGGCGACGAGAAACGAGCCCGCTGGAAACCCAGGTAAGACCAGCCCCGCTGGCGCAGGGTATGGCCACGGGAAGACCCACGAGGTCAACGTCGCATGAGCAATCACGCGACTGCCCAACGAATGTGCAACTCATGCACACTCGACGGCAACGGCTTCTACAACCTGTTCCTGGTGGCGCTGGGCATCTTCGGTGGCCTGATCGTCGGTGGATCCGGCGGCCACGCCGTCGTCGTGTTCTGCTGCCTGTGCATCGTCGGCGCCGCGCTCGTTCTGGTCAGCGGCGGCGCGAAGTACGCGCGGGCGGCGGCGATGCAGGGCACCTTCGCCCTCGTCGCGCTCGTCCTGGACGCGGTCCTGTAGCCGCCCGCCGTGGTCCCGCCCTTCGCCTGGCGCCGCGTCGGTGGGATCGCCCTGCTCGTCGTCCTCGCGCTGACCCTGTCCGCCAACCGGTACGGCTATCACCGCGACGAGCTGTACTTCCTTGTGGCGGGGCGTCATCCCGCCTGGGGCTACGCCGATCAGCCGCCGCTCGTGCCGCTGATCGCCCGACTCGCCGACACCGTGGCTCCCGGATCGTTGCTCGCGCTGCGCACGCCCGCGACCGCCGCGGCGGTGGTGATCGTCGTCGCGACCGCGCTGCTCGCCCGCCGATTCGGCGGCGACGGCACCGCGCAACTCCTCGCCGCCGCGACCGTGGCGGCCGCGGCCGTCGTACTCGGCGCCGGGCACCTGCTCGGCACCACGATCTTCGACCTCGCGATCTGGACCGTGCTCCTCCTGCTGGTCGCGCGGCTGACCGCGGGCGGCGACCCAATCTGGTGGCTGGCGGTCGGCGCGGTGGTCGGGGTGTGTCTGCTGAACAAGACGTTGGTGGCATTCCTGATGGCGGCGCTCGTCGTCGGTCTCGCCGTCGTCGGACCTCGTCAGGTGTTCGCGAGCCGCTGGCCCTACCTCGGTGCGGTTGTGGCGCTGGCATTCTGGGCGCCGAACCTGTGGTGGCAGGCGCGCCATGGCTGGCCCCAGCTGACGTTGAGCCGCGCGATCGCGGCGGGGAGTTCGGGCACCTCCGACACCCCGGCCACCTTCGTGCTGCTGCAGTTCGGGCTGATCGGGCCGTTACTGGTCCCCGTCTGGGTCGCGGGCCTGTGGTGGTTGTGGCGACGTCCGCACTGGCGGGTGTTCCCCGTCGCCTACGCGCTGCTTTTCGCGGCCTTCCTGCTCACGGGCGGCAAGGCGTACTACCTCGCGGGCCTGTATCCGGTGCTGCTCGCGGCGGGATCGATCGCGGCGGTCGGCTGGATGCGCCGCGGCACGGTCGTTTTGAGGGCCACGCTGATCACGGTGGCGGTGGTGGTGAGTGCGCTCGCGGCGAGCGTGCTGTTCCTCCCGGCGCTGCCAGAGCGCGACCTCGCCGGCTCCTCGGTGCTCGCGATCAACTACGACGCCGGCGAGACCGTCGGCTGGCCACGGTTCGCGCAGCAGGTCGGCGCCGCCGCAGTGGTCCCGGATGCCGTCGTGCTCACCGCCAACTACGGCGAGGCCGGCGCGGTCGCGCACTACCTCCCGGACGGGCCTGCGGTCTACAGCGGCCACAACGCGTTCTGGTGGTGGGGACCGCCGCCGGAAGATGCTGAGGTCGTGGTGGCCGTGGGTTTCGAACCGGAACGGCTCGACGACTGGTTCGCAGTGTGCGAGATCGCCGACCGCGTCGACAACGGGTTGGGTATCGACAACGACGAGCAGGGCGCGCCGATCGTCGTGTGCCGCGACCGGCGCGCCGACTGGGCGCAGCTGTGGCCGCAGCTGCAGCGCCTCGGGTGAGTCGCTACGCGTTCAGCCGGGCCAGCACCGCGTCGTGCAGCGGGCCGTTGGTCGCGACCGCGCTGCCGCCGTGCGGGCCGGGCGAGCCGTCCAGCGCTCCGAACCGCCCGCCCGCCTCGCGCACGAGCACGTCGAGCGCCGCGAGGTCCCACAGCGACACCTCCGGCTCCGCGGCGACGTCGACCGCGCCCTCGGCGAGCAGACAGTACGAGTAGAAGTCGCCGTAGGCGCGCACCCGCCACACCGCGTCGGTGAGGCCGAGGAACTGCTCGCGCAGCCCGCGGTCGCGCCACCCCGACAGGCTCGAGAAACTCAGGCTCGCCGCACCGAGATCGGCGACATTGGAGACGGAGATCGGGCGCTGCACCCCGCGGGTCCGGTTGAACGCCCCGCCGCCCGCCGACGCCCACCAGCGTCGGTCCATCGCCGGCGCGCTCACCACGCCGACTACCGGGACGCCATCGGAGAGAAGGGCGATCAGCGTCGCCCAGATCGGCACCCCGCGAACGAAGTTCTTGGTGCCATCGATCGGGTCCAGCACCCACTGCCGACCGTGCAGTTCGACCGCGCCGCCGAACTCCTCGCCGAGGACCGCGTCGTCGGGACGCTCGTCGGCCAGGATCGCGCGGATCTTGCGCTCGACCGCGAGGTCGGCATCGGAGACGGGGGTGAGGTCGGGCTTCGCGTCGACCTTCAGGTCGAGGGCGCCGAACCGTTCGCGGGTGATCGCGTCCGCGACGTCGGCGAGCCCCGATGCCAGGTCGAGGTCGCGGTCGTAGGCGGAGCCGGACACGTCGTTACCGTACCCGCGCCGGGCCGGTAACCTTGACAGTTGTGCATCCCGACGTAACCGCCGATCTCGCCGAACTCGACACCACGCTCAAGACCGTCGAGTCGGTGCTCGACATCGACGAACTGCGACGTCGGATCGACGAACTCGAACACCAGGCCTCCGATCCCGCCCTGTGGAACGACCAGGAGCATGCCCAACAGGTGACCAGCCGGCTGTCGCACGCGCAGGGGGAACTGCGCCGGGTCGAGGAACTGCGTCAACGCCTCGACGACCTGCCCATCCTCTACGAACTCGCCGAGGGGGAGGAGGGTGAGGCGCACGCCGCGGCGCTGGCCGAGGCCGACGCCGAACGGGCCTCGCTGCACGGTGACGTCGAGGTCATGGAGGTGCGCACACTGCTGTCGGGCGAGTTCGACAAGCGCGACGCGCTGGTGAACATCCGCTCCGGCGCTGGCGGCGTCGACGCCGCCGACTGGGCCGAGATGCTGATGCGGATGTACATCCGCTGGGCGGAGAAGCACGGCTACGGCGTCGAGGTGTACGACACCTCCTATGCAGAGGAGGCGGGGATCAAGAGCGCGACCTTCGCGGTGAAGGCGCCCTATTCCTATGGCACGCTGTCGATCGAGCAGGGCACCCACCGGCTGGTGCGGATCAGCCCGTTCGACAACCAAGGACGGCGGCAGACCTCGTTCGCCGAAGTCGAGGTGTTGCCCGTGGTCGAGACCACCGACCACATCGAGATCCCGGAGAACGAGATCCGGGTGGACGTGTACCGCTCGTCCGGCCCGGGCGGGCAGAGCGTCAACACCACCGACTCGGCCGTGCGGCTCACGCACATCCCCACCGGCATCGTGGTCACCTGTCAGAACGAGAAGTCGCAGCTGCAAAACAAGGTTGCGGCGATGAAGGTGCTGCAGGCCAAGTTGCTCGAGCGCAAGCGCCAAGAGGAGAAGGCCGCGATGGAGGAACTCGGCTCCGGCGGCAACGCGTCGTGGGGCAACCAGATGCGGTCCTACGTGCTGCATCCGTACCAGATGGTGAAAGATCTGCGCACCGAATACGAGGTCAACAACCCGAGCGCGGTCCTCGACGGTGACATCGACGGCTTCATCGAGTCCGGCATCCGCTGGCGGATGAGCGAGCAGGCACAGGCTGGATGAACCCGTTCGCTCAGGTCAGCGACTTCGGCATCTGGCTGCGCTCCAACGGACTCGAGATCGTTCTGTGGGCCCTCGGTGCGATCATCCTCGGCCGCGTCGTTCACTACACCGGCCAGCGTGTCACCACCCGCATCGACGCCGGCTTCCAGCACAGCGACGCGCTGGTCCGCACCGAGACCGCCAAGCACCGGCATGCGCTCGCGCAGGTGATCACCTGGGTGATCCAGATCGCGGTCTACATCCTGATCGGGTTTCAGATCCTGGAACTGCTCGGCGTCCGTACCGCGGGGTTGGCGATTCCGGCATCGGTCCTCGGCGCGGCGCTCGGCTTCGGCGCGCAGCGCATCGTGCAGGACATCCTGGCCGGCTTCTTCATCATCACCGAACGGCAGTACGGCTACGGCGACGTCGTGCGGATCTCCGTGACCGGAAGCGCGGAGATCGCGGAGGGCGCGATCGAGGACGTCACCCTGCGCATCACGCGGATGCGCTCCGCGGACGGCGAGGTGATCACGGTGCCGAACGGTCAGATCGTGAAGGTCGACAACCTGTCCAAGGACTGGGCGCGTGCCGTCGTCGACGTCCCCATCGCGGCCGGTGCCGACATCAGCCGGGTCAACCAGATCCTGCACGCCGTCGGTGCCGCGGCGATCGAGGACAGGCATCTGGCCCCGCTGCTGCTCGACGAACCGACCGTGATGGGCGTCGAGAGCCTCGAGGTCGACCAGGTGAACATGCGCCTGGTGGCGCGCACGCTGCCCGGCAAGCAGTTCGAGGTGGGGCGGATCCTGCGTGAGCGGGTCGTCGCGGCGCTCGCGCGGGAGGGGCTCGGCGTCGCCGCGGCCGAGGTCAACGAGACGACCCGCGCGGTCGAACACTCGCCGGAACCGATCCTGAAGACCGCGGGGGACCAGCCGTGAGCCCCGTGCTCGCCAGGGGCCGTCGGCTCGTGGAGTGGTGGCGCGGGCTCGGGATCCGCAACTCGACGATCCTGCTGTGCGTGGCGTGGCTCGCCATCTTCGTGCTGTACGTCTATGTCCGTCCCGAGCCGCAGCCGTCGACGGCGGTGACGCCCGTTCCGGCCGTCACCACGACGCCCGCCTACGTGCCGACCTACGACGAGCGGACGAGGACCGGGACGACCACCCCGACCACACCAACCACCCCGACATCGCCGACCGGGACGGAGCCCGGCCAACTCGGCGGCACCGACACGAGCGCACCGACCACGACCACGGGGCTGCTCGACAACCTGATTCCGCCGTTCCTGCGCCCGGAGACCACCTCGAGCGCGCCCAACTAGCAGCTACGGCATCCAGATCGACCGGATGTTCACCGACCCTGTCGGGCTCAACGAATATCGTGACGGCCTCGAGCGAGCTTCACGGTAATCGGAGGTAGTCGGGTAATGGGGACCCCAGGATCGCAGGCTGTGAGATGGGATGCCGCAAAGACGGAGTGCGGACACTGTCCCGGTCGACGCGACAGTGACCCACTTCGGGCGTCGCCGGGCCGACGGCACCTGGGTATTCGCCGAGGAACCAAGTGGCGTCCGCTCGAACACGAGCCGTGGGTCGAGCTGGACGTGTCCATGATCGAGGGTCGACTATCCATCGATGAGGCTGCACGATACATCCGCCGCATGCCCACCCCCGAGAAACAGCGCAAGAAGGACGCGGTGCGCTACTTCCACGTCGAACGTCTCATCGCGAACGACTACTACATCCTGCGCACACCAACAGCGGGCATCCCGCCGCACGTCAGCGTCTACGGTGACATGACGGCGATCAGTGCAGATAGCTCACAGCCGGGCCGCGAGCTTGTTGACATCGAGGCTCACCGCCGATGGTGGGGTCGCCCCGGTCGTGTCAGACTTGAGTCATTGGAGATCGAACGCAGAGGTCGTGACGATGGCGAATAAGTACGCGTGGCTTGGTGAGCGCACCACGCAAGCGCCGACGATCATCCAGCACTACGACGGCCTAGCTACTGTCACGCTAAGCAAGATCACCTCCGGTGCGCGCCTCATGTGGGTGTTTGATGAGGACTTCCCGGTGCAGCTCGGACTGTTCGCCCATCTCACCGACGACGAGGCGCAAACGGTGTTCGAGACCCCGCCCGAGGTCGGTCTCCTCGAACGGGTCCGAGCAACGCTCACTGACCGTGAAGCCTTCGCATGGCGTAAGTCGGGCAACGCACTTGGCGTCAGCCCACTGGTAATTTCCGCCGACGACGTGAGCGAGGAAGCGTTCGCCCAGTGCCTGTGGGATGCCGCTGAGGCTCCGAGATGGGTAGGTGAAACCGCCGACGGCACTATTACAGTGCAGGTGCGGTCGCCCCGTCCGAACGGGCGCAAGAAGTCGCGTCGACAGCGCCAGCGTGATCGTGACCGGCTTGAATCATCTGCACCCACGAAACTCGCGGGTCGCGAGCGGGCTATCTTGCAGTCCATCGCCGATGTTCAGCGTGAGACGGCCCGCAGTCTCGCAGTCGCCTAAGCCCTGTCCCGCTGCAGCCCGGCACGCGATGTCAGATAGTGCGTGTGACACGTAGTCACAGGTGGAGCGCGCCGCGCCGGGACCACACCCCGGTGCTGGTTACACTGGCTCCCCGTGATCAGCCTCGAGAACGTGTCCAAGTCGTACAAGACCTCGACGCGGCCGGCGCTGGACAAGGTGAACGTCGAGGTCGACAAGGGCGACTTCGTCTTCATCATCGGCCCCTCGGGTTCGGGGAAGTCGACGTTCATGCGGCTCCTGCTCAAGGAGGACAACCCGACCTCCGGCGACATCCACGTGGCGGGTTTCCACGTCAACAAGCTGTCTGGCCGCAAGGTGCCCAAGCTGCGTCAGCGCATCGGCTGCGTGTTCCAGGACTTCCGGCTGCTGCCGAAGAAGACCGTCGAGCAGAACGTCGCGTTCGCGCTCGAGGTGATCGGCAAGCCGCGCTCGTTCATCGAGAAGACCGTGCCCGAGGTGCTGGACCTGGTCGGCCTCGCCGGCAAGGCGGACCGGCTGCCCACCGAACTGTCCGGTGGCGAGCAGCAGCGCGTCGCGATCGCCCGCGCGTTCGTCAACCGCCCGCTCCTGCTGCTCGCCGACGAACCCACCGGCAACCTCGACCCGGACACCAGCGGCGACATCATGCTGCTGCTCGAGCGGATCAACCGGGTCGGCACGACGGTGTTGATGGCCACCCACGACAACCACATCGTCGACGCGATGCGACGCCGCGTGGTCGAACTCGACCAGGGGCTGGTGGTCCGCGACGAGTCCCGCGGCGTCTACGGCGTCGGCCGCTGACCGGCCGACACGAATCGAAAACGAAGGGCACGGCACTTGCGCGCAAGTTTCATCTTCGGCGAGGTCGCATCGGGGCTTCGCCGCAACGTCACTATGACGATCGCGATGATCCTCACCGTCGCGATCTCGCTCGGCCTGTTCGGCGGCGGACTGCTCGTCGTGCAGATGGCGAACAAGACCCAGTCGATCTTCCTCGACCGGGTCGAGGTGCAGATCTATCTCACCAACGACGTCTCCGACGCCGACCCAGAGTGTGAGCAGGACCTGTGCCGCAACATCCGCACGGACCTGGAGAACACACCCGGGGTGGTGTCGGTGCAGTACCTCGACAAGGCCGACGCGCTCGCCGACGCGAAGGAGCGCACCTTCAAGGACCAGCCCGAGTACTCGGACCTGATCAGCGAGAACGCGCTGCCGGCGTCGATGAAGGTCCGGATGAGCGACGCCGAGCGCTACTTCGTCATCTTCGACCTGTTCAATCAGCGGCCGGGCGTAGCGAGCATCCTCAACCAGAAGGAACTCGTCGACCGGTTGGTAAGCGTTTTCAACGGCCTGCGCAACGCGGCCTTCGCGCTGGCGCTGGTGCAGGCATTCGCGGCGCTGCTGCTGATCGCCAACATGGTCCAGATCGCGGCGTTCACCCGGCGCACCGAGGTCTCCATCATGCGACTCGTCGGCGCGACCCGCTGGTACACCCAACTGCCGTTCCTGCTCGAGGCGGTCGCCGCGGCGTTGGTCGGGACCGCCTTGGCGATCGTCGGACTGTTTGCCGCGCGCCCGTTGGTGATCGACAACGTGCTGGGCGACTTGTACGACGTCAACGTGTTCGCGAAGGTCACCAACAGCGACATTCTCCTTATCGCCCCGGTCCTCGCGGTGGTCGGCGTCGGGTTCGCCGCCGTCACCGGCTACATCACGCTGCGCCTGTACGTGCGGGAATAATCCGGTTGCCGCGGCACATAAGGTAAGGGCTGCCGCAACACGGGAAAGGGGGCGCGGAACGTGAAGGAAAAGGGACGCAAGGTCATCGCGACCAACCGCCGCGCCCGGCACCACTACGCGATCCTCGAGACGTTCGAAGCGGGCATCGCGCTGGTCGGCACCGAGGTGAAGAGCCTGCGCGAGGGCAAGGCGTCGCTCGTGGACGCGTTCGCCACCGTCGACGACGGCGAGGTGTGGCTGCGCGGCGTGCACATCCCCGAGTACGGCCACGGCAGCTGGACTAACCACGCGCCGCGGCGCACCCGCAAACTGCTGCTGCACCGGCGCGAGATCGAACGGCTCGTCGGCAAGTCCCGCGAGGGCAACCAGACGCTCGTGCCGCTGTCGATGTACTTCAGCGACGGCAAGGTCAAGGTCGAGATCGCGCTCGCGAGGGGCAAGCAGGACTACGACAAGCGTCAGGACATCGCCCGCCGCACCGCCGAACGTGAGGTCGCCCGCGAGGTCGGCCGGCGCGTGAAGGGCATGCGCTGACCGCGATCGTGCTCGCTCTCGTCGCCGCCGTCGGCTACGGAGTGAGCGACTTCCTGGGCGGTGTCGCGTCCCGGCGCGTGGCGGCGCTGCGCATCGTCATCGTGTCGTACCCGCTGTCGGTGCTCATCACGCTCGCCGCCGCGCCGTTCTTCGGCGGCGTGCTCGACGCCGGTGCGCTCGGTTGGGGCGCCGCGGCCGGTGTCGTCGGCGGTCTGGCGGTGTGGTGGTTCTACCTTGCGCTCGCGGGCGGGCCGATGTCGATCGTCTCGCCGCTGACCGCGGTCTTGGTCGCGGGGTTGCCGGTGCTGATCGGCGTGCTGATGGGGGAGCGGCCCGGCCCGGTCGCGCTGGTCGGGATCGTGCTCGCGCTCGTCGCCGTCGTGCTCGTGAGCCGGGAGTCACCCGACGCCGTCACCGAGGAGATCACGGGCGGACGCAAACTGCGCTTCGACCGCCGGATCGCGCTGCTCACCGTCGGCTCCGGTGTCGCGTTCGCGGCGGCGTTCGTGTTCCTGCACAAGGTGCCGGAGGGCACCGGCGTGTGGCCGCTGGTCGCCTCCCGCGTAACCGCGACCGCCGTGGTGTGGGCGGTCGCGGCCGCGGGACGTCAGTTCGTGCGGCCACACGGCGAACCGCTGCGGCTCGCCGTCTACATCAGCGTGCTCGACGTCATCGCCAACGGCGCGATGCTGTTCGCGCTGCAGGGCTCGATGCTGTCGCTGATCAGCGTGATCGCCTCGCTGTACCCGGCGGCCACCGTGCTGCTGGCGATGGTGCTACTCGGCGAGCGCATCGGGCGGCTGCAGCAGGTCGGCATGGTCGTCGCCCTCGGATCGGTCGCAATGATCGCGGCCAGCTGAGGACGGGAGTTAGGCATGGGCTGGTCCAGAGTCGTCGGTTCCTCGCGGACGCACGCTGCGCAGGTTTTGTGCGCGCCGCGCGCGCAGCCCCCTGCGCGGCGCGTACAAAAGGTGCGCGGCGTGGGGAGCGCGCGTGGGGCCATCGCCGCGCGACCGCACAATTGGCCCCCCGACTCGCCGACGCCGCTGGCCGCACGGACCAGCGCGCGCTACCCCTGGACGCAGGGTTCGGTGTAGCTGATCTTTCCGGTCGAGGTGCCCTTGTAGTCGTTCACCAGTGTCCGGGTGCCGAGCGGCGCCGCGGCGTCCGGAACGGCGACGGTCGCGGCCTGCGTCGTCGGGTCGGGCATCTCCCCGAAGGTGCCGGGAACCACCATGCCCTGGTAGTCGACCTCGAGGCCGGTCACCGCCTCCCGCAGGCCGGCGCGATTGAGCTTGCCCTCCTCGTTCGCCTTCTCCAGCAGCGCCTTCATCGGGTAGGACAACGCCCAGCCGGCGAGATAGCCCCAATTCGCCGGCGGGGTGCCGCCGGTCGCCTCGTGCGCGGCCGCGACACCCTCGCTCGGGCCGTCCCAGCCCTGGAACGGGGAGGTGACGTTGTACTGGGCGGTCAGGGCGGGCGCGGCAGGCGTCCGGAGCAACGCGCCGTTCCAGGTCGGTCCGGCCGCGAGGAACCGCCCGGAGTAGCCCGCCTGCACCGCCTTGCCGACGATCTCGGCGGCCTCGGCCGGACCGGTGGCGAGCAGGACGACGTCCGGTGCCGCTGCGACGATCTGGCCGACCGGGCCGTCCTGGTTGCCGACGACGGCGTTCGGCCCGGTCTCGATGCTCGCCGCGACTTGCGCGTCATTGGCCTCGGCCCACTTCTGCGCGCCGGCGGCATAGTCACCGCCGTAGTCGCCCTTGTACACGACGGTCGCGATCGTGGCGGGTTTGTTGTGGTTCTCGGCGAACCAGTCGAGCCCGATCACCGCCTCGGTGCAGTAGGAGAAGCCGGCCTCGAGCACGAGGCCCCGGTCGGTGTCGGGGAACTGCCAGCCGGACCAGAAGGTACCGGCGACCGCGACCAGGTCGGCGCTGTCCATCTGGTCGAGCACCGCTTCGGTCTGCGGGGTGCCGAGGCTCATCGCGAGGGCGAGGACGTTCGGCTCCACCTGCTGGTAGGCCGCGGCGTGCTTCTGCACGTCGTAGGAGGTGTTCTTGGTGTTGGCCGCGAGGTTGATCTCGTAGTCGCCGATGCCGCCGGCTTGGTTGACCTGTTTCCAGAAGTCGAGCTGGGCTTGGTTGATCGGTTGGCCGAGGACCGTGAACGGGCCGCCCTCGAGGTCGTTGAGGCTGCCGAGGTAGATGCATCCCTTGTCGGGGTTGACGGCATCGGGACACGGCTCATCGGTGACGCCGGGCCCGGTCGCGCCGGTGCTCTCGTCCTCGGCGCTGGTGCACGCCGAGGCCACGAGCAGGCCGGCCAGGGCGGGGACAACGGCGGCTTTGGCGTACCAGCGGCGGTGCATGGTGAGTTCCTTTCGTCGGGGGATCAATACGGGAAGGGCGTCAATACGAGAAGGGCCAGGCCTTGAAGTAGTTCCGGATACGCAGCCACAGCCCGTACATGCCGCGCGGCTCGACGATGATCACGGCCGCGATGAGGATGCCGAACAGCATCGTCTTGACCTCGTCGAGGGTGAAGCCGACGATCTCGCCGGAGTCGTTGGTGAGCGCCGGGAACGCGTGGGTGAGGTCCTCGAGCGCGCGGGGCAGCAGCACGACGAAGCACGCACCCATGATCGAGCCGGAGATCGTCGCCACCCCGCCGATCAGCACGATCGCCAGAAAATCGATGGACAGCAGCAGGTTCCAGCGGTCCGGGCTGATCCGCCCGATCACCACCGACAGCAGCGCGCCGGACACGCCGGCGTACGCCGAGGAGATGACGAACGCCGCGGTCTTGGTGCGCTGCAACGGCACGCCCATGACCTCGGCGGCGATGTCGCGGTCGCGGACCGCGGCGAACGCCCGGCCCACCTTGCCGCGCGCCAGGTTCCGCGCGGCGATCGCGAGGACGATCAGCAGCACCAGCGACACCAGGTACAGGGCGCGCTGCTCGGTGACGAGCAGTCCCGCCACCCGCACGGGTTTGCTCAGATCGACACCGAACAACACCGGCTCGGCCGGTGCCCGCCCGATTCCCGCGCCGCCGGTGAGTGCATCCCAGTTGTTGAGCACATGCTGCCCGATCATCACCAGGCCCAGCGTGAGCGTCGCGAGGTACAGTCCGCGCACCCGGGCCGCAAGCGGTGCGACGATCAGGCCGAGCAGGCCGGGAACGATGGCCGCCAGCGGCAGCCACAGCGCCATGTCCCAACCCAGACCGATGACCGTGCGGGTCGACTCGCCGCCGAACACGGCCGCGGTGTAGGCACCGGCCGCCATGAAGAACGCCTGCCCGAGCGAGACCTGGCCGGCGTAACCAGTGAGCAGGTTGAGCCCGATGCCGCCGATGGCGTAGACGGCGGCGAGCGCGAGCAGGTTGGTCAGATCCTGCGCGATCAGAAACGGCGCCGCGAACGCGAGAACCACCAGTCCGACGGTCCACCACAGCTTGGCCGGCGTGTTCCAGATCGCCTGGTCCCTGGCGTAGGAGGTGTAGACGGTCGGGCGGCCACGCCGGACCGACGCGGCCACGTTGACGCGTCGCGACGGGGTCACATCGGCGGGTCCGGACGCGGGGTCCTTGCCGCTGAGATTCAGATCGGCTTTCACACCCGCCTCACCTCTCTGGTGCCGTAGAGGCCGTAGGGCTGCACGAGTAGCACGGCGAACATCAAGACGTACGGCAGCACCACGTCGAAGTTCGCGCCGAGCCACGGCGCGACATCCGGCTGGTACGTCTTGGTGAGCGCCTCGGCCACCCCCACGATCAGGCTGCCGACGACGGCTCCCTTGATCGAGTCCAAGCCGCCGATGATGACGGCGGGCAACGCCTTCAGCGCGACGAGGGCGGCGCTCGACGCGACGCCGCCGGCGGACGCACCGAGCAGAACGCCACCCGCCGCGGCGAGGCCACCCGCGATTGCCCACGACAGCGAGAAGACCCGGCCGGCGCTGATGCCCTGCGCCATCGCGGCCTCCTGGTCCATGGCGGTGGCCCGCATCGCCAGGCCGTACCGGGATCGATGCAGCCACAGCCCCAGCAGTGCGACCACGACTGCGGCGGCGACGATCTTGAAGATGTCGGTGTAGTTCACCGTGATCCCGCCAATGCAGGGCTGCACACCGGAGGTGGCCTCGCCGCGTTCGCCGCCGAGGCAGAAGTTGCGCAGGCCCCAGGGATCGCCGGAGGTGATGATGTCCGGGTCGATGAGCTTCGTCGTCACCACCAGACCCGCCGCGAACATTCCGACCGTCACCAGCGTGGCCGAGAACGCCGGCCGTCCGACCATGGGCCGCATCGCGATTCGTTCGCAGGCGGTCGCAATCGCGGCCACCGCCGCGACCGAGGAGAGCGCGGCGAGCCAGAACGGCAGGCCCAGGCTGTCGACGAACGTGAACGACAGGTAGGTGCCGAGGATCATGAAGACCGGCTGGGCGAAGTTAAGCACGCCGGTCGACCGGAAGATGATCACGAAGCCGACCGCGATGAGCGAGTACAACCCGCCCAGGCCGAGGCCTCGGATCAGCGTTTCGATCAGCTCGTTCACGGCGCGACGCCCCGCAGGTCCCCGCCCGGATGAGCGGCGGCGTCGGCGTACATGTCATCGATCAGGTCCGTGAATCGTTCGGCGAGCGCCCCGCGCTTGATCTTGCGGGTGGCGGTGAGCTCGCCGTCCTCGTGGTCGAGTTCCTTGGGCAGCATCCGGAACTTGCGCACCTGCTCCACCCGGGCGAACCGCTCGTTGGCATCGAGCACGGTGGTGCGCATCAGCTCGAGCACCTCGGGTTTGGCCGACAGATCCCGGTAGGTGGTGTACTGAATTCCCTTGTGCGAGGCCCAGTCCGCGACGGAGTCGAACTCGATTCCCAGCAGGGCGACCAGGTACGGCCGCCGGTCACCGACGACGATGGCCTCCTTCACGAACGGTGAGGCCTTCAGCTGGTTCTCGATCGCGGCGGGCGAGACATTCTTGCCACCCGCGGTGATCAGGATGTCCTTGATCCGGCCGACGATCTCGAGGTGTGTGCCCCCCACCCATGCACCGACGTCACCGGTGCGCAGCCACCCGTCGTCGGTCAGCGTCGCGGCCGTCGCCTCCGGGTTGTTCCAGTAGCCCACGAAGTTGCCTGGATGCCGGGTGAGTACCTCGCCGGTGTCCGGATCGAGGCGCAGTTCGATGCCGTCGGCGACCTCGCCGACCGTGCCGAGGATCATCCGGTGCCGCCGCATCGACGTGGCGACACCGGTGTTCTCGGTCATGCCGTAGGCCTCATGGATCGGCACCCCGATACCAAGGAAGAAGCGCAGGACGTCGGGTGAAATCGGCGCGGTTCCCGACAGTGCGGTCCGTACCTTGCGCAGGCCCAGCTTGGCGCGCAGCGCCCGGAACAGCAGCGGATAGCCGATCGCATACAGCACTCTGGTGCTCGTGGTGTGGTCACCGCCGTGCGCAATTCGGCGTGCCGAGATGTGATCGGCCAATCGCGACCCGAACCGGTAGGTCAGCCGCTTGACCGGCGTTGCGGTGGCCGATCTGATCGCGACGGTGGCCTGCATCTTCTCCCAGATGCGCGGGACGGCGAGCAGGATGTCCGGTTGCACCTCGGCAAGGTCGGCCGCGACCGTGTCGAACGATTCGGCGAAGTGCACCACGATGCCCGAGGCGATGTTGCTCCAGGTGGTGAGCAGTCGCTCGGCCACGTGGCACAGCGGCAGGTAAGACAGTGACGCGTCGCGCTCGCTCGGCGGCGGGGAGATCAGCGCCTCGGAGTGGATCAGGTGATCGATGGCGAAGTCGATGTTCGCCGCGGACAGCATCGCCCCCTTGGGTGGTCCGGTCGTCCCGGACGTGTACACCAGTGTCGCGATATCGTCGGGCCGGGCCTGCTCGGCGCGCTCGGCCAGCAGGCCGGGTTCTGCGTCGAGGTGCGTGCGGCCCCGGCCGCGAAACTCCGCGTCGGAGATCAGCTTCGGATGGTCGTAGTCGGCGAGTCCGCGTGGATCGAGGTAGACCACCCACTCCAGGTCGGGACAGCGGTCCCACACCGCGAGCGCCTTGTCGACCTGCTCCTGGTCCTCCGCGACGAGTACCCGGGCGCCCGAGTCCGTCAGCAGGTGTTCGACCTCGGCGGCCGGACTCGTCGGATAGAAGCCGACGGTGATCGCCCGCAGCGAGACCGCGCCGAGGTCCACGAACAGCCACTCGGGGCGGTTCTCGGCCAGCACGCCCACGCGGTCGCCTACGCCGACGCCGAGGTCGGCCAGCGCGTGGGCGGCGAATCGTCGTTCCTGGTCGTAGTCGCGCCAGGTGATCTGGTGCCAGACACCGAGGACCTTCTCGCGCAGCGCGATGTGGTCGGGGGTGGTGCGGGCCCGCTCCTCGAGTCGCTGCGACAGGGTGGTCACATTCGTGGTCGTCTCCGGGATCGTCATGATTCCGCCTCGAGCAGGGCCTCGTCGTCGGCCGCGCGTTCCGGGTCGGCGCCGCCGAGGTAGGCCGCGATGACAGCGGGGTCGCGCTGGATCTGCTCGGGAGTGCCGACCGCGATGCGACGCCCGAAGTCCAGCACCATGATTCGATCCGCCAGGTCCATCACCAGGCGCATGTCGTGCTCGACCATGATCATCGCGATGCCCAGCTGGCTGCGCACGTCGAGCACGAACCGCGCCATGTCCTCGGTTTCCTCGACGTTCATCCCGGCTACCGGCTCGTCGAGCAGCAGCAATCGGGGCTCCATCGCGAGGGCGCGTCCGAGTTCGACGCGCTTCTTGATGCCGTATGGAAGCATGCCCACCGGTTGATGGCGGACGGCCTCGAGTTCGAGGAATCCGATGAGATCCTCCGCGAACCGTCGCGCGGCCATCTCCTCGCGCTGCGCGCGGCCCAGGCGCACCGCGGCGGCCAGGGCTCCGTAATGCAGGTGGATGTGCCGGCCGAGTTCGATGTTGTCGAGCACGGTCAGGTTCTCGAACAGTTCGATGTTCTGGAACATGCGCGCGACGCCGAGGCGCGCGATCGCGTCCGGCCGTCGGCCCAGCAGCGACTCCCCGGCCAGTCGGATGCTGCCCTGCTGTGGCCGGTACAACCCGGACAGGCAGTTGAAGATGGACGTCTTACCCGCCCCGTTCGGGCCGATGATCGCATACAGCTCGCCGTCGGCGACGTCGAAGTCGACCTCCGAGAGCGCCTTGGTGCCGCCGAATCTCAGGCTCAACCCACTGACTTCGAGAATCACGACACCCACCGCTTGCGCCGCTTGTAGTGCTTGAGGTCGCGGTAGGACGTCACCGCGCCCTCCGCGCCGAGACCGAGGTAGAACTCCTGGATGTCGGTGTTGGAGCGCAACGCTTCGGCTGCGCCGTCCATCACCACCTTGCCGTTCTCGAGCACGTAGCCGTAGGTGGCGATGGACAGCGCCATCGCCACGTTCTGCTCGACGAGCAGCACCCCGGTTCCCGCACGATTGATCTCGACGATGAGTTCGCGGATCTGGGCCACCAGCCGCGGCGCCAACCCGAGACTCGGTTCGTCGAGTAGCAGGTACCTGGGTTCGGCCATCATCGCGCGACCGATCGCGAGCATCTGCTGTTCGCCACCGGACAGGAACCCGGCGTGCTCGCCGCGCCGCTTCGCCAGCACCGGGAACATCGTGTAGATCCGGTCCAGGTTCTCCGCGACGCGAGAGCGGTCGCGGCTGTGTGCGCCGACCCGTAGATTCTCCTCGACGGTGAACTCGACGAAGATCCGCCGGCCTTCCATGACCTGACTGATGCCGGCCGCCACAATCGCGTCCGGTTCGACGCGCGTGATCGGCGCACCGTCGACCGTGACCGATCCCGCCGTGATCTTGCCCCGGTGTACGTCCAGCAATCCCGTGATCGCACGGATCGTGGTCGTCTTACCGGCACCGTTCGCGCCGAGCAGCGCGACGATACCGTCGGCTGGGACGTCGAGGCTGACTCCCTTGCACACGAGCAGGACGTCCTCGTAGACGACCTCGAGGTTGCGAACTTCCAACAACGTCGCTCCCGCTGCAGGTGGTGCGCCGGCGCGTTCCGTGCCGGTTGGCGTCACGGTATTTCTCGCCCGACCTTTTGGCAGGGTTTTGCGCAAGTAACCTCTGAGTAATCTCCGCAGGCCCCGACCCGTGAGTGGTTGACGAGTGTCTGGACTCGTCAACCACTCACGGGTGCTGGCCTGCGGGAATGCATTCGTCGGGACTCGGCGTTACAATCGGTGGCCCGGCATGGTGCCGGGGCGTACGGGGCTGAACGGTTTCGACTGCGTACGTTGATCCAGGGGAAGCGTGCCGGTGCAGGCAAGAGACCACCGTAAGCGTCGTTGCAACCAAATAAGCGCCGATTCCAATCAGCGCGACTTCGCTCTCGCTGCCTAAGCAGTAGAGCGAGTCTGTCAGCCCGGGTTCGCCCTCGGCCCGGTCCCTGGCATCAGCTAGAGGGCTCTACCGGTCGGCTCGGTCGCGGAGCCGGTCGGGACAACCAACAGCGACTGGGATCGTCATCCGGGCGTGTTCGCGAGACTCGGAGATCCGAGTAGAGACACAGTGAACTGAGCACGGAGAAGCCCTGGAAAGGCGGCGGAGGACCCGGGTTCGATTCCCGGCAGCTCCACGGATGACCGCCCAGCTCGCTGAGCTGGGCGGTCGTTGTCTTTTGGGGGACTGTACGGTGACGTACATGCCACGGCTGACGGTCAGTGAAGCGCGGGCGATCCTGCCCGAGCTGCTCGATCGGGTCGAGCGCGGTGAGAAGATCACGATCACTCGGCATGGCCGTGCCGTCGCGGTCTTACTGCGGCCGGACGCGGTACGGCCACGGCGGGGTGAGCAAGTGTTCGAGCGGGCTCGTGAGGTGGCGGAGCTGGTGTCAGCGGCACGGGGTCGGCCACTTCCAGAGGCGGCGGTTAGCGCGGAGCGTGCGCGGGAATTGGTCGACGGGATGCGCGCGCTCTAGGAGGTGATCGGGTGAGTGTGAAGCTGCGGGCTGAGTTCTTCCTCGACAACGAGGCGAGCAACTGGCATTACCGAGTGCCTGCCTTGCACATCAACGGGGGCGGGGCACGGACCCGCGAGGATGCCGAACGTGAGTGCCTGGACGCGATAGCCTTCGCGTTGGAGGGCGATCCTGACGAGTTCGACGGCGATGCGCTTGCCGTGGCACTCGAGGTCTCGGTCGCTTCCGCTTCGTGACCCGCAAACGACTAGGCCGCGACATGTGCGACGGACGTGGCCGGGCCACGACGAGGCGGGGGCGGCTCGCCGACGATGACGAACGAGGTGGCCCTGCATCGGTCTGAAGACTAGAATTCTGGTCTATGAGTACGGTGCCATTGTCTGAGGCCAAGGCTCGCTTGTCGGAGATCGCCGACGAAGTGGGGCGGACGCACGAGCGCGTCCACATCACGCGCAATGGTCGTGCTTACGTGGTGCTGTTGGCCGCCGAGGATCTGGAGTCCATCGAAGCGACGCTCGAATTGCTGGCCGATCCGGCCGCTCAGGAGCGTGTACGCCGCGCGGAGGGTGAAGTGGAACGCGGGGACGTGCTGGATGAGCGCGAGGTGCGGGCCATGGCGGCGTCGCGGCAGGCGACCGAGGAGTGACCTATCGGGTTCAGGTCACACGAAGTGCCGCCCGCCAGCTCGCCGAGACCCTTCCCGAGGCGGCGGCCGCAGCCTCTCTAGAGTTCCTGTACGGCCCCCTCGCGGAGAACCCGCATCGGGTCGGGGCGCCGTTGCACAAGCCGTTCGAAGGTCACTGGCGCGCCCGCCGCGGCGAGTATCGGGTTCGGTACACGATCGATGAGGCGGCATCCGTGGTGAACGTGCTCGACGTCAGTCACCGCCGAGATGCATATCGATGACCCAGTAGCCAGACAGGTTGATCCAGGATGTGTAGTCATCCCAGCCGTCGCGGGTGAAGCTGATCTTCACGCGATGTCGTGCTGTGGTTCGATCAACGCATGGGCCTCGGTGCGCCCGGCTTCGACGTCAGCGATGCTGCCCAGCAATCGCTCTGCGTTGGCTGGGGATCGGAGCAAGTGGGCGGTCTCCATGAGAGATCGCCATTGGTCGGCGGAGACCAGGTACGCGGTGCCGGCCTCGGAGACGATCTCCACCGGTTCCTGGTCGTCGTTGAGCTGCTCGATGAGTTCGAACAGGCGCTGGCTCGCCTCGCTGGGCTGAGATCTCCATGGTCATCGCTCTCGACTCGTACCAGTCGACGGTACCGCTCGGTCGCTGTGATTCCTGGATCGAGTGCCGTGGGGAAGCGATGACGTATGAATAGCCTCGTGGCCGCGCTCGTTGAGGAATGCGGCCAGCCGGGCCGGCAACTGTGCGTCTACGAGGAACCTCACGCGTCGCCGAGCGGGCCGATCCGCTGGCCACCTGCTGTCAGTGCGCCGAACTCGAGCGCTGCGAGCAGGTCGTCACGCTCCAGGTCCGCGTAATCCGCGAGGATCGCATCGAACGTCATGCCGGAGGCCAGCAGCTCCAGGAGCGTCTGCACGGGATAACGCAGCCCGCGGACCACCGGTTGGCCGTGGCAGATCGCCGGGTCGG
Source organism: Aldersonia sp. (assembly GCA_036524855.1). GTDB lineage: Bacteria > Actinomycetota > Actinomycetes > Mycobacteriales > Mycobacteriaceae > Aldersonia. The sequence continues at coordinate 18,602 of DATDBL010000305.1, read as the reverse complement.
TCGTGATGCGCCCCAGTCGCGACATGTGATCAGCGTACCCAGACGAAGACGCCCCAGGCTGAATCGGTTCTCGCCGATCAGAAAGCCGAGCCGATGGCCCCGACACGGCCGAGAATTGGGGGCACACAGGCGTGATCCATTCGGCGGCGGCGAGTCTTGTCTGGCGCCGCGGGTCACCGCGACACCGAGCCAATGGCCTCTGACACGCCGGGAAATGGGGCCACACGGGCGTGATCAACTCGGCGGCGGCGAGTCCGACGCCGCGGTCGCCGCGACCGCGTCAGATGCCCAGCACCCGCGCGGTGTAGTCGTTGACGAACACACCATCGGGGTCGAGGCGCTTGCGGACCTGCGCGAACCGCTCCCAGTCCGGATAGCGCGGCGCCAGCGTCTCGGCGGTACGGAAATGACGCTTGCCCCAGTGCGGCCGCGCGTCGAACTCGTCGAGTGCGTCCTCGACCGCGCGGAAGTACCGCTCCCACGCCATCCCGGCGTACATGTGCACGGCGATGTAGCAGGTGTCGCGGCCGGCGGCGGGGGAGAGGAACGCGTCGTCGGCGGCGACCCAGCGCACCTCGATCGGGAACGGCACAGCGAGATCGGCGCGCTCGGCCACGGCCTTCACCCGCCGGACCGCCTCGACCGCGTGCTCGCGCGGAATCGCGTACTCCATCTCCGTCATCCGGACCAGGCGCGGCGTGCAGAACACCCGGTAGGAGCGGTCGACCCGATGCGCGTAGCCGCCGACCCGGGCGGCGATGCGGTTCAGCCGCGGGATCAGCGCCGGTCGCGCCTTCGCGACCCGGCACAGCACCTCGAGCGCGTGGTTCTGCAGCAGCATCGAATAGACCCAATCGGCCGGCGCCGACAGGGGATCGGCAGCCTGGTGGGTTCGGTTGTTGCGCTTGGTCATCGCCACCGGGCTGTGCGGAAACAGGTAGAACTCGAAATGGTCGTTGCCTTCGACATAGGAGTCGAGGCCGGCGAGCACCGCGTCGAGCGGCGTGGGCCGTTCGATCGCCTCGAGCACGAACGCCGGCACCGTGTCCAGGGTGATCGCGGTGACGACGCCCAGCGCCCCCAGGCTCACCCGTGCCGCGCGCCAGGCGTCCGGATCGGTGCCGGCGTTCAGCTCGACCGTCGACCCGTCGGCGCGCATCAGTTCGATCGACTGCAGTCCGGCAGAGAGATTCGGTAGCTGGGCGCCGGTGCCGTGCGTTCCGGTCGCCGTCGCCCCGGCGAGTGACTGCGCGTCGATGTCACCGAGGTTCGGCAGCGCCCGGCCGTGTGACTGCAACCGAGCATTCAGGTCGTGCAGGGTGATGCCGGCCTCGACCCGGATCCGCCCGCTGATCAGGTCGACGGCCACGACACGATTCATCCGCTCCAACGACACCAGGACGCCGTCGGTCAGCACCGCGTCGGTGAACGAGTGCCCGGACCCCGCGACCCGGACCCGTCGGCCCGCCGCAGACGCCGCCCGCACGATCTCCGCGAGTTGCTCGACGTCGGCGGGTCTGGCCAGCTCCGCGGGCGTGCACCGCTGGTCCCCGGCCCAGTTCACCCAGCTACTGGTCATTCGACCAAGATTACGCGGGGCCGGTCGTTCCTTCAGCAGTTGCTGGGCGGCGCGAGGCCGGCGAAACGGTCAGCGAGATAGCCGATGGCGCGTAGGCCGCCGGGTGCGATCGCGCTCCCGTGGTCGGCCCCGGCGATCACGTCGAACTGCACGGGAACCCCGGCCGCGCAGTAGCGCCCGGCGAGCTGCTGGGCCGACGCGAGTGAGACCTGGTCGGCGCTGCCGTGCCAGGCGTAGACGGGTGTGCGGGGAACTCCCGGGTACAGCTGCAGGCTGTTCTCGTCGAGCACGGCGTTGGCGGCGGGGTCGGCCATGCCGGGCCCGAACGCGACGTCGGAGTAGCTCTTGTTCGCCCCGGCCGCGACGATCTCGTTCGTGCAGGCGTTGGCGAGACGATCACGCAGCGCCATGCCCTCGGGGTTCAGTACGTCGCTGATCCGCGCCGACTGCGGGTACTCGCGCTCGAGCCCGAGGGCGGCGGCGAACCCGAGCCCGAACAGCGGCGACGGCGTCCCGCCGAGGTCGCGGGCGAGTTGGCCGATGTTCACCGGCACTCCGCCCTGCGCGACGCCGACGATCGGCAACTCCGGCGCATAGGTCGGCGCGAGCGCCGCGGCCCAACCGCTGGCCATCCCACCGCCGGAGTACCCCGCCATGCCGACCGGGCTGGCGCCGAGCGCGGCGGGCGGGAACCGCTTCACGGCGCGGATCCCGTCGAGCACGAGGCGGCCGCCGAGTCGCGCGGCGCCGTAGGCGCTGGTCGGCCCGAGGTGATCGGGCACCTCGACTGCCCAGCCCCGCGCGAGCAGCAGGTTGAGCGCGGGTGCCTCCTGCAGGGTGCCGTCGAAGAGGCTGTGCGAGGGTGCGCACCGCATCCCCAGCGAGTTCACGAGCGGCTGGTAGGACACCAGCGGGCGATCCGCGCCGCCGGGCGGCAGCAGCAGCGTCGTCACCGCGGCGATCGGTGCGCCCGCCGAGTTCGTCGACCGGTACGCCAACTGCCATGCGGTCGTGCCCGGGTAGCCCGGTGCCGGAACCTGCCGCGACCTCAGCACGTCGCCGGGAGCACGGGTCGCCAGGTCGGGCGGAGCGCTGTAGAACGGATCGGGATCGGGGACGGGATAGATGGGCGCGGCGGCGGCCGTGGCGGGCGTCCAGAGCGCCGCGACCAGCACCGCCGTGAGCCAGAGGATCAGGGAGGTCGCGGTACGGTGGCGCATGCGGGTCTCCTTCGTCGTGGTCTCTCACAGGCTTACCCGCAACCGAGCGTGACCAACAGGGATTCCGCACGGCATGCTTGCCGGATGACGATCATGCCGATGTTTCCGCTCGGCACGGTGTTGCTGCCGGGGCAGCGTCTCCCGCTGCAGGTATTCGAGCCCCGCTACGTCGCGCTGGTCGACACGTGCCTGCATCACCAGCCGGAGCCCGAGTTCGGGGTGGTGCTCATCAGCCGCGGCCACGAGGTCGGCGGCGGTGACGAGCGGACCGACGTCGGCGCCCTCGCGCGGATCGATACGGCATTTCCACTGCCGGGCAACCGATTCGCCCTCGATTGTGTCGGCACCGAACGCATCCGGGTGCGCGCCTGGGTGTCCGACGACCCCTATCCCCGGGCAGAGGTCGAACGGTGGCCCGACGAGTCGGGGCCGGGGGAGGAGGGGCTGTTCGACGACGTCGCCGACCGGGTGCGCCGGCTCGTCGACCTGGCGAGCGAACTCGCGGCCCGCAGCGGTGGGCCCGTGCCGGACGTCGACCCGCTCGCGGACCTGCCGGCCGACGAGACTGCGCGCGCGTACACCCTCGCCACCCGACTGCCGATCGCACAGACCGACCGTCACGCGCTGCTGCGGGCGAGCGGTCCCGGCGGCAAACTCGCCAGGCTCGCGGAGGCGATCGACGACCTGGCCGCGGTACTCGAGTTTCGGCTGCAGGCACCGGAGGGCGGCGGTTAGCTGTACTCGAGCAGCCCGGCCCTGGGCGCAGGAGGAGGCGCGGTGAGCAGGAACGAACTTCCGGTGCTGGCGGTCATCGCCGTCGGGGGTGGTCTGGGCGCGCTCGCCCGGTTCGGGCTGTCGACGCTGTGGCCGCCGCTGCCTCGGCACGTCCCGTGGGCGACGTTGGTGACGAACGTCCTGGGCTGCCTGCTCATCGGTGTGCTGATGGTGCTCGTCACCGACGTGTGGGCGGCGCATCGGTTGGTGCGCCCGTTCCTCGGCATCGGTGTGCTCGGCGGGTTCACGACATTCTCGACCTATGCGGTGGAGGGACACGGGTTGTTCGCCGACGGCGCACCCGTAATCGCGCTCGGCTATATCGCGGGAAGCGTCGTGCTGGGGTTGGCCGCCGTCGTGATCGGCGTGGGAGCCACCCGTGTCGCGTCCGGAACTGTCGTGTCCGGAAGAAGGAGGAGGTAGCGATGCGCACCAAAGAGGTTCTGCGCCTGAGCATCATGCTCGACCAGGACGAGACCTGGCACCATCGGCCGCTGTATCAGGAGATCGTCGCGCGCGCGAAGGACGCGGGCATGGCGGGCGCGAGCGTGTGGCGCGGCGTCGAGGGATTCGGCGCGTCGTCCACCATCCACACCACGCGCATCCTCGATCTCGCCGACCACCTGCCGATCCTCATCGTCATCGTCGACGAGCCCGACCGGATCCGGACCTTCGCCGACGACGCGGCCGAGTTGCTCGCCAAGACCCGCACCACCGTCGATCCGGCCGAGATGCTCCAGATCGAGGTCCGTCCGTGACGATGGTGCTCGTGCTGCTCGGCGCGATGGTCGGGGCGCCCGCCCGGTACCTGCTCGACCGCGCGGTGCAGCGCCGGAATCGCTCCCCCTTTCCCTGGGGCACATTCGCGGTGAACGTGCTCGGGTCGGCAATTCTCGGCGCCCTCACCGGCGCCGCCGTGTCGACGAACTGGCACGATCTGGCCGGGGTCGGGTTCTGCGGCGCGTTCACGACGTTCAGCACGTTCGGGTACGAGACGGTGCGGTTGGCCGAGGACGGTGCCTACCTGTACGCGACGGCGAATGTCGTGGTCAGCGTGCTGTCCGGACTCGCCGCCGCGACCGCGGCGTTCGCGCTGACGCAGTGGGCGTTCGCCTGAACCGAACCCCCCGCGTCCCGCTCCGAAGCGTGGTCGAATGAGCGTGGGATGGTCGCAGGCACAGCACGGAGGAGACTCGACATGGCGCACAAACGGGCGGGCCAACCGGCGCAGCCACAGGACCTGGTGGATCTGTCCCACCTGGTCACCGCGTACTACAGCCTGATCCCCGATCCCTCGGTCCCCGAGCAGCAGGTGCTGTTCGGCACGTCCGGCCACCGCGGCTCCGCCCTGGACGCCGCATTCAACGAGTGGCACATCCTGGCCATCACCCAGGCCATCATCGAATACCGTGCCGCACAAGGGGTCACCGGTCCGCTGTTCATCGGTCGGGACACCCACGCGCTGTCCGAGCCGGCCTGGACGACGGCGCTCGAGGTGCTCGCCGCCAACGGCGTGAAGACGATGGTCGACTCCCGCGACCGCTACACACCCACTCCCGCGGTCAGCCACGCCATCCTGGCGTACAACCGCTCGGGGCCGAGCGCAGAGGCCGACGGCATCGTCGTCACTCCCTCGCACAACCCGCCGCGGGACGGTGGTTTCAAGTACAACCCGCCCAACGGCGGCCCCGCCGACAGCACCGCCACCGACACGATCGCCGCGCGCGCCAACGACCTGCTGCGGGCGAAACTCGACGGGGTGAAGCGGGTGCCGTTCGCGACCGCGCTCGCGTCGGTGCAGCGCTACGACTATCTCGACCAGTACGTCGCCGATCTGCCGAATGTGGTGAATCTCGAGGCGATTCGCAGCGCCGGCGTCCGGATCGGCGCGGACCCCCTCGGCGGCGCCAGCATCGACTACTGGGGCGCGATCGGGGAGCGCTACGACCTGGCCCTCGACGTGGTGAACCCCCTCGTCGACGGCACGTTCCGGTTCATGACCCTCGACGGGGACGGCAAGATCCGGATGGACTGCTCGTCGCCGAACGCGATGGCCTCGCTGATCCACAACAAGGACCGCTACGACATCGCCACCGGCAACGACGTCGACTCCGACCGGCACGGCATCGTCACGCCCGACGGTGGGCTGATGAACCCGAACCACTATCTCGCCGTCGCCATCGACTATCTCGTCTCGCACCGCGACGGGTGGCCGAACACGTCGAAGGTCGGCAAGACGGTGGTGACGTCGTCGATGATCGATCGGGTAGTCGCCGACCTCGGCCGGCAGGTGTACGAGGTGCCGGTCGGCTTCAAGTGGTTCGTGCCCGGGTTGATCGACGGCAGCCTGGTGTTCGGTGGCGAGGAGAGCGCGGGCGCGTCGTTCCTGCGCACCGACGGCAGTGTGTGGTCGACCGACAAGGACGGGATCATCCTGGCGCTGCTTGCCTCCGAGATCGCCGCGGTGACGGGGATGAGTCCGTCGGCCCGCTACGCCGAACTAGAACAGCGCCACGGCAGCCCGGCCTACGCCCGGATCGACGCCCCGGCCAGCCGCGCGGAGAAGGCCGTGTTGGCGAAGTTGTCGCCGGATCAGGTACACGCCGACACGCTCGCGGGTGAGCCGATCACCGAGCGGCTGACCTCCGCGCCGGGCAACGGCGCCGCGATCGGTGGGCTCAAGGTCTGCACCCAGAACGCCTGGTTCGCGGCCCGACCGTCGGGCACCGAGGACGTCTACAAGATCTACGCCGAATCCTTCAAGGGGCCGGAGCATCTGGCACAGGTTCAGGAGGAGGCGCGCGACCTGGTCGGCGCGACGCTGGGCAGTCAGGCGACCGCCGGGGCGTGACCGACTCCGATGCCGCGGCTGGGGCGGCCGCCCGGCCGCGGTTGCCCGCCGAGATCTGGGTGCTGGTCTCGGCGAGTTTCGTCATCGCGCTGGGGTTCGGCATCGTCGCCCCGGTGCTGCCGCAGTTCGCGCGCAGCTTCGGCGTGGGGGTCACCGCGGCGTCGGCGGTGATCAGCGCGTTCGCGTTGATGCGCTTGCTGTTTGCGCCGATGAGCGGCCGGCTCGTGCAGCGTCGCGGCGAGCGTCCGGTGTACCTGATCGGGTTGCTGATCGTTGCGTTCTCCACCGGCGCGTGCGCGTTCGCGCAGGGATACTGGCAGCTGCTGGTGTTCCGCGCGGCGGGTGGCATCGGGTCGACCATGTTCACCGTATCGGCGCTGGGTTTGCTCATCCGAATCTCGCCGCCGGAGAACCGTGGTCGCGTCGCGGGTCTGTACGCGTCGAGTTTTCTCCTGGGCACGATCGGTGGGCCGATCCTCGGCAGCGCACTCGTCGGTTTCGGCCTGCGCGCGCCGTTCGCGATCTATGCGGTCGCGCTGTTGATCGCCGCCGCCGTCGTGTTCCTGCGGCTGCGCCATTCGACGCTCGCCGCGCCCGAGACCAGCAGCGGGATCCCGGTGATGACGCTGCGCGACGGGTTGGCCAAACCCGCGTACCGCGCCTCCCTCACGTCGAGTTTCGCCAACGGCTGGTCGGTGTTCGGGGTGCGGATGGCGATCATCCCGTTGTTCGTCGTGGAAGGGCTGCACCGTGATCCGGCCGTCGCGGGCGTCGCGTTGACGGTGTTCGCGATCGGCAACGCGCTGGTGCTGTTCCCGGCGGGGCGCCTGTCGGATCGGTGGGGCCGCAAGCACTTCATCGTGGTGGGAGCGGTCGTCGCCGGCGCGTGCACCGTGGTCCTCGGCTTCAGCGAGTCGCTGGTGGTGTTCTTCGTCAGCGTGCTGGTCGCGGGTATGGGATCGGGCCTGATCAACCCGGCGCAGCAGGCCGCGGTCGCCGACATCATCGGATCGCGCGCGCGCGGCGGCCCGGTGCTCGCGGCGTTCCAGATGGCCACCGATGTGGGGACCGTGCTCGGGCCGATCGGTGCCGGACTGTTGGCGCAGCACTACTCCTACGCGGTCGCGTTCGTCGTGACGGGTTCGGTGCTGTTCGTCGCCGCGGCCTACTGGGCGTTGGTGCCCGACACGCTCGAGCGTTCCTAGCTGCCGGGGAACTCGATGCCGAGTTGCGCACGGATCTCGTCGAGCACGGACAGCGTCGTCAACGCGGCGGCGAGCGGGTGTACGGCCGATTCGATTCCGCCGTCGGCGATGGTCCGCGCCGCGTCGTCCGCGGCAAAGTGCAGGCCGTCGACGTGCGTGCCGACGGGTTCGTCGTGGCGCAGCACGGCGCCGTCGAGAGTGGTCACCGTGAACGGCCCCGGCTGGTAGAACGGCCCGGGGATCGTGAGTGTGGCGAGGTCGCCGCACACGGCCGCGGTGGTGGGGGTGTTGGCGAGAATCGTCGTGTTGAGCATCGACTGGTTCTCGCCGGCGTGCGTGAGGATCGCCGAGATTTGGCCGTTGAGTTGCTCGTTCGCGGGTTGGCCGACCGCGACGAGGGAAATCGGCGCGCCCAGCGCCCAGGTGGCGAACGCCGCCGTGTAGGTGCCCAGATCGAGCAGCGGGCCGCCGGCGAGCGCGGGATCGTAGATGCGATGGTCGGGGGTGAAGTGCTCGCCGTGGTCCGCCAGGACCGTGCGGATGGTGCCGAGCAGGCCGGCGTCGAGGATCTGGCCGATGACGTCGTACTTGGGCAGGAACGCGGTCCACATCGCCTCGCCGGCGAACAGCCCGCGGGCGGTGGCGGCGTTGGCGATCTCGACGCCCTGGGCGGCGCTGAGCCCGAGCGGCTTCTCGACGAGGACGTGCTTGCCGGCGGCGAGTGCGGCCAGGGCGCAGGGCAGGTGCTCGGTGTGCGGCGTGGCGACGTAGACGATGTCGACGTTCTGGTCGGCGAGCAGGTCGTCGTAGCTGCCGTAGGCGTTGTCGATCGACCAGCGCTCGGCGAAGGACGCCGCCCGCTCGGGGTTGCGCGACCCGACGGCGACCACCCGTTGTTTTGTGTGAGCCTGCAGCGCCTCGACGAAGCGGTGGGCGATCCACCCCGGACCCATCACGCCCCAGCGCAGCACCGGGGCCTGCATCGGGTCGGGAGTGCGGGGCGAGGGCAGAGTTATCGGCGGCACGGACGCAGAGCCTAGCTTTTGTCAGGACATTCGGTCAATCTCAGCCGGGGATTCCGACGCCGATCAGCGCGCCCACCCCGTAGGTCGCGCCGATGGCGACCGCGCCGAGGACGAGCTGTCGGAGCGCGCCGCGCACGAGCGGGGTACGGGTGAGGTGGGCGGCGAGGCCGCCGACGATCAGCAGGCCGAGCAGGCCGACCGTCAGGCCCGCGGCGAGCGACGAAAAGCCGAGCAGGTAGGGGATGAGCGGGAAGATCGCGCCGATCGAGAACGTGAGGAACGACGATCCGGCCGCGACGTAGGGGGACGGCTTGGCGGCTGGGTCGATGCCGAGTTCGGCGGTGATGTGCACGTCGAGTTCACGCTCGGCGTCCCTCCCGATCTCCGTCGCGGCGGCGGCCGCGGTCCGCGGTGACATGCCCATCGCGACGAACTCGGCGACCAGCTCGGCATGCTCCGCGGCGGGGTTGCGGCGCAGCGCGCGGCGCTCGACGCGCACCTCCTTGTCGATCTGTTCGTTCTGGGTCGTGACCGACGTGTACTCGCCCAGAGCCATCGAGAACGCGCCGGCGACCAGGCCCGCGACGCCGCCGAGCACCACCGTGTGCGGCGCGACGTTCGCCGCCCCGACGCCCGCAATCAGCGAGGTATTGCTCACCAGGCCGTCCATGGCGCCGAAGGTCGCGGCGCGCAGCCAACCCCCGGACACGTCGGAATGCCGGTGGTCGTACTCGTGGGGGAGCCGCGCCTCGGGTGGGCCAGGCGCCTCGGAGGGTTCGCTCACAGTCGGAATCTACGGCCCGGCACGTCGGTACGCTCGGCAGGCGTGTGGGTGAAATGGGTCGGTCTGCTCGCGCGTCTCGGGCTGGCCGCGATCTGGTTGATCTCGGGCGCGCTGAAGGCCGCGGACCCCGTGCAGACCACGGTTGCGGTGGGTGCCTACCAGCTGCTGCCGCACTCGCTGGTCCGACCGGTCGCCGACACGCTGCCGTTCGTCGAGATCGCGATCGGACTCGTGCTGCTCGCCGGGATCGGCGTGCGCGCCGCGGCGGTCGCGTCGACCCTCGTGCTGGCGGTGCTGATCGGTGCCGTCGCCTCCGCGTGGGCGCGTGGCCTCTCGATCGACTGCGGGTGTTTCGGCGGGGGTGGCCCGGTGCCGGACGCATCGTGGCGTGACTACGCGGGGGAGATCCTGCGTGACGTCGGGTTCCTGGCCCTGGCGCTGTGGCTGATCCGTTTTCCACGCACTCCGTTCGCCCTCGGACCAGGGTCGCGGGCGCCGCGCTCGGCGGATTCTCAGGCGGACCTGGCAGAGTCGGCACCCGATTCCCCATCCATCGACCGAGGACGGCTGTGAGCGCGAAGACCGGCAAGAACCCGATTTCCACGACCTCGAACCGGTCGACGTACGTGCTCGGCGCGCTGGCGGTGCTGGTCGTCGCGGTCGTGGTGATCGGCGGGGTGATCTGGCAGAGCAACCGCAACCAGACCCGCAACGAGGGCTACGGGTCGGTGTCGAACCCGCAGGTCACCGCCGCGCTGCAGGACGACGGGGCGGTGCTGCTGAGCGCGCCGAACGCGGCCACGACGATCGACGTGTTCGAGGATCCGCTCTGCCCGTATTGTGCGCAACTCGAGCAGAGTCACGGGCAGGAACTCGCGCAGGCGATCGACGAGGGCAGGGTCGCGGTGCGCTATCACCTGCTCGACTTCCTCAACGCCGCCTCGGCGAGCGGCGACTACTCGACGCGGGCGGTCGCGGCGACCCAGTGCGTCGCGGAGACCGGCGACGGCATCGCCTATTCGAAGCTCCATTCGGTGCTGTTCTCCCCGGAGCAGCAGCCGGAGGAGAAGGGCTCGGCCGACCACACCAACGCCGACCTGGCCGCGATGGCGCGCGATGCGGGTGCCGACGACGCCGCGGTCGCATGCATCACCGACGGCACCCGGGTCGAGTCGGCCGCGGCCGACGCGCAGACCGCGCGCCAGGCGATGGCCGCGCTCGGCGCCAACGGCACCCCGGCCGTGTTCGTCGGCCAGACCCCGGTCGACATCGGCAACAACAACTGGGTCGCCGACCTGTAGGCGGCTCCGCCGCCCGTGAGTGGTTGTGGAGTCTGCGCCCAACTCCCGTCGCTTCGCTCGCCCCGGCAGACTCCAGGTACCACTCATGACCCAGAGCAGGCAGTTTGTTGGCCTCGGCGGGGATGGTGTAGTTTCGTTCGGGCAGGTGGGCGGCGGTTTTCACCCACCGAGGGGCTATGGCGCAGCTGGTAGCGCACCACACTGGCAGTGTGGGGGTCAGGGGTTCGAGTCCCCTTAGCTCCACGTTTGAAACCCGCTCTGACCTTGGTCGGAGCGGGTTTTTGTCGTTAGCTGAGCGGGTCTCGCGACACGCCGATTGTCCTAACTCTGTCCTATCGCGGGACTCTCCCACGTCGAAGCTCTATTTCAGCGGCCGCGCCGACCACGCCGACGTCTGCGCGGCGCTGGGTCTGACCGACGACGGCGGGCCGGGCAGCCTCGGGCTGGCGATGATTCGCAGCGGCAGCGCACCGGGCAGCTTCACCGTGACTCGCGCGAGTTAGGCAAGTCTGGGAACGACAACTGGACGTAATGCCGCATGGCTCAACGCCACTTGACGGGCCGGGTCCAAGAGCTACCCGATCTTGTGTCGCTCACGGTCTGAGGGAGCTGGCATTGCTTGATGCGCTGCGCGCCGATGTGAAATGAACTCGGCATCAATGTCTTCAACTCGTTCGAGTAGCGAGCGGGTGGGAATGCAGCGGCGACGAACAAGCTCGGGTTCATTGTTCGCGCGGCCTTGACCGCGGGTACGAGGTCGCTGTCCGCGGAGACGATGATCGCTGCGTCAGAGCTACCCAACGCGGCATCCGACACCAGATGCACCGCGATATTGACGTCCGTCTCCTTCTCTTCGTATTCGGTCCATGCCCGGCCACAGCCGTTGCACCGCTTCTGTTTGGTCTGATAGCGGCCTTGGACGATCTCGACCACGCCCGGATTAAGTGCTGTGAGTGCAGCTTGGTAGGCGCTCTGCCGTGACAACGCGGCGGGTTCGTTCAAGACGGGAGCGGTGAAATATTTGACCTTGACAAGGTTGCTCCGAGGCCGCATGGCGCGGCCGAGTGCAGCGAGGTCCAGCCACAGATACCTCCGGCGCCACTTGTCATGGAGGCCGTGGTACAGATTGAACCCGTCGACGTAGATCGCGAGGCGCTCAGGCACGACAGACACCCCACCTGCGGGAATAGGGCCGGATGGTTGTGGGTTGCAGATTCTGCGCTATCATTCTGGCGTAACCCCGCCACCGTCTCCGGACGGTTGGCCCGACGGCCCTTCTTCGGAAGGGCCGTTTTTGTCGCCGTGCCCGTTGGCCGCGCCGGCAGCAGCATCCGCGCGGTACCCCCGCAGTTTGTCAACCAAGTCGATGACGAAATCGCGGTCTGCCGTCGTGAGGCGAAACAAGTTGACCTTCACGACCACGGAAACCGTTCCGCCAGAATCAAGCTCGACAGTGTAGGTATCGCCGGAGGTATCGGCGGAGGTGTCATCAAATCCGTCTGACGTCCCACCGTCTTGCGACGCTGCCGCCAGTTTCCGCCGTGTCGGTTTTCTTGCCCGCGCCGCGCCAGGCGCGCCCTGGCCAGAACGGGTCTTTGGGAAGTGCACACTGAGTTCGAGCCCGGCGACCCGCGCAGCGTGCAGGAAGAAAGTGATGGCCTTACGCCGCGTATCCGCTGACGCGATGCTCGGGTAGCCCTCCTTAAATGCGTCTTCCAGATCCTTGGTAGTGCCGTTGTCCGACGAAACGCGCATGGGCTCTACGTAGTGTTCGGTGATCATCTGTCTGAGTATTGACTTCCGCGCGTCTGCGTCTGCGGAGGTCAAATTGCTAAGAAGCGGCAGCACTTTGGCCTGGTCGTCGATCAGGCCAAAGGAAGTCAACGCAAGGAAGAGATTAGCCTGGTCAGTGCCTGATTTGCCGTTCATTATCGAACGATCGATGCGAGGCGGAAGTGGATTCTCGCCGAGCTCCGTGATGAAGTTCCAGAAGGTTTGGAACGACATGTACGGCGGCTTAAAAACGTCTCCTGTGGTCTCCATGCTCTCCCCTCCTTACGGCAGTGTGGTGCGGAGCCGATCTGGAGTCTGCCATAAGTCACTGCCGTAACGCAATGACGGAAAGATAATTCTTCTCGACAGCTATGGCAGTCGTCAGGATGGTCGTATGAGCATTGATCGCGGGGATGTAGTTGAGGCCACCACAGCCAGCGGCTCTGTCGTTCGGATGAGAGCGCTGGGTGGTCCGGCTCAGGGGCACGATTTCCCTATCGTGTGGCTGTGCACCGAAGAAGCGTGGCAGCGAGCGGCGGCGAACGCGCAAGATCCAAGCGGCCTCCCTTGGCCCTTGGACGCTATTCATCAGCTCATCGCGGGGTGAGCATCGACCTTGACGCCAGCACGGCGGCAACGCACGTTGGCGTTCGAATGTCCGTTCGGCGTGTCCTATCGGTGTCCTAACACTCTCGATCACCGGCAAATAGGCAATGGACACATGCGTACACACTCGGCAGTGCGACCTGCACGTATGGCCACAGTGGACGCTGGCACGCACCAGCACACCAACAGCCACACTGGCAGTGTGGGGACAGGGGTTCGAGTCCCCTTAGCTCCACCATCATAAGTGCAGGTCATCACAGCGATTTCCGCTCAGCAGCGACCGAGCGGAGCAACGCGAGGTCGCTCGGCTCGACCGACGGCACGGTCCCACCAATCGACTGCCTGGAGAGTGGGCTTCACGACTCCACCGACATCGACACAGTAGGAAAGCCAGCCCGGCCAGACACACCTGACAGTCACCGCGCAGGAGCTCTGGACGCCGAACGAGCATGGTCGACCCTTCGGAACAGACCCGGTGAGCGATCCGTTTGCGAGTCGGTCACGGGTACGCCGACCGTGGACGTGTGCACCTGAGACGGCGGGTGATCTCGCCGCTGGGGGTGTGGACGATGCCCATCTGGGCTGCCTCGTCGAGGTGGTCGGGCTTGACGCCCGGAACAGCGTCCGAGGCGATCAGGACGCGGTAGTCGCGTTCGCTGGCGCCGTAGACGGCGGCGCGAGGGCAGTTGGGGTAGTTGCATCCGGCGAGGACCACGGTTGTGACGCCGAGTTCGCGTAGCCGACGATCGAGCGGGGGTCCGGTGGAACGCGCCCCAGCGCGGCTTCCACATCGCCCATTCTCGGTGCGCGAGTTGCTGTAGGTCGCCGGCTTGCAGGGCATGTGGGTCGACCGCGGGTGCATTGGACGGCCGAAGATCGGGAAGATCTGGGAGCCGACCCGGGACGCACGATGGGAGCGCCGGCGGCGACCGCGGCGCGGCGGGCCAGATCAACGTCGTCTCCGTCGTAGAACCGGACGACGTGCACGATCGGGACTTGTGCGGCTCTGTGCGCCTCCAGCAGGCGGCCGATAGCGGGTAGCACCTCGGACGTGCCGGCAATAGGGCTGGCGCCGCCGTCGACGAAGTCGATTTGCATGTCGATCACAACCAAGCCGACTGGGCCAGGTCGGGTGCGATGTGTGGGTCGAGACCTGCTGTCCAGTTCGTCGCCACGTGTGCGCACCCTCTTCCCCGGTCACCAATCCAGCGTGGGCCATCGTAAGAGATGCAGGCCAAGTACTGCCTCTACTGCCCGATTGACGAGTGGACCGAAGGACGCCCCAACCTGTGAGTGCGGGCCAGGTCGGTGTCGTGAATCTGTGTAATACGTCGCGATACACTGCGATACGTGGTGGACGCTCGAGGCGGCCGCCGATCCGCGCCGGGTCGTGCGCGACCCGGATCCGAAGAGTTGCAGTGGAGCACCATCGGCTACTCGCCGAGTGCGGGGTTCGTCATCACGGTGATCGCCACCCGGTCGGATCACGCGGGCGCGACCGCGTGGAAGTCCACCGGAGCCGACCTCCGCGCGTACGAAGGGTAGAACAAGTCATGAACGAGCAAGAGCGCAACGCGCGGATCGACGCGCCGGTGCAGGCCATCCGCACCGAGTACGCCGAAGAGGATGCCGAAGCGGCCGGAACGGATGGTCGGGATCGGCGCGTGAGCGACATGATCAACCCCGTGACGACTCATTCTGATCAAAGATTGGGGGTCCTGTTCGTGCACGGTGAGTGCTGATGCGCACTCGGATCACGAATAGGGACGATTCCCGCCTTTCCCTCTGGCTGCGCGTGCGTGAGTTCGCCGTGCCACCCGCCATGATCGAGACCGCGACCGCCCGGCGTCGGGTCGAGGACTGGGTGGGGGCATGTGCCGCAGCAGGTTTCGATCTCGATGTCGATCTGCAGTCGCTGGCACGTAGTCACGGCCAAGAGGTCGCAGCCCGAGTACCGGCCGATCTGCGCCACCTGGCCCCCGATCTGTTGCGTTGGCACCTGCCGAGGGTCGCTCCCGACGGGTTGCTGCGGCCAGGTCTGACCATCGCGCTGGCTCGATACGGCCCGCCGGGTTCCCGAAGTCGGTGTGGCAGAGCCGGTTCCGTGTATCTTGTGGTTCGGACCGCGCCGGCGTGGGCGGATGCCGGTCAGCGGATCGGTCTCGCGCTGTGGGACGGATCCCGCTCCGGTACCGGCCTGCATCCGCATCCCCGGCCCAACCGGCGTTTCCGCCTCGATCTGCACCGTCACCTGTGGGATGCGCGCAGGGTCGACGAGCTTCGGATGCGTTCCGGGGCTGAGCAATTCGTCGCCAACGGCGTCGACCCCGGACTGCTGGAGATGGTGCCCCCGGGTTGCGCGGTGGACCGATGGGCAGCCGAAGCGGGGATTGTGCTGCGCGCCGACGGGCGGCAGACCGGCACTGTGCGGGTGCGGTTCGGGGCACGCCAAGCGGTGGTCCTGGAACTGGCTTCGGACGGCGGCGACCCGCCCGCGTTGCGGATTGCGCAGCCATACCCGCGTGGCGCGGTGTCCGCGCTGCCGGTCCTGCCCGACGCGGCGACCTGGGTACTGCCCGACCTGGCACTGATCCGTGCCGGTGCGATCACGGCCGACCGGCTGCATCCGCTGGTCGCCGCGGCACTGGTACCGGACTGTCCGCCGGCCGATACGTCCCGGACCGCAGACCGGGCGGGGAGGCCGCGCCTGGTGCAGTGCCGGGGAGAGCAGCACCGGATCGGGCTGGTCGATGGTGTGCTGGCCGCGCTCGACCATGACCCGGCCGAGATTCGGCGGGAGGAACTGCTGGTCGCCCTGACCGGGACTGCGCTGCCGTGCCTGCAGGCGATCGATGAAGCCCATCGCCATCCGGACTGTCTGGTCGACGTTCGTGAACGTTTGAACCACGGCGACACCGCCGGTGCGCTGGCCCTCGTCGAGGGCCTGCTCGGCCCCGACGCCGTGCTGCGCGACGGGGCGTTACGGGACGCGTTGGCGGCGGCCGCGCAACGGCGGATCACCTACGGACTGTTCCGGGCAGGGCTGGCCGGACCCGGGCCTGCCCGCAGCCAACCCGGCCGTCGTCGCCGCGATCGCCGCGCGCACCCCCGCAACGCGACCGCACGCTGACACGGTGACCTTCGTACCGCATCCACTCGACGCACCCTCAATCCTTTTCAACCCAAAGGTGATTCACACATACCGCTTCCACGCCGTGCGCTCCCATCTCGGATCGAGCCCACGCCGCCCCACTCGATGTCGCCGACGACCTGCTGACCCTGCTGGGCGAGGTCACCACCGAACCGCGCCCCGACACCCAACTGGAGGCCCTGACGCTGGCTGTGGCCGCAGACCTGCCGGTGCTGCTGTGGGGTGAGCCGGGGATCGGCAAGACCGCGGCCCTGACCCAGCTCGCCGAGTCCCTGGACCTTCCGCTGACCACGGTGATCGCGAGTGTGCACGAGCCGTCGGACTTTTCGGGCCTGCCCATCGTCGGAGACGACCCCGCGGAACACCGTGTCGCGATGGCTCCGCCGGACTGGGCCCTACGACTGGTCCGGGCCGGTCGGGGGCTGTTGTTCCTGGACGAGCTGTCGACGGCGCCGCCTGCCGTGCAAGCCGCCCTGCTGCGGCTCGTGCTGGAACGGCGGATCGGTGCACTTCAGCTGCCGCCCGGCGTCCGCATCGTGGCCGCCGCCAACCTGCGCTCCTCGGCGACGTCGGCATGCTCGTCGGCCCCGCCGCCATCACCCTCGTCGTCGACAACTTCGGTATCGAATGGATGCCGCTGCTGCCCGCCATCCTGCTCGTGCTCGTCGCAATCGGCGGCCCCGCCCTCATGCGGCTCGTCCCGCGTTTCGACAAGCCGGCGAATGCAGCCGAAAACCAGCAGCATCCCATCACGACTGGCTGACCACAGCCCACGAACAATCGATGCGGTTCAGCACCCGGGGCATTCGGTGCTGGACCGCATCGTCTCGTGAGGTCGAAATCCTGTCGGCGTCGCCTTCAGGTCAGGACATCTCGAAGCCGCCATCGACATTGAGGAGACCGTCCGCCACCTCGACTCGCTCGAAGTGGTCGAAATCCACGGAGACATCGCCAACGGAAACGTCGCCTACACGCAGGTGACTGAAACTCGGCTTCCGGCTCGATCCCGCCACATGAGTTCCATGGTGAAGGGATCCTCGAGACCTCCCCACTCTCGCGGGTTGCATTCCGTACCTGGCCCGGGTTTGCCGTGGTTGTATGTCGATCGATATGGGTTCGGACTGGGCGCCAGCGGCGTGCACGTTGCCGAGCGCGGAGCGACCGCTGCGGGTGGCCGAGTTCGACGAGTTCTTCGTCGGCGCCGTGCTGGCGGCGCGGCGTGTGAGTCCGACCCGATTGGAGTTGGTGCTCACCGCCGGTGCCGCGCAGGCGGGTCGGGAGTTGGCGGCGCGGGAGAATGCGTGCTGTTCGTTGTTCGTGTTCGGTTTCGCCGATGCCGGAGAGACGGTGGTGATGAGCGTGGAGGTGCCGGCCGAGCAGGTGCCGGTGCTGGACGGGATGCGGGCGCGGGTGGACGCGGCGGCCGGATCCGGTGAGCGGCGGGGTGGTCGCGGTGCGTTAGCCCGAGCAGGGGTTGCGCTCGGGCGCGGTCGCGGCGGCGGTGGGGGTCGACGTGGAGACGTTACGCTACTACGAGCTGCGCGGCCTGTTGCGGGAGCCGGCGCGCTCGCTGGGTGGTCATCGGTTGTGTCCGCCGGAGGCGGTGACGACGTTGCGGGTGATCAAGGCCGCGCAACAGTTGGGGTTCACACTGGACGAAGTGGCGGAGCTGTTGGAGGCCACCGTGTTTCGGCAACGCTCGGATGCGGGGTTGCAGGCGCGGGCGCGGGTGAAGCTGGCCGAGATCGACGCCAAGCTCGCCGAGCTGGCGCGGGTGCGGGAGCTGTTTTGGACGGCGCTGGACGCCGGCTGTGACGACCTGCTGACGTGCGCGGAGAGCCTATCCTGCCCGCTGCCGTTCCCGACTACCGCCGGAACCAGTAGCCGGAGTGGGATCGGTGGGGACTGACACCACGGCCGGCGCTGGTGGGCCCCGATCGGTCCGGGGCGCGGTGATCTGCCTGGGCTGCCCGTGCCGGACAAGACAACCAAAGGGCCAAGCCCGCCCGAATTTCCGGCGAGCGAGCGGACGACCTTTAGGGTGTCCCCCTGTGGGCTGAGGTGTGGATCTGACCGCTCCGGCAACTTTTCCGATCGACGCTGGTTTGGGACTCGCGTGAGCACGCCGAAAACGTTCTTCGCCCGCTACCTCGGCCTGCGCTCGCGAAGGTGCTGAGTCCCGAACCCGTTGGGGTGCCGCGGTTCAGCGGCCTGGAGGTACAAGAACGCTACCGTCCGGCCAACCGCGGGAGTGTAAGGACCGGCAGGGACGCCCCTCCTCGCCGCGAAAGTCATCGTCGCAGGGCAGCGGCGCGACGGCGCGGCTCCAGCGC
>DATDBL010000304.1:0-19117 GCA_036524855.1 Aldersonia sp. | reverse complement strand
CTCGGGTAGTCGCGCACGAACAACAGCACCAGCGGCACCACGGCAAGCGCGGCGCCGCCGACGACGAGGGCGGGTACGCGCCAGCCGTGGGCGGTGGCGAGCGCGGCCACCAGCGGCAGGAAGATCAGCTGCCCGGTGGCGCTCGCGGCAGTCAGCACGCCGGTCACCAGACCCCGGCTGCGCACGAACCAGCGACCCGTGATCGTCGCGACGAACGGCATCGCGATGGACCCCACGCCGAGCCCGACGAGCAAACCCCAGCACAGCACCAGTTGCCAGGCGGTGGTCATGAAGACCGTCGCCGCACTGCCGACGGCGACGAGCAGCAGCGCGATCGACACGACGCGGCGGATTCCGAAGCGGTCCATCAAGGCCGCAGCGAACGGCGCCATCAGCCCGTAGAGCAGCAGGTTCACCGACACCGCCGACCCGATGGTCGCGCGCGACCAGCCGAACTCCTCATGCAGCGGGTCGAGCAGGACGCCGGGCACGGAGCGGAACCCGGCCGCCCCGATCAGGGCGACGAACGCCACGGCGGCAACGATCCACGCCCGGTGGATCCGGTGGATCCGGGGGCTCCGCACTTCGCTCACTCGCAGCTCTTCGCTCACCTGCACGAGCCTGCCCGTATCGCGAAGCGATCGAAAGTGGCCTGATTGACAACATGTGTCAAAATATGGCCATGCATATCGCGCCCGAACCGCACGTCGTCGCCGTGCTCGCGCTCGACCCGGTCATCGGCTACGACCTCGCGATCCCCCCGGCCGTATTCGGTTACGCCGTCGACGCCGACGGTCACGCCCTCTACGACGTGCGCCTGTGCGGCATCGGGGCCGGGCCGGTCCGGGCGACGGCCGGCTACGCGATCGTGCCCGACCACGATGCGTCCGCGCTCGCCGCCGCGGACACCGTCGTTATCCCGGGCACCCGCATCGCCGGGCCGCGCCACCACGCAACCTTGCCCGACGAGGTGCGTGACGCACTCGCAACGCTGCGCCCGGGCACCCGCATCCTGTCGATCTGCACCGGCGCGTTCGTCCTCGCCGCGGCGGGTCTGCTCGACGACCGGCCCGCGACCACGCACTGGTCCTACGCCGACGCGTTCCGAGCGCTGTATCCGGCGGTCCGACTCGACGAGAACGCCCTCTACGTCGACGACGGCGACGTACTGACCTCGGCGGGGCTGTCCGCGGGGCTGGATCTGTGCCTGCACGTGGTGCGCCGCGACCACGGCAGCGAGGTCGCGAACCGGGTCGCGCGGCAGATGGTGGTGCCCCCGTGGCGCGACGGCGGGCAGTCGCAGTTCATCGAACGGCAGGTGCCCGAGCCCGATTCGACCGGCACCGCCCCGACCCGCGCGTGGGCGCTGGCGCGGCTGGACGAGCCCCTCGACCTCGAAACCCTCGCCGAACACGCCCGGATGAGCGTGCGGACCTTCAGCCGCCGGTTCAGGGCCGAGACCGGACAGCCGCCGGGCACCTGGTTGCAAAAGCAACGACTCCGCCACGCCCTGCACCTGCTCGAGACGACGGACCTGCCGGTCGACCGAATCGCCGAGTCGGCCGGTCTCGGCACCGCCGCGTCGCTTCGCCACCACATGCGCACCGAACTCGGGGTAGCGCCGCTGACCTATCGCAAGACCTTCCGGGCGGGGGCATGACCGCGAACCCGCTCGTCGAGCTTGCCGGCGACCTCCGTCGCGCCATGACGAGGATCGGCTACGAACCGGACACCTTGCTCGAGGTCCTCGGCGGCCCCGCGCATGCGGCTCTCGGCCGCTCCGAGCCGGTGCCCGCGCGCCGCGCCGCGCGCGCCGCGGGGGCGGTCGGGGTCCCGATCCGGCTGTTCCTGCTCGGCGACGCGCGGCCCGAACGCGACGTCGCCGCCGCGCTCGCGCCGCTCGACGTCGACCGCGCGGTGCGCGCCGGCCTGCTCGAACGCTCCGGCACCGAGATCCGCGCCGGTCTCGACCTGCGCCCTCTCGACACCGGCTCGGGAACCCGCTGGATCCTCTCCGATCTCGACGACCAGGTCCGTCCCCGCGCTCTCGAGCGCGACCACGTCCTCGGCGTCGGCGAGGCGTCGCTGTCGCTGCTGCGCGCCTCCCCGACCGAACCCGTCGACACCGTTCTCGACCTGGGTACGGGCTGCGGGGTGCAGGCCGTGCACGCGGCCGCGCACGCTCGCCGCGTCACCGGCACCGACGTAAATCCGCGCGCGCTGATGCTCGCCACGGCGACGGCGGCGCTCAACGAGACCGACCTCGAACTGTTGGCCGGCTCGTGGTTCGACCCGGTCGCGGGCCGGCGGTTCGACCGGGTCGTCGCCAACCCGCCGTTCGTGGTCGGGCCCGGATCCGTCGAGCACACCTATCGGGACTCGGGGCTGGCGCTCGACGGCGCGAGTGCACTCGTCGTCGGCACCGCGCCGAGCGTGCTGGCACCGGACGGGACCGCGGCGCTGCTCGCGTCGTGGCTGCATGTCGCGGGCGCGGACTGGCGACAGCGCGTCGCCGGGTGGCTGCCGGCCGAGGGCGTCGACGCGTGGGTCGTGCAGCGCGACGTTGCCGACCCCGCGCTCTACGTCGGGACCTGGCTGCGCGACGCCGGATACGACCCGCGCGATCCGAATAACCAGCGGCGCGCCGAGGCGTGGCTCGACGCCTTCGCCGCCGCCGACGTAGATGGTGTGGGGTTCGGCTTCGTGTACCTGCGGGCCATCGACGGCCCGACCGAGGTGCTCACCGAGGAGCTGCGCCACGAGTTCACCGACCCGCTCGGCGCCGAGGTCGCGGGCTACTTCGACCGCTCGCGGTGGCTCCGCAGCGCGACCGACGACATTTTTGCGGCCTCGAGGTTCGCGCTCGCGCCCGATGCCGTGCTCGAGCGGGTGTACCGGCCCGGCAACGAGGGCTGGGCCGAGGCGGTCACACGACTGCACCGTGGTTCGGGGCCGCGCTGGCAGCACGAGATCGACGAGACCCTCGCGGCGCTGGTCGCGGGAATGCGCCCCGACGGGCTCACGTTGCACGAGCTGCTCGAACTGCTCGCGGTCGCGCAGACTGGGACCTCGCCGACGGCGGGGTTTGTCGCCGACGCCGTCGACGTCGTACGCGCGCTGACCCGACACGGGCTGGTTCTGCCGGGCTGATCGTCGGCTCCGTCTTCGACCTGGTGTGCACTGATGCTGCCGCACTGAGCGTCGAAAGTGCGTCGATTCTGCACCGGTTGGCGCGGCGCGTTCCCGAATTAGGTGTTCTCAGCAACTTCTCAGGTCCGGCGAGGGATTTGTGCAGGTCGGGAGGGTTTTGGGCGGACGGAACGCGGGAACTAATACCCCAGCCGCTCCGTTGTTCTCAGTGAGACACCACCGATCAGGGAGGCACCTCATGACCCGCCCCAGCACCACTCGAGTGCGTGCCGTCGACACCGACCTCGATGCCCAGAGCCCCGCCGCCGACCTGGTACGCGTGTACCTGAACGGGATCGGCCGCACCGCGCTGCTGAGCGCTGAGCAAGAGGTCGAGCTGGCCAAGCGCATCGAGGTGGGGCTGTACGCACAGCACGTGCTGGAGACCGGCAAGCGCCTCACCGCGGCGAAGAAGCGCGACCTCGCCGTGATCGTGCGAGAGGGCCGAGCGGCCCGCTCGCACCTGTTGGAGGCGAACCTGCGGCTCGTGGTGTCACTCGCCAAGCGCTATACCGGGCGCGGCATGCCGCTGCTGGACCTGATCCAGGAGGGCAATCTGGGCCTCATCCGGGCGATGGAGAAGTTCGACTACGCGAAGGGCTTCAAGTTCTCGACGTACGCGACGTGGTGGATCCGCCAGGCCATCACGCGCGGCATGGCCGATCAGAGCCGCACGATCCGGCTGCCCGTCCACCTCGTCGAGCAGGTCAACAAGCTCGCCCGGATCAAGCGCGAACTGCACCAGCAACTCGGTCGCGAACCCTCCGACGAGGAACTGTCGGCCGAGTCGGGCATCCCGGTCGCGAAGATCACCGACCTGCTCGACCACAGCCGAGACCCGGTGAGCCTCGACATGCCCGTCGGCAGCGACGAGGAGGCGCCGCTCGGTGACTTCATCGAGGATTCGGAGGCCACGTCGGCGGAGAGCGCGGTCATTGCGGGTCTGCTGCACAGCGACGTGCGGTCCGTGCTCGCCACCCTCGACGAGCGCGAGCAGCAGGTGATCCGACTCCGGTACGGCCTCGACGACGGCCAGCCGCGCACCCTCGACCAGATCGGCAAACTCTTCGGGCTGTCCCGGGAACGGGTGCGTCAGATCGAACGCGAGGTGATGGCGAAGCTGCGCAAGGGTGATCGCGCCGAGAGGCTCCGCTCGTACGCGAGTTGAGTCGCTAGGTTCACCCTGCCCGTGATCGACCGCCGACGGAGGTTGGCGGGGTTCGATCACTCACACACCGGCCGGAATCGGCGAGTGGCCTGCTACCCCCTCTGGGCCACCCGATTCGGCCGGTGTCGTGCGTCCCGGGCGGGGTGGGTCAGCGCAGCCGACGCGGCCCGAGGTCGACCCGGGTCGTTTCGGGCCCGATGCGCACCCGCGCATAGATGACCCCCGCCCCGGCCGCCGAGGCGAGCACGGGCTCGCATATCAGTTGGCGCACGTCGGGGATGTCGTCGCACATCGCCGAGATGCGCGACGCGAGGTCGACCAGTGCGCCCTTGTCGACCGGGGCCGTGTGCCCGTGGCCGTCGAGCAGCGGCGCCGTCCGCGGCGAGTCGATCAACTCCTTCGCGCTTTCCTGCGTAAGCGGCAGCGCCCGGTAGGCGCGGTCGTCGAGCAGGTCCATGATGACGCCGGAGAGCCCGAACGCGATCACCGATCCGAACGCGGGGTCGTCGCCGACGCTGAGCGTGCACCCGATGCCCTTGGCCGCCATCGTCTGCACATGCACGAGCGAATGCCCGGAGATAGTGGCCAGGTCCGTGTAGCCGACCTCCACCGACTCCGGGCTGGTGAGATCGAGCCGGACGCCGTCGAGGTCGATGCGGCGGCGCCACATCTCCCCGGTCGCCTTGGCCGCCACGGGGTAGCCGAGCTCCTCCGCCGCCGCGACGGCCTCCGCTGCGCTGTTCACCTCGCGGAACTCGACGATTTGGATGCCGAAGCAGGCCAGCAGGTGCACTGCTTCGAGGTCGTCGAGCCACCGGCCCTCGGGGGCCGCCGTCAACCAGTCGGCAACCAGGGCGCGGGCGTTCTCGGTGTCCACCCCGTCGGGCCGGACCACGTTGGACACGGGACGGGATCGCCAGTCGGCGTAGCGGCGCACCCGCGCCAGCGCCCCTGCGGCGCGCAGCGGATCCAGGTAGCTCGGGATGGATCCCTTGGTCGGAACGCCGGCCTCGTCGAGCACCGCGAGCGCATCCGGCATGCCCGACAGACCCGCGAAGCTGGTGAGGATCGGTTTGGGCGATCCCGCGGACGCCTGCTTGATCGCCGTCGCGAACCGGTCTGCGTCGATCACCAGCGGCGGTGAGAAGATCACCAGCGCGGCGTCGATCCGATCGTCGGAAACGGCTGCGGCGATGGCGCTCGCGTAATCGTCCGGCGTGCCCTCCGGGCCGAGGTTCACCACGTCGACCGGATCGAGGCCGTCGGCCTCCGCCGCGTCGACCGCCATACGACACAGGGCCGCCGTGTTGCCGATCACCACCACGCGGGGACCTGCGGGCAGCGGCTGGTAGCCGAGCAGAACGGCGCAGTCGAACAACCCGATGATGGACTCGACCTGGATCATCCCCGATTCGGCGAAGAGGTCCCGCTGCACGCGCAAGCGGGCCGACGACGCGGCCGCCCGCGGTTCGCGTCCGCCGGACACGACCACGACCGGTTTGGTCCGCGCCAGCCGGCGTCCGATCCGGGAGAACTTGCGCGGGTTGCCGAACGACTCGATATAGAGCAACACGACGTCGGTGTCGGGGTCGGCGTCCCAGTACTGCAGCACGTCGTTGCCCGAGACGTCGGCGCGGTTCCCGGCGGAGACGAACGTGGACACGCCGACTCCACGCTGGGCGGCCTCGGCCAGGATCGTCGCGCCCAGCGGGCCCGACTGGCAGAAGAACCCGATCCGGCCGCGCGCCGGGAGCACGTTGGCCAGGGTCGCGTTGAGCGACACCGCCGGGTCGTTGTTCGCGATGCCGAGCGCGCTGGGGCCGACGACACGCATGCCATGTCCGCGGGCCTCATGAATCAGGTTCTGTTCGGCCTCGACACCCACGGGTGTCCCGAGCTCGGCGAACCCGGCGGTGAGCACGACGAGGCCCTTGACACCCTTGGCGAGGCAGTCGTCGAGCACTCCCCCGATCGCGTCGGGCGGAACCGCGATCACGGCCAGGTCGACGTCGTCGGGGATGTCGCGCACGGTTGCGTACGCGCGGACGCCGCGCACCGAGGCGTTGTTGGCGTTCACGGGGAACACCGGCCCGGTGAAGCCGGCGGCGAGCAGGTTGTCGAGCACGGCCCTCCCGACCTTGCCGGTGGTCGCCGACGCGCCGATCACCGCGACCGACCGGGGAGCGAGCAGGTTGCGCACGCTGCGTGCCTCGCTCGCGCGTTCGCGCGATTCCCGGACGGTGAGCAGGGCATCGGTCGGGTCGATGGCGAACTCGAGGTGCATCACCGAGCCGTCGAGGCTGCGTTTGATCTGGTAGCCGGCCTCGCGGAACACCATGATCATGCCGCGGTTCTCCGCGAGCACCTCGGCGATGAAGGTCTCGATCCCGTTCTCGGCGGCGGCGCCGGCGAGGTGTTCGAGCAGGATCGAGCCGAGACCGCGGCTCTGGTGCGAGTCGGAGACGACGAACGCGACCTCCGCCGAGCGTGAGCCCTGATCGTCCATGATCCGCTCGTAGCGGCCGACGCCGATGATCTCCCCACCGAGTACCAGCACCAGCGCCACCCGGTTGCGGTGGTCGACGACCACCTCGTGTTGCACCTCGCGGTCCGACAGCCGCGGGTGGGGGCCGAAGTAGCGCAAGTACCGCGAACGGTCCGACAGCTCGGTGTGGAACTTCACGATCGCCTCGGCGTCCTCGGGGAGGATCGGGCGCAGGTGAACCACGCCACCGTCGGAGGCGAGCACGTCCGCGAGCCAGTGCTGCGGGAAGCCGGGCCGGTCGGTCCCCGCGTGCGCCGTCACGTCGGCGCGGGTGTCGCTCATCGCGGCCTCGCGGTCATGCTGTCTCCTGTCGCGTCGGGCTGGGTCTGGCGCTCGGGTCGGTCACCGAATCATTCAGTCGCGGGGATCCTCGGGGTCGAGACCCAGCAGCGGGAACACCGCCCGCCGGGTGGCGAGGATCGCGGAATCCACCCGGGCGATCGCCCGGTCGGAGCGGTCGTCACCGGAGCCGAACGTCCCCCCCGGACCGTCCCAGCTGCGGTAGTTGTCGTCGCCGCCGTCGCCCATCCGTTCCGGGGTCCGGATGTCGGGCGCGAACTCCGCGATCCGCGCCGACCACTCCGCCGGCACCGGCAGGTTCGGGTCGATCTCCCGGTCGAGCGCGGTCGCGATCAGGTGTGTCCACGCCCGCGGGACAACCCGGACGAGCCCGTATCCGCCGCCGCCGACGGCCAGCCAGCGACCCTCGCAGTACAGGTCGGCGAGTTCGCGCATCGCGATGTAGGACGCCCGTTGACCGTCGACGGTCAACGCGAGGTCGGCGAGCGGGTCCTCGCGATGGGTGTCGGCGCCGCACTGGCTGATCAGGATCTGCGGCCGGAACGCCGCGATCGCACTCGGTACGATCGCGTGGAAGGCGCGCAGCCAGATGGGATCGACCGTGCCGGGCAGCAGCGGCACGTTCACCGCGGTGCCCTCCGCATCGCCGACCCCGGTCTCGGTCGACCACCCGGTGCCGGGCCACAGCGTCGCCGGGTGCTGGTGCAGCGAGATGGTCATCACCCGTGGGTCGCCGACGAACGCCTGCTGCACACCGTCGCCGTGGTGGACGTCGACGTCGATGTAGGCGATGCGGTCGTAGCCGTTGTCGAGCAGCCACGAGATCGCGATGGCCACGTCGTTGTAGACGCAGAAGCCGGACGCCGCATTCGCCATCGCGTGGTGCATGCCGCCACCGATGCTCACCGCACGGCGGGTACGCCCCGCCGCGATCTCCCGCGCCGCGGTGAGGGTGCCGCCCGCGAGAATGGCCGCGGCCTCGTGCATGTGCGCGAAGATCGGGTTGTCCTCGGAGCCGAGTCCATGCGGCGGGTCGACGAGTGGGGGCGCGGTCGGGTCGGGCAGCGGGCCGTCGTCGACCGCACGCACCGCCGCGAGATACGCGGGAGTGTGCACTCGCAGCAACTCGGCCTCGGTGGCGCTGGCGGGCTCGACCACCTCGACGCCCTCGAGCAGCCCGATCGCGGTCGCGAGTCGCATCGTGAGGTCGAGGCGCACCGGATTCATCGGATGCGACGGGGACCAGGTGTAACCGAGATACTTGGGCGACCAGACCACAGCACCCGACTCGGCGCAACCCGCGGCCTGGGGTGGTGCGGCGCCGTCGGCGTCCCTGCTGTCGGGCAACTGCGCGGCCATGCCCGCAACGCTATCGCCCGTCGCGGAAGATACGTGCCCGTTGCGGCGTTTCCACAGGTGTAGCGCCCGGGCCGGGGGCCGTCGAGCAGTGCCGACGGGCGGCGCGTGGAGAACCACAACCGGCCGCCGGGCCGGTAGGATTCCCACCAGGGACGAAGGGGTATACGGGTGAAGGATCTGGTCGATACCACGGAGATGTATCTCCGGACGATCTACGACCTCGAAGAAGAGGGCGTCGTACCCTTGCGCGCCCGCATTGCGGAGCGCCTCGAGCAGAGCGGACCGACTGTCAGCCAGACGGTGGCCCGGATGGAACGCGACGGGCTGCTGCTCGTCGCCGGTGACCGGCATCTCGAGCTGACGCCGAAGGGGCGCAGTCTCGCCATCGCCGTGATGCGCAAGCATCGTCTGGCCGAGCGCCTGCTCGTCGACGTCATCGGGCTCGACTGGGCGGACGTGCACGCGGAGGCGTGCCGCTGGGAGCACGTGATGAGCGAGCAGGTGGAGCGGCGCCTCGTGGAGGTGCTCAACCACCCGACCACCTCTCCGTACGGTAACCCGATTCCCGGCCTGGACGAACTCGGGCTCGAGCACGATTTCGCCTCGAGCGAGACCCTGGTGCGGCTCACCGACATGCCGACGGGGGTGCCGACCGCGGTGGTGGTGCGCCGGCTCGCCGAGCACATCCAGGCCGAGCCGGACGTGATCGCGAGCCTGCGCGAGGGGGGGGTCGTGCCGGATGCGCGTGTGACCGTCGAGAACAATCCCGGCGTGGTGACGATCACCGTGCCGGGCCATCCGCCGTACGAGTTGAGTGACGAACTCGCGCATGCGGTTCAAGTCCGCCCGGTCTGAGCCGAGTGTCCCCGAAATGGAGGACGAAAGGACACGATGAAACTGCTGGTGACCGGCGGCGCCGGTTACGTCGGTAGCGTCTGCGCACAGGTGCTTATCGAGCGGGGCAACGAGGTCGTCGTCGTCGACGATCTGTCCACCGGCAACGCGGACGGAGTGCCGCCCGGCGCCCGGTTCGTCGAAGGCGACATCGCCACGCACACCGGCCCCTTGCTCGCCGAGGGCGGCTATGACGGGGTGCTGCACTTCGCCGCGAAATCGCTTGTCGGCGAGTCCGTCGTCGACCCCGCCCTGTACTGGCACGGCAACGTGGAGACGACGCTCGCGCTGCTCGACGCCATGCGCGCCAACGAGATCGAGCGTCTCGTGTTCTCCTCCACCGCCGCGACCTACGGTGAGCCCGAGTCCTCGCCGATCACCGAGGACGCCCGCACCCGCCCCACCAACCCGTACGGCGCGTCGAAACTCTCGATCGACTACACGATTACCTCCTACGCCAACGCCTACGGCCTCGCCCCGACGAGCCTGCGTTACTTCAACGTCGCGGGCGCCTACGCCGGTTTCGGCGAGAACCGCGTGATCGAAACGCATCTGATTCCCCTCGTGTTGCAGGTCGCCGCCGGGTACCGCGACGACATCAAGATCTTCGGGACCGACTACCCGACACCGGACGGCACCGCGATCCGCGATTACATCCACATCCACGACCTCGCCGAGGCGCACGTGCTCGCGCTGGACTCCTCGACGCCGGCGCAGCACCGCATCTACAACCTGGGCAGCGGAACGGGATTCAGTGTGCGCGAGGTGATCACGGCGTGCCGCACGGTGACGGGCGAGCCGATCCCGGCGCAGGAGGCACCGCGTCGCGCGGGCGATCCGGCGGTGCTCGTCGCGTCGAGCGCCCGGGCGATCGCCGAACTCGGTTGGCAGCCACGCCATACCGACCTCGACGAGATCGTCTCCGACGCGTGGACCTACCTGCGCGGCCTCGGCGACCGGGCGCACTGCGCACGCTGACCACCGCGCCACCGCGTCGCGGCGCCGGAGGCGGCGTCACTCCGTGCGCGCCAGCGGCGGCGGCAGGATCACCCCGAGTCGCTTCGCGCACCGATAGCCTGTGTCGGCGAGATCGCGCATATCGTCGGGACGCATACCTGCCTGCAGGGCCGAGTCGAGCAGGCGCGCGAGTCTGTGCGGGGGGTCTGCCGCGAGCGCCGCGGCGAACGCGATGCCCGCCAACGGTCCTTCGCGTCGGATATAGGTGCCGAACCCGAGCAGCGTCGCCGGCTCGGCCCGATCCGGGGCGGGCAGCACCCGGCACAGGTGCGCCCACAGCGCGTTCGCATCCTCGGCGCTCGCGCCGACCGACAGCGCGATCAACGCATCGCGGACATCGCGATCACGCAGTGCCACGGCGATTTCCGCGCATCGGCGGAACTCCGGCGGTGCTGCCGGGTCGAATTCCGCGACCGCGCGCAGCACCAGTTCGAGGCCGCCGCGGGTGAGCAGACGCTCGGGTGCGGTCGGGTCTTGTTCGAGGGCGCGCAGTTCCGCCGCCACCGCGCGTTGGGCGGTTTCGTCGGGCGCGATCACCGCGGCGACGTCGGCGCGCGACCCGTGGATCTGGCGGCCCTCGAACACGTGCGCGGCGGCGACCGCAGTCGCGGACGGGTCGGGCAGCAATCCGCCACGGTCGTCGTTGCGCAGGCTCCACCACGGTTGCCCGGCCGCGACCTCCGCTGTGACGTGCACGGCGAGCAGGTGGATCGACTGGCGACGCAGCCGCGTGCGCAGTCCGGCGACGACGAGTTCGTGCCGGCGGGTGGCCAGGTAACGGCCGCAGCCACGGCGGCGGCGCCGGTGGTCGCAGCTGCCGCGCGGGCGGGTGCACACCGCGGTGTCGTCGACGATGGCGGCGATGACACCGCTGGCACGTTCGCGCGCCGCGACCGCGGCGAACTGGTCCAGAGCCGCCGTCATGATCGGCTCGAGACCGCGGGTGCGGGAGACGAGCAGGTCGTGGCGCATCACCGCGCCGAGGGCGGTGCCGGTATCGCCGCCGAGGCAGGCGACGACGATCGAGCGTTCGGGTGGGAAGCCGAGCATCGCCGGGAGCGCCGCCAGCAGGTCGCCGGGTGCGCCGATGCGCACCGGTCGCTGCCAGGAGGCCGTGGGGTCGAACGGGTCTGCGGTGGTTGTCATGGTGCCGAGCGTGCCGGGCACCGCCGACCGGCCCGCCGCGCCGACCTGGGGATTCGAACCCGCCTGTGGACAAACCGAAATCTGTGGACAACGCGGGCCTCCGAAGGCCCGGAAATCGCGTTGGTGTCGGTGCGACGTGGTAGATCAGCCCGCCCGCACCCGGTCCGCCGCGGTGGTGAACAGGGCGTCGAGCGCCACAGTGGCCACAGTGTCGGTTTCCGTCCCGTTCGCCGCGTCGCCGAAGGACATGAGCGTGGCCGAAATCCGCACGTCACCGTGCTGCGCCACCAGCGTGAGCAGCGACTGACGCAGCGTACCGAGGTGGTCGCCGGAGTCGACCGTGCGGCGCAGGGCAAGCGTGTCGTCGGTGTCGACCGACGGCGCGGACAGGATCTCGGTGTGCACCGTGGATCCGATATGCCCGAGTTCGTCTCTTACGGCGCTGACCTGCGGGCATTGCTCGAGTTGGTCCCGCAGCGCGTCGAGGGCCCGATCGGTTCGGGCGAGTTCGACGGTGAGGGTCGCATGGGCGTCGTCTCTCCTGCCGACGGCGATCACGGTCCCGTCGGGCCCACGGTCCGTGACCGGGGGTCTGCAGCCCGGCGGATCGACCCGGGCGCCGTCGGGTATCCCGGTGAGGTCCGCGGCGGCCTGCGCGACCGCCGCCGGCGGCAGCACCACCGCCGCCGGGAACTGCGGTGGAAACGCCGACGGCGGAACCATCAGGTCCGCGAGGGGTGTGGCGACGCGCACCGGCTCCGGCGCGGGGATCGCGGTCCCGGTGACGCCCGCGCAACCGGCCAGCACGGCGGCGGCCCCGACCACCGTCGACGTCAGTGCCCGCGTGCGATCCACTCGTCGAGCTGCGGCGATGCGCAGGTCACCGCTCACACCTCGACGCTAGCACCGGCCCGTGCAGGAATTCGGACACCCGCGCCGTCGTTGCAGTTCGCGACGGGTGCCGCCCCTGCCCGGGCGCCGGCGCACCGCCATGGGGGAGAATGGACGTAGGAAAGGGGCCTGCTTGATGGACGAGTCGAGGATCTACGAGCTGGAGTTCCCGGCGCCGCAGCTGTCCTCGGCCGACGGCGAGGGACCGGTGCTGGTGCACGGGATGGAGGGGTTCATGGACGCCGGACACGCCGTCCGGCTCGCCACCAGGCATCTGCGCGACAGCCTGGAAACCGAGCTGGTGGCGTCGTTCGACGTCGACGAGCTGCTCGACTACCGCTCCCGTCGCCCGTTGATGACCTTCAAGTCCGACCACTACTCCGACTACACCGAGCCGGAACTGAACCTGTGGGCCGTGCGCGACACCACCGGGACGCCGTTTCTACTGCTCGCGGGGTTGGAACCGGACCTGCGGTGGGAGCGGTTCACGACGGCCGTGCGCCTGCTCGCCGAGCAGCTGGGGGTGCGGCGCACAATCGGGCTCAACGCGATCCCGATGGCGATTCCGCACACCCGACCGCTCGGCGTGACCGCGCATTCCACCAACCGCGAGCTCATCAAGGACCATCAGAAGTGGTCCGGCGAGCTGCAGGTGCCGGCGTCGGCGTCGTCGCTGCTCGAGTACCGGCTGGCCCAGCACGGCCACGAATCGCTCGGTTTCTCGGTGCACGTGCCCAACTACCTGTCGCAGATGGCCTACCCGGAGGCGGCGCAGACCCTGCTCGAGAACGTCGGCGAGAACACCGGCCTCGAGCTTCCGCTGCAGGCGCTCGGCGACGCCGCGGCGCGGGTGCGCGAGCAGGTCAACGAGCACATCGCGGGGAATCCGGAGATCGACAGCGTGGTCAAGGCGCTCGAGCGTCAGTACGACAGCTTCGTCGCCGCGCAGGAGCAGCAGACGCCGCTGCTCGCCGCCGACGAGCCGCTGCCCAGCGGGGACGAACTCGGCGCCGAGTTCGAGCGGTTCCTCGCCGCGCAGAACGGCCCCGACGACACCGGCTTCGGCGAACCGGGACCGAAGCAGGACTGACGCGCCCGGTTTCGGTGTGACCCGACGTTGTGATCCGGGAAACATTGCCGTAACTCCGGTGGGTGACCATGGACGTCCGACTTGTTCGTTCTAGGCTGTGCGAGATCGGCAGGGCGGTCACATCGGAGGTGACATGGGCAGATCGCGTTCGCGCTCGCTGCGCCCGGTTCCGGACGTCGAGACCAGGGTGTGCTTCCGGGAGATCCACGGCTACCGGCGGGCCTTCCGCATCGCGGGCGAGGGTCCCGCGCTGCTGCTGATCCACGGCATCGGTGACAGTTCCGCGGTCTGGGCCGAACTCATCCCCCACCTCGCGCGACGGCACACCGTGATCGCGCCGGACCTGCTCGGCCACGGCCTGTCCGACAAGCCCCGCGGCGACTACTCCGTCGCGGCCTACGCCAACGGCATGCGCGACCTGCTGTCCGTGCTGAATATCGACCGCGTGACGATCGTCGGCCACTCCCTCGGCGGTGCCGTAGCGATGCAGTTCGCCTACCAGTTCCCGCAGCGTGTCGACCGCCTGGTGCTGGTGTCGTCCGGCGGGATCACCAAGCACGTGCACGCCATGCTGCGGCTGATCTCGGTGCCGGTCGCCAACGAATGGATGGTCCTGCTCAAGCTGCCCGGCGGACGCACCGCGGCCCGCGTCGCCTACAACTTCGTCGAGCAGGTCACCACCGGCAACGTCGACCCGGGCGCGATGCTCACCCGCACCCCGGACATCATGCGCGTCGTCGGCGAACTCGACGACCGCGCCGAGTACGCGGCGTTCCTGCGCTCGCTGCGGGCCGTCGTGGACTGGCGCGGACAGGTGATCACGCTGCTGGACCGCTGCTACCTCAACGGCGCCATCCCGGTCCAGATCGTGTGGGGCGGGCGCGACAGCATCTTCCCCGTCGCGCACGCGCACCTGGCCCACTCGGCGATGCCCGGGTCGCGCCTCTCGGTGTTCAGCCGGTGTGGGCACTACCCGTTCCGGGACGATCCGCTCGAGTTCCTGCGCGTGGTGGAGGACTTCCTCGATGCCACCGCGCCGGCCGTCTACGACCACGACCGCTGGCGGCGGTGCCTCGTCGACGGCGTGGGCGAGGAATCGATCAGCGGCGGCGCGCGTACCCGGATGGCGGTGCTGGACGCAATGGGCGCGGCCGAACGCAGCGCCACATGAGTGCGACCGCCACCAGGCCACCGCGCACGTTCGTGCCCGGTCCGGCCGAACCGACACTCACGTTCCGCACGATCCACGGCTACCGGCGCGCGGTCCGGATCGCGGGCGACGGACCCCCGATCGTGCTGATCCACGGCATCGGCGACAACTCGCTCGTCTGGGCCGAGGCGATGGCGGACCTGTCGAGCAGTTACACGGTGATCGCGCCGGATCTGCTCGGGCACGGTCGCTCCGACAAACCCCGCGCCGACTATTCCATCGCCGCCTACGCCAACGGCCTGCGGGACCTACTGACCGTGCTCGGCTACGAGCGGGTGACCATAGTGGGCCACTCCCTCGGTGGCGGCGTCGCCACCCAGTTCGCCTACCAGTACCCCGAGATGGTGGAACGCATGGTGCTCGTCGCCGCCGGCGGCGTCAGCAAGGAGGTCCACGCGGCGCTGCGGATCGCCACCGCCCCCGTCGTCAACGCGGCGTTGCGGGTGCTGCAACTACCCGGCGCGACCCGTTTCCTCGCCGGGGCGGGCGCGTTGTTCGCGCGCCGCATCGCCACCTCCCCCGTCGTGCGCAGCACCGCCGGCCACGACGCGGTCGACGTCATCCGCGTCCTCGACGGGTTCGGCGACAACACCGGCTACCTCGCGTTCCTGCGCACGCTGCGGGCCGCCGTGGACTGGCGCGGGCAGGCGATCACCATGCTCGACCGCGCCTACTTGTACGAGCGGTTTCCGGTGCAGATCATCTGGGGCGGGTCCGACGCGGTGATCCCGGCGTCGCACGCGCATCTGGTGCACACCGCCATCCCCGGCTCCCAGCTCGAGATCTTCGCCGGGGCCGGGCATTTTCCCTTCCGCGACGAACCGGAGCGGTTCATCGCGTTGATCCGCAAGTTCGTCGACTCCACCTCGGGCGCGCAGTTCGACGTCGACCGCTGGCGCTCGCTGCTGGCGTCGGGGTCGGGCGAGGAACACCTGTCCGGCACGCCGACCGAGCGTCTGGCGGCGATGACGGTCATGGAAGAGGACGAACGCAGCGCCACCTGAGCCTGGCTGCGGGCGGTGGCCACTAGAGCGTGGTTCACCCACACCGCGCACGTTCTCCACGCGCCGCTCACGCTGCACCATGCGCGACGCGTGCAGACGGTGCGCGGCCTGCACGCGTGCCCGGCAACTCCGACTCGGTCAGGGGCCCTCGGTCCCGGTCGCGATCATGTCGGCGGCACGCTCGTCCGCTTCACGGTAGGCGCGGCCGGCCTTCTCGAACAGGTCGCGCAGCTGGGTGACGGTGTCGATGTGTTGTTGCAGGACGTCGTAGAGACCGCCGGGGCCGATGGCCTTGGTCTCGAACTTCAACCCGAGTTGTTGCGCGGAGGCCAGGATGCCGTAGGCATCGCGGGTCGAAATGTGGCGAGACCGGCGCTGCAACACTTCCAGCTCGTCGATCAGCGTGGCGCAGGCATGCACACAGGCGGATGCGACGTCGTCGGCCAAGCGCAAGTCGCCGGAATCCGCCAGCGCTGTCAGCGATCGAAGGGTGGATTCGTCGAAGACTGGGGTCGTCATAGGTGCACTCCTTACGGTTGGGGAAGGTAGGGATCCAGCGCGTTCGCGCTGCGTGTGGCCACGACGCAGGGATCTTCCACCGCGTGTCGCGACCCCTTCGTGTCGACCATGATCAGGATCGTGCCGTCCGAGCTCCCGAACGCGACATCGCAGTACTTCCGATCCGTGTCGCTGACTTCGCGATAGGTGAACGCATCCCGGTTGCCAACGACTGCTGGTGCAATCTCGGTATTCTTCGGGTTCGCCCGCACGTCGTCGACGCTGTGCGTCATCGCGGCGACGCCGAGGAAGTACCAGTCTGCATCCCAGGCACAGAGGTTCCACCCCTGCAAGCGAACCCCGAAGAAGTCCGGATCCTTCGTCGCCGGATCCACCCCCGCCGCCACCAGCGCCGCATCGGGCAACAAGCATGGATCGAACGCCGGCTGGCCCGCCTGCGTCGCGGGGGTCGGGCTCCCCTGCACGGTCTCCGAGCCGCACCCGACCACCGCGAACACCAGCATGCACGCTGCCCCGGCGATACCCGCCCGGACCACAGTGTTCATGCGCACACCCTCTCAGACGCACGCTCTCGGCAAATGGTTCCACCCCGCCGCGCACGTTGTGCGCAGGCCGCGACCGATGCCCGCAATGCGCGGCGCGCACCACGTGAGCAGCACGCGACTAGCCTGGCTGCGTGCCGCTGCCGACCCTGATCGACGAGTTCGCCACCACCGGTGGGACCGACCCCGACGCGCTGTTCGACGCCTTCTCCGGCTGGACCGGCGAACAGGGCCTGACGCTGTACCCGGCGCAGGAAGAGGCGCTGATCGAACTCGTCACCGGAAACAACGTCATCCTCGCCACCCCGACCGGGTCCGGAAAGTCGATGGTCGCGGTCGGGGCGCACTTCGCGGCGCTGGCGGCCGGGGTCCGCAGCTTCTACACGGCACCGATCAAGGCGCTCGTGAGCGAGAAATTCTTCGCGTTGTGCGAGGTGTTCGGCGCCGACCGGGTCGGCATGGTCACCGGTGACGCCGCCGTGAACGCGGACGCCCCCATCATCTGCGCGACGGCGGAGATCCTCGCGAACCTCGCGCTGCGGGAGGGGGCCGACGCCGACGTCGCGCAGGTCGTGATGGACGAGTTCCACTACTACGCCGAACCCGACCGCGGCTGGGCCTGGCAGGTGCCCCTGCTGGAACTGCCGAAGGCCCAGTTCCTGCTGATGTCGGCGACGCTCGGCGACGTCGATTTCTTCGCCCGCGACCTGCGCCGCCGAACCGGACGCGAGACGGCCGTGGTCGCCGGGGCGCAGCGACCGGTGCCGCTGATGTTCAGCTACGCGCGCACCCCGATCGGCGAGACCATCGAGGAACTGGTGAGCACCCATCAGGCGCCGGTGTACGTCGTGCACTTCACCCAGGCCTCGGCGCTGGAACGCGCGCAGGCGCTGACGAGTGTTAACTTCGCCAGCCGGGAACAGAAGGACGCGATCGCGGAGGCGATCGGCGGATTCCGCTTCGTCACCGGGTTCGGCAAGACACTCTCGCGCCTGGTCCGGCACGGCATCGGCGTGCACCACGCCGGCATGCTGCCCAAGTACCGGCGGCTTGTGGAGCGACTCGCGCAGGAGGGCCTGCTCGCGGTCATCTGCGGCACCGACACCCTCGGCGTCGGCATCAACGTGCCGATCCGCACCGTGCTGCTGTCGGGTCTGACGAAGTTCGACGGCGTGCGCACCCGGCAGTTGCGGGCCCGCGAGTTCCACCAGATCTCGGGGCGGGCGGGCCGGGCCGGGTTCGACACGATGGGCACCGTCGTAGTGCAGGCCCCCGAGCACGAGGTGGAGAACGCCAAGGCGCTCGCGAAGGCCGGCGATGATCCGAAGAAGCGTCGAAAGGTGCAGCGCCGCAAGGCACCCGAGGGTTTCGTCAGTTGGGGCGAGGGTACGTTCGATAAGCTCGTCGCGGCGCCGCCTGAGCCGCTGGTGTCCCGGTTTGCGGTGACGAACTCGATGCTGCTCAACGTGATCGCCCGGCCCGGCAACTGCTTCACCGCGATGCGGCATCTGCTCGAGGACAACCACGAACCGCGCGCGGCGCAGCGCAGGCACATTCTGCAGGCCATCCGGCTCTACCGTGCGCTGCTGGAATCGGGTGTGGTGCAGCAGCTTCCGGAACCCGACGCCGACGGTCGGTGGGCCCGGCTGACGGTGGACCTGCAGCGCGACTTCGCGCTCGACCAGCCGCTGTCGCCGTTCGCGTTGGCGGCGCTGGAGTTGCTGGACGCCGAGAGTCCCGGCTACGCCCTGGATGTCGTGTCGGTGATCGAGTCGACCCTCGACAACCCCCGCCAGCTGCTGCTGGCCCAGCAGCACAAGGCCCGCGGCGAGGCGATCGCCGAGATGAAGGCCGACGGCATCGAGTACGACGAGCGGATGGAGCTGCTCGAGGAGGTCACCTGGCCGAAGCCGCTGGCGGACCTGCTCTTCCCCGCGTTCGAGATGTACCGCGGCGGACACCCCTGGGTCTCGGAGTTCGCCCTCTCCCCCAAGTCCGTGGTGCGCGACATGATCGAACGCGCCATGACGTTTGCCGAATTGATCAGCCATTACGGACTTACCCGGTCCGAGGGCCTCGTCCTGCGCTACCTCGCCGACGCCTACCGCGCGCTGAGGCAAACCGTCCCGACCGAAGCGCGCACCGAGGAACTCGAAGACATCATCGATTGGTTGGGCGAGATGATCCGTCAGGTCGACTCGAGCCTGCTCGACGAGTGGGAGTCACTCACCGACCCCGGAGCC
>DATDBL010000303.1:0-11440 GCA_036524855.1 Aldersonia sp. | reverse complement strand
CGAAGCTCGCCGCCGAGCCGTCTGTATCGCATCGGTTCAGCCGCTCGCCAACCGAAGCAGCCCGGCGCGGAAGCTCTCGGCCAGCGTCGGTCCCAGCCAATCCGGAATCCGTGCCGCGTCGGTCGTCAGCTCGACATCGACGCCGCCGGCAGTGCCGTCGGCGGTGGGCCACAGTTCGACCAGTACGTCGCACAGCGGCTCGGGTGGCGACGGCCGCCGGTGTGCGGTCGTGCAGTCGGACAGCGTGAGTGCCAGCGGGCCACCGTGCTGCAGCGCGAGGATCGTCTGGTACAGCTGTGCCGACCCGCGACCGGTCATGCGGACGACGTCGACGAGCGGGACGTCCTGTGCGGCCAGCACCTCTCGCATCGTGCTGGCGGCCTTGTCGAGGCTTCCGCTGAGCAGGCCAGCCGCGGGCACACAGGACATGCCGACGAAGCAGCCGACGGCACGCGTCATCGCGGTCGTGCTGCGCTTGTCCACCGGGATGCCGATGCCGAAGTCCGACTGCCCGGTTGCGTCGCGCAGGGTCTCGGCCCAGGCGGCCAGCGCCGGCGTGATCACCGTGGTCCCGGCGGCGCGGGCCACCGCGGTCAGCGCCTGCCACGCCGTGCCGTCCAACGCGAAGCCACAGCTTGTCATGCGGTCGCGACCCGTCCGCGGACTCGGCTCGACCGGCAGGTCGATCGGCGACACCGCCGCGAGCCGCGACCGCCAGAACGCCGCCTGGGCGGGAAGGTCGGCGGTCGCGAGCTGATCGTCGAATTCGGCTGCCGTCTGGTACAGGCCGGGCGCCGGGGCCTCGAAGCGGGGCGGATTGCCGGCCAGCCGCGCGCGATACGCTCTGCTCAGCTCGTCGGCGAGCAGCCGCTCGGACCGGCCGTCGAAAGCGACGTGGTGCACGACGATTCCCAGCAGCCAGCGCCCGTCCGCACCGCAGCGTTGCAGCACCGCCCGCCAGATGAGGCCCGCCGCCAGGTCGAGGGGACGGTCGAGCAGCCGGAGAACGGCGTTCTCGACCTGGGTGGGGTCCGGGTCGTCCGGGAGCAGATGGAACTCGGGCTCCGGATGTGGGTCGGTCAGAATCGCGACCGGCTCCGCGTCGAGCACGTAGCGAGCGCGCAGCGATTCGTGGCGCCCGTGCACATCGCCCAATGCCACACGCAGCGTTTTTGTTTCGAGCGGCCCGTCGATCCACCACAGCATGTGGCAGTGGCCGGACAGGTCCGCCGGGCGCAGGTTCTGCACGGTCCAGAACGCCTCCTGCAACGGCGTGAGCCGGATCCCGCCGGGCTCGACCTGCTCCGGATCCTCCGCGACCTCCGCAGCCACCGAGACCTCCGCGGACAGCACCGCGACGAGCCCGTCGACCGTCGGCGCGCTCATGAAGGCGGACAACGGAACCGGTCGGGACAGCCGCTCGCCCAGCCGGATGCAGGCCCGGCCCGCATCGAGCGAGCCGCCGCCGAGGGCGAAGAACGACGTGTCGGCCGGCGGTGCGGCGATGCCGAGCAAGTCCGCGAAGACGGCCGTCACGTGCGCGCGCACGTCGTCGCCCGGCGCTGGGGTCGGCCGGTCCGGGACCGGGTGCGCGGCGGCGGGAAGCTGCGCGAGCAGCGCTGCGTGGTCGATCTTCCCGCTCGGCGTGTACGGAAACTGCTCGACCTCGCGCAGCTGCGCGGGCACCAGGTACGGGGGGAGCCGGTCGAGGAGGCCGGCCCGCAGCCGTTCCGGCGTCAGGCCTTGCTGGGCGGTATAGAAACCGACGAGACCGACGGCGGCGCCGTAGGCGTTGCGGCGCGGCTCGACGACGGCGCGCGCCACCCCGGTGAGGGCCATCAGCGCGCTCTCGACCTCGGCGGGCTCGACACGGTGACCGTGGATCTTCACCTGTCGATCCATCCGGCCGTGGACGTACAGCGTGCCGTCGGCGGTGAGCAGACCGCAGTCTCCGGTCCGGTAGATGCGGGTCGGCAGCGAGTTCAGGGTCGTGTACCCGAACTGTTCGGCCGTGGTCGCCGGGTCCGCGACATAACGCAGCGCGAGACCGTCACCGGCGACGCAGATCTCGCCCAGCTCACCCGGGGCGCAGACTCGCTCGCCGTCCAACACGAACAGCTCCGTTCGCGGAACCGCCCGGCCCACCGGGATCCCGGCCGAGTCCGCGACGTCGTCCCCGCGGATCCGGTGTGTCGTCACGAACACGGTGCTTTCGACGGGCCCGTATCCGTTCACCAATCGGATCCCGGGATGCGCGCTCAGGAACGCGGCGACGTGCTTGACCGAGAGGCGCTCGCCCCCGATCAACACCTGGCGCAGTCCGGCGAAACAGTCCGGATCCTCCTCGATCGCCATGTTGAAAATCGACGCGGTCAGCCAAACCGTGTCCACCCCATGCTCGGCCACGAGGTCGCGCAGCAGCGGCGGCGTGAGGTACGGCTGGTCGGCCAGCACCGCGGTGCCGCCGTTGAGCAGCGGCGCCCACAACTCCAGCGTCATGCCGTCCCACGGCAACGGTGCGGCCTGCGGCATCACGGTCGTCGAACCGAGCTCCGCGAACGGGCAATCGACGAACAGCCGCACGGTTCCCGCATGGGGCGACAGCGCACCCTTCGGTTCGCCGGTGCTGCCGGAGGTGAAGAACACGCACGCCGCGTCGTCGCCGCCGACCTCGTCGAAGATGGGTTCACCTGACCAATCGGCGCGGAGCCCCGGCGACCAGACCGTGACGCCTTCACCGACGTCGGTGCCGGGCTCGGTCACCACCAGGCGCGCACCGAGTTTGCGCACCAGCCGCGCGACACGCTCCCTCGGCCAAGCGGGGTCGAACGCGGCGTAAGCGGCGCCGGTCTTGAGAACCGCCAGCAGCACCGCGACCAGCAACGGCGATCTCGGCAGCAGCACCGGCACGGTCCGTCCCGGACCGACCCCCCTGCCGACCAGTTCGGCCGCCAGTTGATCGGATCTCGCATCCAGTTCGCCGTAGTCGACGCGTTCGGCTCGGTGGATCAACGCCGTGTGGCGCGGATTGGCCCGGGCACGTGCGCGGAAGACCTCGTGGATCGTCCTGCCAAGGCGATAGCAATCCGCGGGTGGTGACGTCATCGGCGTTCCCTCGATCACTCAGCGTCGCTTGTCCTTCGAATTTCGCGCATCGCGGCTCGGTGAACCAGCCACCCAGCGGTGACCGGTTGCCTCCGACGGTGTGGCCTTCTCAGCCCTGGGTGGGGTTGCGTCCGCCGGCTACTTGCCGGACAGTTCGGCGACCACCGGCGCCGAAGCCAGTCCCCCCGGTGGTGGCGCGCCCGATCCCGGTGGTGCGCCTTTCCACCCCTAGGGTGGGATCGTTTCGCCGGCGCGACACCGATAACCAGGTGACGGCATTTTCTACCCTGGAGAGACGGTCCGATGAGCTTCGTGGCAACGATCGACTCACCCGCCACCGGCCGGCTCGCCCGACTGGTGCCACCGGACGGACCGGCGCGCGTCCTGGCCACGTCGACGTTGATCACGAGCGTCGGTTTTGGCGGATATGCGTCCGGCAGTGTGCTGTTCTTCACCCGAGGGATCGGGCTGGCGCCGACTCAGGTCGGCGCCGGGTTGTCGCTCGCGGGGAGCCTGGCGATCGTCGCCAACCCGTATCTGGGCCGACTCGCGGACCGGCTCGGCCCGCGCAAGGTCGCCGTGGCAGTCGGCGTCGTCCAAGTCTGCGCGCTGGTCGCGCTGCTGTTCGTCGGGTCGTTCGCCGCGTTTGTGCCGTTGATCTGTGTGCTCGGTGTCGCGGAGAGCGCCGCGTTCGTCTGCCGCGGCACACTGACCAGCACGTTGATGGGACCCGAAGGGCGGGTGCGGGTTTCGGCCTATCTGCGCAGCGTCCTCAATGCCGGCTTCGCGGTCGGCTCGCTGGTGGCGGGCGTCGCGGTGTGGGCGGACACGCGCGCGGCGTACTCCGTGCTCATGGTCGTGGTGGCGGCGCTGATGATCGTCGGCTACGGCTGTTATTTCCTGCTGCCGCGGGTCGCACCGAGCCCCGCGGTATCCGCCGAGCGGAAGCGACGCGAGGGCCTGCGCAACTACCCGTACGTGTTGTGCGGGATCGTGTGCGGCACGATCGCCGTCGGCGACAGCATCCTCATCGTCGGACTGCCGGTGTGGGTGGTGGAACAGACCTCGGCGCCGAAGCCGCTGGCCGTGGCGTGCATCGGGCTGAACACGCTCCTCGTCGTGGCGCTGCAGGTGCGGGCGAGCAAGCGGGCGGACACCGTCGAGGGCGCGCGGCGCCTGCTATTGTTCGCGGGCGCGGCGCTCGCCGCCGCGTGCGTCACGTTCAGCCTGACCCACAATCTGCCGACCGCGGGGGTGGTGATCTTGCTGGTGGCGGGCACGGTCGTGCTGACCATGGGCGAGCTGTGGAATTCGGCCGCAACATGGGGTTTGGCGTTCAACCTCGCGCCCATCGACTCCCAGGGCACCCATCTCGGCGCCTTCTCGATCGGCACGACGCTGCGCACGGTGCTCGGCCCGATCGTTGTGATCGCGCTGATCACCACGTTCGGCGCGGCCGGTTGGCTCGCCTTGGCCGCGGTATTCGTCGTCGCCATGGCGGCGGCGAGCCCGATCGTCGGATGGGCCGTTCGCGTTCAGAACTCGAGCGTCTCGACAGCCGACACCGGAAGGGATCAACAGTGACTCGAACCACCTCGATACAAGACTTCGACATCACGACCATGGCGCGGCGGTTCGCCGAGGACGGCACCGTGCAGACTCCGCCGGTGCTGTCGCCCGAGGACCTCGCCGACGTTCGCGGCAACATCGATCGGTACTGCATCCAGCTGGTGCCGATGCTGGCCCCGCACATCCGCGAGGAGACAGTCCGCTACGAGTCCGACGGCGAGTCGATCCGAAGCTGCTACTTCATGGATCAGATCGACGAGTACTTCCGCGATCTCGGCAATTCGCCGATGTTCAAGGATCTGGTGCGCGGGGTCGTCGGCTACGACGTCGAGCTGTACGTGGTGGAGACGTTCAACAAGAATGCGCGGGTCGGCTCCGCCGCCCCGCCGCATCAGGATTGCGCGTTTATGCGCGTCCAACCGAACGACGTCGTCAATCTGTGGATCTCCATCGACCGGGCGACGGCGCAGAACGGTGCGGTCCGCTACTGGAAGGGCAGTCACCGCAACGGCCTGCTGCCGCACGTGGATCACCACTACGGGCTGCGGGCGGACGAGGCGTGCGTGGACCACGACGCCGAGCTGATCGTCGCCGAACTCGAGCCGGGCGCGGCATCGCTGCACAGCGGGCTCGTCTTGCACGACAGCCCGCAGAACACGTCCGGACAGGCACGGCTCGGGCTGATCTGCGGGTACCGCGGGGTGCATACGCGGTTTCTTCGGGAGTGACGGTCCGAATCCAGGTTGACCCGTCGTTCCATGGGCCGGCCGATGGTTCCGCGCGGCCGACCGTCGCTACCGCGTGCTGTCCACCCGCGCGCGGATCTCCGAACGCGGTGCCGACCATTCCGAGCGAGCCTTCTCCCGAACTGCATCAGATCAGTTCAAGATGGCCATGGACATCTGCACTCGATCTCGCGAGGCATGCTGTGGTAATTCGCTCTCGGCGAG
This sequence comes from Aldersonia sp., assembly GCA_036524855.1. GTDB lineage: Bacteria > Actinomycetota > Actinomycetes > Mycobacteriales > Mycobacteriaceae > Aldersonia. The sequence goes on along the minus strand of DATDBL010000303.1, from coordinate 5,816 downwards.
AATGGGACGAGACACGACGGCGAAACGGAGCGACACTGTGAAGGCCTTCCTTTCCGAAACATACGGGTCTCCGGACGTGTTCCGGCTGGCCGAGATCGACACGCCCGTGCCCGGCGCCGGCCAAGTACTGGTGAAGGTTCTCGCTCTTTCCGTCAACCCGGCGGACTGGCATTGTCTGCGGGGCAAGCCGCTCTTCGCGCGGGCGACGCTCGGCCTCGTCAAGCCGAAGGCGACCATTCTGGGCTGCGACATCGCCGGGCGCGGCGAGGCAGTAGGACCCGGCGTCACCGACGTGGAGCCCGGCGACGCGGTCTACGCCAACCTGCTCGACACCGGCTTCGGCGGGTTCGCCGAGTATGTCGCGGTACCCGTCGCCGTGCTGGCGCCGGCGGCCCCCACGCTCTCCTTCGAGGAGGCCGCGGCGATCCCGATGGCGGCGGTGACGGCCCTGCAAGGCCTTCGGTACCACAACGAGATTCGGCCCGGACAGGCCGTGCTGGTCAACGGCGCATCCGGCGGGGTCGGCCATTTCGGTGTCCAGATCGCCAAGGCGTCGGGCACGGTCGTGACCGGCGTCACCAGCACGTCGAACCTCGACCTCGTGCGCTCGCTCGGCGCCGACCACGTGATCGACTACACGAACGAAGACTTCACGAAGACCGGCCGCACCTATGACCTCGTCCTCGATACGATCGGCAACCGGTCGGTCGGCGAACTGCGCGGTGCGCTCGCAGCCACGGGGAAGGCGGCTGTCACGGGGTTCACCTCGGTCGGCCTGCACCTCGGCCTTGCGGTCCGCGGAGGCAGGAGGATCAAGACGGTCGCGGCGCACGTCACCAGCAAGGACCTCGACCAGCTCAACTCTCTGGTCGCGGCCGGAAAACTGCGACCCACGATCGACCGCCGCTACTCGTTCGCCGAGATCCCCGAGGCCGTCCGCTACCTCGAAGGTGGGCACGCGCGCGGCAAGGTCGTAGTGAACGTCGCCCCCACGTAGGTCCGGCCCGGGGAATACGCCCGGATCATTCCACTCGGGATCGGCGGTGTCCGGGTCGCGCAGCGGCCGCAAGCCCTCGCCGGGCTGGACGGCACGGAAGCTGTAGCGGCCCAGGCCCTGAGTTGACAGAGGTGCAGTTGCGGCGGCGCAACAGGCACGTGCCGCTGTCGCTGTCGTCCTCGCAATCGTGGTAGTCGTGGGGGGCTCGACCCTGCTGCGAAGCAACGCGAGCTGGTCCTTGGGACTCCCGGTCAACGCGACCGCGGTGACCATGTCCCTGGTCGTGCTCCTCGCCTACGCCGCCGGGCGGGCCCTCAAGGCACACCACGTGATCATCTGGGGGACCATTCTGGCTGTGGGGGCGATCCCGTTGTGGGACGGGGCGGATCCGAGCAACATCGGCCTGGCGACCGTGGGAGTGGCGATGATGGTGAACGGCGTCTTCGACCACCTGCTCTTCGTCCGCACCTTCGGTGCTCCCGCGGGCCTCGACGGCACAGAAGACAATGCCCGAGCCTGAGCCCCAGCCGGTGCTCGACCGGCTGGTTCACGAACCCGGCCGGCTGGCGATCCTGACCGTCCTCTCCTCGGTGACCGATGCCGACTTCGTCTTCCTGCAGCGCGCGACGGGGCTGACCAAGGGCAACCTGTCCAGCCGCCTCACCAAGCTCGAGGAGGCCGGGCTGGTGGCGAGCGAGAAACGGTTCGTGCGGAAGATGCCGAACACCAACATCTCCCTGACCGGGGCAGGCCGGATGCGGATCACACAGCACTGGGAACAGCCCGACCGACTCAGGCGCCTCGCGAAACGCTCGAATAGCTGACCCGGGTGGTGGCTGTGTGGATTCACAACTTGCGCAGTCCACGAAGGATTCTGGCGAACGGCAGCCCCGCCGCGATGCCGATACGCAGGTTGGGTCGCAGGGTGCTGGCGTTCGCGACGATCAGGTAGCGCACGCCCCGGTCGCGCCACTCCGCCGCCTGCTCGAGCACTTCGGCAGGGGTGCCGTGCAGGCACAGCTCCCTCATCAGACCGTCCGGAACCTGGGTGGTGTAGGACAGGGCGGTGTGTTCGTCGACGGTCTGCGGGATCAGGTCCTGCATGCCCGCGAAGTCGGGGCCGAGCGGATGGGTGGCCCCGTGACGCCGCCACATGTCCGCGGACGCGCAGACGCCGAGCCACTTGGCGATGTGGCTGGAGAGGCCCTCGTCGACCTCGGCGCGGTCGCGTCCGGTGTACACCAGGATAAACAGCGCCGGCAAGATCGACATCGGATCGCGCCCCGCGTCGGAGGCGGCTGCCCGCACCACTTCCAGGCGCCGCTCGTAGTCCTGCGGGCGCTGCGGGAACGCCGGATACCACGCGTCGCCGTATCGGCCGGTCGCCCGCAGCATCCGCGGACCGTGGGCGCCGACCCAGATCTCCGGGCGGCTCCCGCGGTAGGGCGGCAGCGCGAAGACGGCATTACGCAACGGAAAATGGGCGGAGTCACGGTCGACGAGGCGCCCGTCCGACTCCCACAATGCGCGAATGGTGGCCACCGCCTCCTCGAACCGGGTGACGGGTGCAGTCCAGTCCACGCCGTAGGGTTCGTTGGCTTCGCGTTCGCCTGGGCCGATCCCGAGAATCGCGCGCCCGCGGGTCAGCAGATGCAGCGTGGCGGCCGCCTGGGCAGTAACCGCGGGATGGCGGCGACCGGCATCGGTCACGCCGATGCCCAGCCGCAACCGGGCCAGCCGACTGCGTCCGGCCAGATGCCCGAGCATCGTCCACGGTTCGGTCACCGCATCCCCGTGCGGTGCCAGGCGCGTGACGCCGAGATGCCGCGGTGTCCACAACGAGGCCGGGAACACGCCGTTGAGGTGATCGCCGAGCCAGAACGAGTCCACCCGGTTGGCCACCGCGGTGAGATAGTTGACGCGCAGTAGCGCGTCGGGACCATATCGGGTGTTGATGGTCGGGTCGGAGAAACCGACGCGGAATCCGTTCACGGCAGAACCCCCTTCACCACAAGCCAGTTCGACATCGCCGCCGGGCTACTCGGCGAGCACCGCCGACCGGATGGGCGCTCGATCATCCGGTAGCCGTTGATGCTGCGGTCTCCGTCAGGATCATAGTGTCCGCCTTGCGCGCAGCTCTGATCCGGAAGGCCCCAATCACGAACGGCAGGGAATCGTGGACGAGGTCGACGAAAGCAGCGGACGAGTTCGATCGCGGGGACGGATCGCGTTTCCGGGATTGGGGTAGCGGGCTACCTCAGTTCCCGAGCCGATTGCAGTACACGATCATCTGGTGAACACAGATGAGCATCGTCGGGCGGCGTTGGATCGGTTGCCGTTGCCGTATTCGGAGGCGCTGCGGTTGCGTGACGCCGGTGTCGCGGATCGGGTGATCGCCGAGATTCTCGGGATCGAGCCGGAAGCCATCGGCACCCTGATCCGGGTGGCGGAGGCCAAACTCGCGGCGGCTCGGTCGCGCGACCGCCGATGAGCATCCGAACCTCCGTCAATCCCGTGGTGACGGGCGGATGGCCGCTGACGGGCCGCGTCGAGGAGGTCGCGCTCATCGCGGCGAGTACCGACGCCGCGGGTGTAGTGCTGGCGGCGCGTGGGTGGGGGATCCGCAGCTGGAGGTGTCGGCGACGCTCGCGGAGTTGGTCGACGCGACCGTCGGCCAGCAGCTCGAACCGGTTCGCGAGGTCCGCGATGTCCTGGCGGTCAGCGATCCGGTGGAACTCGGCGTGTTGGCCGAGATCGCCGGGGCGTCGGCCATCGACGCCGCCGAGACGCACGGCCTGATAACAGTCGACGCTGCGGCAGATCCGCCGCTGGCCCGGTTGGCGCATCCGATGTTCGGTGAGATCCGCCGTATCCGTGCGGGAACCTTACGGCTGCGGCAGCTACGCGGTACGGTGGCAGCGAAACTGCCACCGCTGCACGATCACCCGGATCCGGTTTCGATCGTGCGCCGCGCCGTCCTACTCGCCGACTCGGACACGGCGTCGCGCCCGGAGTTGCTCGTCGACGGGGCGACGGCGGCGCTGCGGCTGATGGACCCGACAACCGCGGAGCGACTCGCCCGCAAGGCGGTCGACGCCGGTGGAGGCGAGCCGGCCCAATGGATGCACGTCAACGCGTTGACGAACTGCGACCGGTTACACGAAGCGCTCGCGGTCAACGCCAGCCTGATCGCCACCGCACCTACCGAGCAGGCTCGGGTGCTGATCACCGTTGACAGGGCGGCGATCCTGACCCGCAACTGGGAAATCGAGCGAGCCGAAGCGGAGCTGGTCTCCGTTCGCGAGACCGCGACCGATCTCGGGCTCGCGCGGCCCTACCACTGCGTGGCCGCCGTCCTCGACGCGCTACGAGTACGGGCTGACTCCGCGATCGCCGCGGGGACCGGGTCGCTGCCGCCGACGCCGTGGTGTACCGCGGCCGAGCCCGTCGTGGCGCCGCTCTCACCGCCACGACCGCCGCGCGCAGACTTGCCGACGACACCGGTGCCGACACGCGCTGCTTGCCGACGCCACACCCGTGCCCATCACCGCCCCACAACGCGAAATCATTACCCTCGCGCCGCGACTGGGCTGTCCAACCCGCGAAATCGCCGACCGCCTCACCACGTCCGTCCGCACCGTCGAGGGCCACCTCTTCCGCGCCTCCCGCCAGACCGGCAACAACCAGCCGAGAAGAACTCATCGCCTTGGTCGAGGGCCGATAGACCCGGCGAAACGCCCCACCCAGGGTTCCAGCAGATCGGCATGGCGCGGCGGGCAGGAGTCAGGTGGGCGATGTGGCGGCGAACTGGTCGGCCGGTTGGAAGAGTTCGATCAGATTGCCCGCGGGATCGGTGATCAGAATCTGGCGTCCACCCGGCGATCACGTCGCTGCGGAGGGGAGCGTCGGGCGGGTCGGTGGGCTGATTCGCGGGGCGGTCGGCTTATGTGTAACCGGTCCATCCGATCATCGAAGGAGTCGCCCATGCCCCGCACCCGAATCCACAACCTGAACATCTCCCTCGACGGCTACGCCGCCGGCGAGCACGTGACGTTCGACGCCCCGATCGGCGATGCCGAACGGCTATTCGATTGGTTCGACGGACGCGTCATCCACGGGGTCGACCGGGTAGACGCCCCGGTCACCCTGGACCGCGCCCTGACCAGCCTGTGGAGCCAGGGCATCGGCGCGGAGATCATGGGCCGTCGCAAGTTCGGCCCCCAAACCGGAGATTGGCCCGACGACGGGTGGCGGGGCTGGTGGGGCGACGAACCGCCATTTCAAACACCGGTGTTCGTCATGAGCCACCACCCACACCCCAACATCGACTTTCCCAACGGAACCAGCTTCCAGTTCGTGGACGCGCCACCCCATGAGGTGCTGCGCATGGCCAAGGAAGCTGCCAACGGTCACGACGTCCGTATCGGCGGAGGCCCATCGACCGTGCGGCAATTTCTGCAAGCCGACCTGATCGACTTCATGCACCTGGTGATCGTGCCGATCACCCTCGGGCGCGGCGTGTCCCTCTGGGAGGGCTTGAGCGGCATCGAAGGCCGTTTTACCGTCGAGACCGTCACCTCCCCCAGCGGGCTTACCCATCAGCTCTGGAACAAGAACGGCCACGACTGAGCCCGGCTCATTAGACCTCGGCAGCTCGAGGATCCCACATGCCGATGACGTGACCGCTATCCAATCTCGACCCTGGAGGATCGAGCTTCTGTCGCGATCGTCGGCACGCGTCCGGTCAGGGAATCGGCTTGCACGACGGGCGCGGGAGGCCCGGTGTGCGAGTGCACGACACCGGTGACCGAGATGGTCA
>DATDBL010000302.1:0-4761 GCA_036524855.1 Aldersonia sp. | reverse complement strand
TTTGCTGTGATGGACCCAACAGTAGTCGCCACAACCGGTAATACTTATCTTGGCGGGACTTTCACTATTCACTTCGAGACACCCCCCGGTGCACACCGGCGCTGTCCCGAACCGAACAGTCCACTGTCCCGACGAGATAAGAATGGGAGGTGTGGTCACCCCCAGCGTGAGAACCCCTTAGAGTAAGCCGAATTCGCGGGCACGGGTGACGGCGTCGCGGCGGGTGGTGACCCCGAGTTTGCGGTAGATCGCCTGCTGATGGGTTTTGACGGTGTTGACCGAGACGAAGAGGTCGGCGGCGATCTCGGAGGTTTTGAACATGGTGGGCAGGTAGCGCAGGACGGCGAGTTCGCGCTCGGTGAGGGTGACCGGTCCGGCGGTGCGCGTGTCGGGCAATGTGATTGCGCAGGCGGTGGCGAGCGTGCGGGTGAACGCGGGGTGGTCGCCGACGATGTGCCGGTAGCGGTCGAGCAGGGTCGCAACGCGTGGTCCGGCCGCGACGAACGGCGCGACGAGTCCGACCGGTTGGGCCAGTGTGATGGCCTCGGTCACGTGGTCGAGCGCGGCGGCGTCGCGGCGCAGGTGGGTGGCGGCGATCGCGGACAGTAGCGCCGCTTCGGTGGCAACCGTGCGGGAAGCGGCGAAACGGACCGGTGCGTCGAGTGTTTCGATCGCGGTGGCGGGTTGCTTCGCCGCGAGGTGCGCTTTCGCGCGGACGATGCGTTCGAGTCCGGCGGCGTATCCGGTGTCGGCGCCGGGGTCGGAGATCGCGGTGAGGATCGTTGCGGGCTCACCTCCGGTGGCCAACGCGACCTCGGCGTACGTGACCCGGATCCACCGATGGAGCATGGGGGGTAGACGGCCGGATTCGTTCTGCGCAGCGCGGAGTCGTCGTTCGGCCCCACGCGCGGCGTAGGCGTCGCGACGCGCGAGTGTCGTCGTGACGGCAGCGATTTCGAGGATCAGGCGCGCGCCGGCGTCGGTGTTGGGGTGTCGCGCGGTGCGGCCGAGGGCAATCCATTCCTCAGCGTGGTCGAGCTCGTGTACTGCTATGTGGGTCAGGGCGGCGGCGGCATAGATGGCGAGTGCCTGTGGTTCCCGGGTCCATCCGCGCCGTTGTGCGAGGTCGAGCGCGGTTGTTGTCGCTCGGCGCGCGTCGGGTAGCTGTCCGAGGACGACGTCGACGAGAGACAGGTGTGAGCTGGCGGCGAGTTCCACCAAGCCCATGCCGGTTCTGTGGGCGCGCGTCCGCACCTGCAGCAGTTCCGCCCGGGCTATGTCGACGTCCCCGGACAGCAACAGCCCGATCGCCTTGTTGTTGGCCGCAATGACGGCGTAGCCGTCTTTGGCGGGGAGTTGATCGCGCGGCATCCGGTCGACTGTGGCGATGAGGTCTTCGGCGCGTTCGACCAGATCGGCGGGGTCGTGGGTGCGAGCGTAGGCCGTGCGGAGCACGGCGAGCAGGATCCGCGACGTCGGCTCGACGGGCCCGGTGTGCGCGGTGAGCAACGCGTCGGCGTCGTCGGTGTCGCGTCGCATCGACTCGTAGTCGCACTGCTTGAACTCGCATACCGCGGCGGCCAGCAGCGTGTCCGCGCTCGGGTGTCGGCCCGCTTGCGCGTACGCCGGGGCGAGGGCGGCGACCAGTTCGGTGGCGTGCGGGGTGAGCACGAGCGGCAACGCGACCGCGCCGAGCAGCCGGGTCAGCGCGGGCCAATCGTGGGCGCGCGCGTGGTGTTCGAGCGCGGTGATCGGATCGCCCGCTTTCGTGTGCCAGTCGGCGGCGCGGCGGTGCAGGTCGGGCACGCTGTCGGGTTGTTCGGCGAGCAGGCGCTCCTGCAGCAGGTGCCGCAGCAGCGGATGGTAGCGGAACCAGTCGGGCCGATCGAGCAACCGCACGGTGAGCGCGTTGCGGGCGACCAGGCTCTCGAGTGCCCGGTGGCTGTCGGGGCGGCCGGTGAGGGTGCGCGCGAGGTCGGCGTTGACCTGCTCGACGATGCTGGTCGCGAGCAGGAACCGGCGATCGGTCGGCGGGAGCTGTTCGAGCACTTCCTCCACGAGGTAGCCCGCGACGAGGTGGCTGTGCCGGTGTCCGGTGACCCGCTGCAGTCCCGTTTCGAGATCGTGCGGGTCGAGCCCGAGCAGGACCAGCCGCAGCCCGGCGGGCCAGCCTTCGGTGCGGTCCCACAGCGTCGCGGCCTGCACCGGCGACAGGTCGACCCCGCTGCGCGCGCACAGGGCGCGGGTCTCGGGCTCGGTGAACGCCAACGCATCCGCACGGATCTCGGTGACGCTGCCGGACAGGTGACGCCGGCGCAGCCCGAGCGCGGGTTCGGCGCGGGTGACGAGCACCAGTCGCAGCTGTTCGGGTTGGTGGTCGAGCAGTTGGGTCAGTGAGGTGAGCACCCGGGCATCCGTGATGCGGTGCAGATCGTCGAGTACCAGCACGACCGGGGCCGGTAGTTGCCCGAATCCGGCGACGATCTGCGCCATCTCGGGTGCGCCGAAGTCTCGCGCCGGCCTGAGTCCACGCAGTGCGCTGTCGTGCGGGAGTGCATCGGCGAGTGTCAACGAGCCCAGGATGTTGGTCCAGAACCCCTGGGGGTCGTCGCTGTCGTCGGCGGCGAGCCAGGCGACCGGGCCGGGTGTGTTCCCGGTCTGGACCCAGGCGGCGACGGCCAGTGTCTTGCCGAACCCGGGTCCGGCACTGAGTAGGGTCACCGGCCCGGTGACGCCCTGGGTGAGTAGTCGGTCCAGACGTTCGCGCCGCACGAATCCCGGCGGCACGTCCGGGCTGGCGGCGCGCAGCCGCAGTCCGGATGTGAACTCTTCGTCCACTCCCTTGCACCGTGCTTCCCGATCGATCGCAGTTCCCGGCCCCGTCCCTGTACCCGCCAGATCGTAGTGTCCGCACCCCGGCGATCGCGTGATGCGGTCCGCGACACTCACCCGTTCCGGATGAGGACACTCACGCACGCGTATCGCAGGCTGTGATGCGGTGGCGTCCTTGGACCTCGAGATGTGGCGGCCGGGCGCCGGTCCGCATCGTCGATGGAGGTATGCCGTGGCCGAGCCGGAGGTGGGCCCGATCGACTTCGTGATCGTCGAGTTCCCCACCGCGAACACGACGTTCGGTCGCGATCTGGCCGGTGAGCTCAGCTCGCTGGTCCGTCGTGGGGTGGTGCGGATCCTGGATCTGTTGGTGGTGTGCAAAAAGCCGGGCGGTGAGCTCGACGTGCTCGAGTACGAGGACCTGCACCAGCCCGGCCTCGCAGGTCTGGGCGAGCAGATGGCCGAGATCCTCGCGGTGAAGGACGTGGAGGATGCCTCCACCGCGATCGATCCCGGGCACGCCGCGGCGGTGATCGTCTGGGAGAGCACCTGGATAACGCCGTTCGCGGCGACCGTCCGCGAGTCCGGCGCCCGGATCGTGGCCCAGGGCCGGATCTCGACCCGCGCCGTCGTCGCCACCCTGAAGGGCGACCTCGAGAACGGGGACTGACATGGCGCTGGTCACGCGATTTGGTCCTTCAGCCCTCCTGAACCTCATTGATCACACGACCGTTCAATGGCTGGGTGGGGCGATGGTTGTCCGGGAAGATCTGCTGGAGGTCCGCTACCTGACCGGCCGAGACGGTGGAGGGTGTCATGAAGACGCTCCACAGCACCGGCTCGGTGCACGGCGGTGTGGTGAGCGAACCGGAATACCGAGCAATCGCGGAACTCGGCGGGATCAGATCGGTCGGGTCGATTTTGCCGTCGAGCGGGACCATCGACTGTTCATCGGTCACGGTTGTCGGCATCTTTGTGAAGAGTTCTGAGAGGGCGGAGTTCTCGGCGCCGGCCGCGAGCAGCACGCCGAGCACCGCGATCGCGCCGTCCTCGCTCTTGTTGACGAGGTGGAGTTCGATCGGGAAGGACTGATTGGTGATCGTGTGTTCGCTGGGGGTGTGTAGGTGGAACTGCTGGAGGTAGTACCGCGTGCCGTCGATCGTGATGGAGTTGGCGTCGAGGTCATCGGGGACGGCCTCGATTGTGCGTCCGGTGTTCTCGACCTCGAAATGGGTAGGTACGTAGTGCAGTGTGACGGCACCGGCATTTGGTGGTGATTCCGGCACGAGACTCGATGAGTCGATATTGATGGGTGATTGACTACTCGATGTCCCGGACTGACAGCTTGCCGCTATTTCTCCCCATTGGTCCGGTCCATTGTCGCCCGAATAGCTCCACTCGACAGGCTCGGTGGGACTGGCCGCGCTCGGAGCGGACGAGGGTGCATCGTTGGTGGTGGTCGCGGACGAACATGCCTGTAGGAACGGGGAAATGCTGACGGCTGCCGCAATGACAATGAGTGTGCGTCGGCGGGAACTGATTGTTCCGATCACAGAACTGAGCTTCATTCGCCGCGGATCACTGATGACGACGGTCACGGAAGCACCCCTTCGCATTCTCGGACAGTGCATTGTTCAGGTCCCCATTTGAAGGCTAGCACCACCACCGACGCCTCATGCCCGGATGACCGCCGGGCCCAGTGCCCCGTATTGTCGTGCGTCGTCGGCGCTGAGTTCGGTGCCGGTGACGATCGCCTCGAGGTCGGAGATCTCGGCGAAGCGGCAGAAGTTGCTCTGGCCGAATTTCGAGTGCGCGGTGACCAGGATCGCCCGTCGTGCCCTGCGGACCGCGGTGTTCTTCACGGCTGCCACGGCCGGGTCGGAGGTGGTGAGGCCGTGTTCGAGCGAGATCGCGTTCGTGCCGAGGTAG
>DATDBL010000301.1:0-2072 GCA_036524855.1 Aldersonia sp. | reverse complement strand
CGGCAAGGTCGTCCGGGGTCTTGAGGGTGAGCGTCGGGGTTCCCTTCAGCTCGCGTTTGGCGATGCCGACGAGGGTGCCCGCCGGTGGCAGTTCGACCACCGCGGAGACCGCTGCCTCGCGCATCGTTGCGGTGCACAGGTCCCACCGCACGGGGCGGGTGACCTGCGCGGCCATCTTGGTGATGGCGTCGGCACCCGATTCGACCGGCTTGCCGTCGAAGTTCGACAGCAGGGTGCGAGTGGGGTCCGACGGCGTGATATTCGACGCGGCCGCGGTCACGGCATCCTGTGCGGGCACCATGAACTTGGTGTGGAACGCGCCCGCGACCGGCAGTGCGCGCACCCGCGCCTTCTCCGGCGGCGCGGCGGCGAGTTCGGCCAACGCGTCGAGTCGGCCGGCGGCCACGATCTGACCCGCGGCGTTGCGGTTGGCGGGGACGAGGTCCAGCTCGGCGAGCCGGGCCAGCACGGCCTCCTCGTCGCCCCCGAGCACCGCGGACATGCCGGTGGGCTCCAGGGCGCACGCCTTGGCCATCTCCGAGCCGCGGATCGCGGCCAGGGCGACCGCGTCGTCGGCCGAGATCACTCCCGCGATGGCCGCCGCGGCGAGTTCGCCGACCGAGTGGCCGGCCACGATCGCCTCGGCCGGGGCCTGGCCCCTGGTCTCCAGCTCACCGAAGGCAAGCAGCGCGACAGCAACCACCAGCGGCTGGGTCACCGAGGTGTCGGTGATCTCTTCCGCAGTGGCGGTCGTACCCAGCCGCTCGAGGTCGAGGCCGGACGCCTTCGACCACACCGACACGCGGTCGGCGGCCCCGGGCAGTTCCAGCCAGGGCGTGAGCATGCCGGGTGTCTGGGACCCCTGTCCCGGAGCAAGCAGCGCAATCACATGTACAAGGGAACACTGCGTCCTCCGCTTCCGGAGTGTCGGTCGACATGAAGCTTCCGGCGAGCTTTTGTCGGGTTCCCACAAAAACCCACGTGGATGCGGGCGATCGTGACCATCGTGAGATGCGTTACGTCGGCCGTCCAGCACCTGATAGAGGTGTGACTGAAGTTACAGAGCCTCTCGAATCGTTACGCATCTGTGTCAGACGACCAAGGGTTGCGGCGATACGGAGTACGTAACCGTCCCGGGGGTTGGTCGGGTCCCGACCCGTGATCTCGCTGATTCGCTTTAGTCGGTATCGGACAGTATTGGGATGGACGAACAGCTGCCGTGCGCACGTCTCGACGGCCCCGCCACAGTCCAGATACGCGTCCAACGTCTCCGCCAGCGCGGACCCCGCGGCCGCCAGCGGAACGACCAGATGTTCGATCATCGCGGTCACCGCGGCGGCATCACCGAGCAGTGCGCGCTCCGGCAGCAACTCGGCAGCATGCACCGGTCTGGGTGCACCTCGCCACCCCACGACCGCCTCCATCGCGGCGAGTGCCTCCACGGCGCTCGCGTGTGCCGAGCCGAGCACCGGCATGGTCGGCCCGATCACGACCGGGCCGTCGGAGAACACGTCGAGCAGTTCCTTGACGAACTGGATCCCGGCCTTGCCGTCGGCGAGGTTGCCGCTCACGACCGTCACCAGCCGCGAGCCCTGCACCACCGCGAGTGCTGCCCGGTCGTGCTTGTGCGCCACCGCGTGCACCGACCCGACCACCGACACACCCTGATTCTCCGGTGGGGTGCCGACCAGGACGGTCGCCGGCGCGCTGGCGTCCCAGTTCAGGGTCGCGGCGCGCGAGAGCATGTCCGGACCGGTGTCGCCGCGCACCACCGCGTCGACCACCAACGCTTCCAGTCGGGTGTCCCACGCGCCGCGTGACTCCGCCGCCGCCGCATAAACCGACGCGGCGGCGAAGCCGAGTTCCCGGCCGTAGCGCAGCACCGCCTCGGTGAGCGCGACGAGTTGGCGCTCGTTGCGAGCGAGGGCGGGCAGCCACTGCTCGAAGAACTCCATGGCCACCCGGACCATGTCGACGGTCTGGCTCAGCGTCAGCCGTCGGGCGAGGTCCTGCGGGATCAGCTGGAACGCGTCGAGGCTGAACCGGATGTCGCTCTCCGGGTTCTGCAGCCA
>DATDBL010000300.1:0-13574 GCA_036524855.1 Aldersonia sp. | reverse complement strand
TTCGCCCGCGGAACCGACAGCGCGCTCTGGCACCGCTGGTTCGACCACGGCTGGAGCGACTGGGAGAGCCTCGGCGGCATCCTGACCTCCGAGCCTGCGGTCTGCTCATGGGCGAGCGGCCGGCTCGACGTCTTCGCACGCGGGACCGACAGCGCGCTCTGGCACCGCTGGTTCGACAACGGCTGGAGCAACTGGGAGAGCGTCGGCGGGATCGTCACGAGCTCGCCCGCGGCCGCCTCGTGGGGACCCGGCCGCATCGACGTCTTCGCACGCGGAACCGACAGCGCGCTCTGGCACCGCTGGTTCGACAACGGCTGGAGCAACTGGGAGAGCCTCGCCGGCATCCTGACCTCGGGCCCGGCGGCGGTGTCGTGGGGACCCGGCCGCATCGACGTGTTCGCCGCCGGGACCGACAGCGCGCTCTGGCACCGATGGTGGGACAGCGCCGCGAACGTGTTCGTCCGGCGCGAGGCGTGGAGCCTGCAGTCGGGCACGACCTTCGACCCGATCACGCTCGCTTACGCGAAGGCCGTCCAGGTGATGCAGGCGCGCCCGGCAGCGGACCCGACGAGCTGGGCGTACCAGGCCGGAATCCACGCGAGCTTCACGGCACCACCGCCCGGCGCGCCGTTCAATTCGTGCCAGCACCAGGGCTGGTTCTTCCTGTCCTGGCATCGCATGTACCTGTACTTCTTCGAGCGCATCGTGCGCAAGGCGGTGATCGACGCCGGTGGACCGGCCGACTTCGCGCTGCCGTACTGGAACTACGACCGGGCGTTCCCGTTCAACACGCTCCCGCCTGCGTTCCGGATGTCGACGCTTCCCGACGGCACGGCGAACCCACTGTCCGTCGCGTCGCCCGGACGAAGAGCCACGCTCATGGCGGGCGGTCAGGTACCCGCCACCGCGACGTCGAGCAGCGCGGCGATGGCGGAGACCGTGTTCGCACCCCCGTCCCCGCTGACCGGATTCGGTGGCGGCCGGGTCGGTCCAGCCCACTTCGGCGGGTTCGGCAACCTGGGCGCCCTCGAGACCACGCCGCACAACGTTATGCACCCGACGATCGGCGGGCCGCAGGCTGGCGCGTGCGCGGGCGGGCTCATGACCGATCCGCGATGCGCCGCGCTGGATCCCATCTTTTGGCTCCACCACGCCAACATCGACCGGCTCTGGAACACCTGGCTCGCGCTCGGCGGCGGGCGCGCGAACCCGACCCAGTCGACCTGGCTGAACACCTCGTTCTCGTTCCGGGACGAGAACGGCGCGGCCGTCACGATGACCGGCGCCGACGTCGTTGACACGGCCGCCCAGCTGGGCTATATCTACGACGACGCCCTAGTAGCCGCCGCCCCTATGCCGACCGAAGCCGAGCCCACTCCCGAGCCGCTTGGACCACCCGAGCTGGCGGCCGCCACCGAGCAACCGCTCGTCCTCGCCGGCGCAACCGAATCCGTCGGGCTGACCGTGCCGGCCACCTCCGAGGAGATGCTCGACGCGGCTGCGACCGGTGCGGGCCGGCGGGTCTACCTGAGCGTCGAGGACATCCAGGCCGTGCAAGATCCGGGGCTCGCGTACGCGGTGTACCTCATGAGTTCGTCCGGGGAACGGCGACACGTCGGCAACGTGTCGCTGTTCGGGATCACCGAGATGAACGATCCGGATCGCCCGCACGAGGGCGCTCCCGGCTTCCGCCACACGTTCGATGCGACGGCCGCAGTGGAGGAGCTGCACCGAAGCGCGGCGTGGGATCCGCGGGCGGTGACTGTGGAGTTCGAGCCGATCCGGATCATGCCCCCGCCCGGCGAAACCTGGCCGACGGAGTTCGAGGCAGCCGACGAACCGGTCACGCCGATCACAATCGGTCGGGTCAGCCTGTTCGTGGCATGAGTATGCCGCGGAGCCCCGCCGTTGGGCGTCGGCTGGCAACCGCGCTGGCCTGGCGGCCCGAATGGCCGGCCACGCTTGCCGTGCTCGTTGCGTGGGCGACGCTCGCCTGCATGTCGCTGGCCACCGGTCCCACTGCACCCGCAGCTGGAGCGCACGCGGCACACGGCGAGCACGCCGGGCATCTCGGTCATCCCGCCGGCGGGGGAACGTCGCTCGTCGAGGCGCTGGTGGGCTGGGCCGTGATGTGCGTGGCGATGATGGTTCCGCTGACGCTGCCCGCCGTTCGTCATGTGGCGTACAACAGCCTGCGGGTCCGGCGCCCGCGCGCGATCGCGATCTATCTCGGCGTGTTCGTCGCAGGCTGGGTCCTCGTGGGTCTTGTCGCGATCCCGGCGCTCGGCGGGCTCCGTGTCGGGTTGGGCATCGATGGCCCACTGCTCCTTGTCGCCGCCCTCGCCGGCGCGGCTATCTGGCAGCTCACGCCGGCAAAGCGGCGGGCGCTGTTCGCATGTCGCCGCACGGTGCCACTGCCTCCACTCGGGCCCCGCGCCGACGCCGCCTGCGCCCGCTACGGCATCCAGCAAGCCACACGGTGCCTGGTGGCGTGCGGCCCGATCATGCTGGCGATGGCCCTCGTCGAGCGCGGCGCGCTGGCCTGGATGGCGGGGCTCACCGCGATCGTCGTCGCCGAGGCTCTCCCGCTCCTGGGGCCGCGGCTCATCCGACCGATCGCGGCCGCGCTGGCGCTCGCGGCCGGGCTGGTTGCGCTCGGGCTGTAGCCCACTCTGCTGGCCACCGCGACCGCCGACGTCGGGGTGCTGCGCTGCTACCAACGGTGCAGATTCCGGATGAGCCGAGTGGTGCGCGACGTGTTCGGGCGGCACAACGGGTATCTCCGACCGATCGAGGTCGACGCCATCGCGCTGCGTGACCAGGTCTGGTTCGAGCTCGACCTGGGCGGCGTCCACCCGCGCAGCGGCGGCCCGACCACTTGGCCATCGCAGCCGCCCGCCGGATCGGTGCGGTTCGCCCGGCCGACGCCGCCCCGCCGAGTGCACCGCGTTCTACCGGGACGTGCTCGGATTGACCGTGCTCTTCGACTTTCGCGATCACGCCGGATACAGCGGGACCGTGTTTGCGCTGCCGGATCGCTCGGTGCAGCTGGAGTTGGTCGAGCGCGCGGACGCGGCATCGATACCGCGACCGGATCCCGAGAACGCGCTGGTCGCGTCGGGTCATTCGAAGGCGCGGGCGAGGACTCCGGCGTATAGGACCCATCCGTCGCGCCAGGGTGTTCGGCCGGGACGACCAGACCCGCACGCGCGAGCGATCATGAAGCAGCGTGCTACTGACGTCGATATGGGAATCTCTACTGACGCTCCGGCATGAAGTCTCAGACAGTAGCGTGTTACACCTTGGACCGACGTACTCCTCAGGCTCGCCCTGCGGAGAAGGACCAACTCCGGGCGTTACGCCTGGAGTTGGAGCGCTGCGAAGGCCAACCGCTGACCAGAACCAGCCCAACCACACCAGGAGAGGCCTGAGGGCACATGAGTCAAACGACGAGCGCGTCCACCACCGAGGCAGGGAACGTCCCACAAAGCAGCGCGTCGACCATCGGAGTCATCAAAGAGGCCCGCCCCGGCGAGACGCGGGTGTCGGCGACCCCGGCGACGGTCGCGCAGCTGCTGAAGCTGGGCTACGAGGTGGTCGTGGAGTCGGACGCAGGTGCGTTGTCGAGCTTCTCGGATGGGGCGTACGTCGAGGCCGGCGCGACCATCGGGGACGCGGTGGCGGCCGACATCGTGTTCGGTGTGAATCCTCCGTCCAAGCAGCAGCTCGACGCGATGTCGCCACACGCGACGCTGGTGTCGTTGTTGTCGCCGATGCTGGACCCGGACCTGGTGGCGGACCTGGGTCGTCGGCCGATCACGGCGATGGCGATGGATGCGGTGCCGCGGATCAGCCGGGCGCAGTCGCTGGACGTGCTGTCGTCGATGGCGAACATCGCGGGCTACCGCGCGGTGGTGGAGGCGGCGCACGAGTTCGGCCGGTTCTTCACCGGGCAGGTGACCGCGGCGGGCAAGGTGCCGCCGGCGAAGGTGCTGGTGGTGGGTGCCGGGGTGGCGGGCCTGTCGGCGATCAGTGCCGCGGGTTCGCTGGGCGCGATCGTGCGGGCGACCGACCCGCGCCCGGAGGTGGCCGACCAGGTGCGCTCGTTGGGCGGGGACTACGTGTCCATCGAGTCGCCGGAGGTCGAGGTGTCGGCGACCGGCTACGCCAAGGAGATGGGCGAGGACTACAAGGCCCGCGAGGCCGAGCTCTACGCCGAGCAGTGCAAGGACGTGGACATCATCATCACCACGGCGCTGATCCCGGGCCGGCCGGCGCCACGGATCATCACCGGCGAGATGGTCGCGTCGATGACGTCGGGGTCGGTGATCGTGGACATGGCGGCGTCCAACGGTGGCAACGCCGAGGGCAGCGTGGCCGGGAAGAAGGTGCTCACCGCCAACGGCGTGACGATCATCGGCTACACCGACCTGGCGGGCCGGCTCCCGACCCAGGCCTCGCAGCTGTACGGCACGAACCTGGTGAACCTGATGAAGCTGATGACGCCGGGCAAGGACGGCCGGCTGGTGCTGGACTTCGACGACGTCGTGCAGCGGTCGATGACCGTGGTCCGCGACGGGGAGCTGACCTGGCCGCCGCCGCCGGTGCAGGTGTCCGCGGCACCGGCCGGTCAGGCCGCGCCGGCGTCGGCGCCGCAGAAGCAGGTCGAGTCGCATGTCAAGCAGCCGATGTCGGCGTCGAGGCGGTTCGGGTTCGTCGCGGTGGCCGCAGCGCTGCTGTTCGTGCTGACGGCGCTGTCGCCGCCGGCGCTGCTGCCGCACCTGACCGTGTTCGCGCTGGCGATCGTGATCGGCTACTACGTGATCGGGCACGTGCACCACGCGCTGCACACGCCGCTGATGTCGGTGACGAACGCGATCTCCGGGATCATCGTGGTCGGCGCGCTGTTACAGATCGGGCACGACGACGTGGTCATCACGACGCTGTCGGTCGTTGCGATCCTGCTGGCCTCCATCAACGTCTTCGGTGGGTTCGCGGTGACCCGCCGCATGCTCGCCATGTTCTCCCGCAGCTGACACGCGGCCGACCCAGGAGTCTGAGACTTGTCTGATCTGGTGACCATAGAGACCGCCGCGGCGGCGGCGTACATCGTCGCGGGGCTGCTGTTCATCCTTGCCCTCGCGGGTCTGAGCAAGCACGAGACCGCGAAGGCGGGCAACACGTTCGGCATCGCCGGGATGGCGCTGGCGCTGCTGGCGACCATCGCCCTGGCGATCGACCGCGACATCACCGGCATCGGCTTCGCCCTGCTGGCCGCGGCGATGCTGGTCGGGGCGGCGATCGGCTTGTGGCGCGCCCGCGTCGTGGAAATGACCGGCATGCCCGAGCTGATCGCGCTGCTGCACTCCTTCGTCGGTCTGGCCGCGGTGCTGGTCGGCTGGAACGGCTACCTGCACGTCGAGGCCGACCCCGACAGCGCCGAGGCGCTGCTGCTCGAGGCGCAGGACCTCTCCGGGATCCACTCCGCGGAGGTCTTCATCGGGGTGTTCATCGGGGCGGTCACCTTCACCGGCTCGATCGTGGCGTTCCTGAAGCTGTCGGCGCGGATCAAGTCCACCCCGCTCATGCTGCCGGGCAAGAACTTCCTCAACCTCGGCGCGCTGGTGCTGTTCGTGGTGCTGACGGTGTGGTTCGTGATCGACCCCGCCCTGTGGCTGCTGATCCTGGTCACCGTCGTCGCGCTGGCGCTGGGCTGGCACCTGGTCGCCTCCATCGGCGGCGGCGACATGCCCGTCGTGGTCTCGATGCTGAACAGCTACTCGGGATGGGCCGCAGCCGCCTCCGGCTTCCTGCTCAACAACGACCTGCTGATCATCGTCGGCGCCCTGGTCGGCTCCTCCGGTGCCTACCTGTCCTACATCATGTGCAAGGCGATGAACCGCTCGTTCATCTCCGTCATCGCCGGCGGCTTCGGTATCGAAGCGGGCCCGTCGGAGGACAAGGACTACGGCGATCACCGCGAGATCACCGCCGAGGGCGTCGCCGAACTGCTCGCCGAGGCCGACTCCGTGGTCATCACCCCCGGCTACGGCATGGCCGTCGCCCAAGCCCAGTACGGCGTCGCCGAACTCACCCGCAAACTCCGCGAGCGCGGCGTCAACGTCCGCTTCGGCATCCACCCCGTCGCCGGGCGGCTGCCCGGCCACATGAACGTCCTGCTGGCCGAGGCCAAGGTTCCCTACGACATCGTGCTCGAAATGGACGAGATCAACGACGACTTCGACGACACCGCCGTCGTGCTGGTCATCGGCGCCAACGACACCGTCAACCCCGCCGCCGCCGAGGACCCCAGCTCCCCCATCGCGGGCATGCCCGTGCTCACCGTATGGGAAGCCGACAACGTCGTGGTCTTCAAACGCTCCATGGCCTCGGGCTACGCCGGCGTGCAGAACCCACTCTTCTTCCGCGACAACTCCGCCATGCTCTTCGGCGACGCCAAGGACCGCGTCGAAGACATCCTCCGCGCCCTCTGATCAGGGCACACCCTCGATCTGATTACAGACTCTGGTGTGGGACCACTGGCTGATCCATCCGACAGCCGTCGCGGAGCCGCCGACGGCACGAACCGAAGGGCCCGGAAGCGAAGGAGGCGGGTGTGATGGCGGCAGATGCCCGAATGGTGGGCTCGACCCGCGTCCAGCGATGTCACACGGAGTAGCGGCAGAGGGTTCGCCGCCATCGACCTTGATCAGGTCGCCGTGGATGTAGCTGGACTCGTCGGAGGCGAGGTTGACGATGACCCCGCCGTCTCCCTGAGCGAGGAACTGTTTGATGGCTTCCTGGGAGCCGAAGAACGTGCCTTTGGCGTTGATGTCGACAGCTTCGCGCCCTCGGCGCACGCTTTCGCGATGCCGCGGCCGAATCCGGAACTCGATCCGGTGACGACGACGACCTTGTCGGCAAGTCTGTTACCCATGGTGATTCACGTCCTTACGTCAGGGGGCGGCGTAGCCGCCGTCGACGGTGAGCAGCGAGCCGGTGGCCCAGCGGGCTTCGGCGGAGGCGAGGAACACAGTGGCGTGGGCCTGGACTGGACGGCTCCGGAGGTCGTCGACGCGGTGCAGGTCGTGACGTCGAGTTCGCTGGCGATCTTCGCGAGTCCGACGTACAAGGCGACCTACACCGGGTTGTTGAAACTGTTTCTCGACCGGTTCGGCGCCGGACAACTCGACGGGGTCGTCGCGGTCCCGCTGATGCTCGGCGGCGACTGGCAGCACGCGCTGGCCGGCGAGGTTCATCTGAAGCCGGTCCTCGCCGAGATCGGAGCGATCGTCCCGACGAAGGCGCTGTATCTGATCGATCGCGAACTCGACGACGCCGCCGCGCTGACCAGCTGGCTGGACGCTGCGGTGCCGCGACTCGCCGGACTGGGGTGCTCGGGTGTCGGGTGTTCCACCAGTCGACCCACGCCAGCACCTCGGCCACGAAAGCCTCGAACGTCAGCGCGGGCTGATCGGGATCGACCGGGGCACCGTTGATCTGGCTATGCAGACGGGTGGGGACGGCCCGCGAACAACATCTTCTCGACCGCGCCGGGCCATGGTCGATCTGGTCGATGTGCCCGACCTCGACGCCATGCTGTGCGCGGCCCCGGCCGCAAGTGTGGTCGATCGCGACACTGTGGCAACGCGAAGCGCGCAATCTCACCGACGACGAACGCGCCGCCATGGGAGTGAAGGTGATCGGCGTCGCCGAATAGAGTCGCCGAACTCGTCGGTGCCGCGCGTCCCGACCTTTCTGCGGCGGATGCGCGGCGCTCGCGTGGGCGCTGATGTCGATCTTCGGCAGCGTCGCGACACACAAGGTGACCTCCCGCGCCGGCGGTTCGAGACGCTGCTCGTGCGCCCGGCGTCGGCAACCGCGCACGTCGAACTCGGCGCGGCCACACCCGGTTCGGCGGACCGGCCGCGCACGACGACTTCGTGAACCAGCTCGTGGTGCCAGGTGCTCGAACAGGTTCGTCCCGGCTTGGATCGCTCGGAGAGAAATGACCGGAAACGTACGCCGCCGGTGCCTCGTCAGGGCACCACGACGGCGCGGCCTCTGACGGTCCCGGCGTGCAGCTTCTGGTACGCCTCCGGCGCCCGATCGATGGTGTAGGTTTCGGTCTCCACATCGAAGTCGCCCGCGGCGGCGAGCGCCACCAACTCGGCCAGCTCGGTCCGTCCACCCCAGTAGATCGTGCCGACGGTCATCCCGTACGGCACGCCAGCCAGGCCCATCGGGACGGTGACCGCGCCCGCACCGATCTGCATGACGATGGAGTCGATCCCCGCACACGCCATTGCGGTGTCGGCGGTC
Source organism: Aldersonia sp. (assembly GCA_036524855.1). Classification (GTDB taxonomy): domain Bacteria; phylum Actinomycetota; class Actinomycetes; order Mycobacteriales; family Mycobacteriaceae; genus Aldersonia. Next base: position 5,252 of record DATDBL010000300.1, on the reverse strand, counting down.
GGCTGGGCGCCGACGAAGTCGAGCACCGCGTCCGCTCCCTTGCCGCCGGTCAGCTCGCGGATCTTCCCGGCCGCCTCGGAGTCGCTGGGCAGAACCTCGTGCGCGCCGCTGGCCGTGGCGAGTTCCAGCTTCTCAGGCGCGAGATCCAGGGCGATCACTCGGGTGCCGGTCAACAGCCGGAGCAACTTGATCGCGACGTGGCCGAGGCCACCGGCGCCGATGACCACCGTCGTCGAACCGGGGAACATCCGGTGCATCGCCCGCTTGATGGCGTGGTAGGGCGTCAGGCCAGCGTCGGTCAGCGGCACGGCCGCGACGGGGTCGAGGTCGCCGATCGGAACCAGGTGCCGCGGCGAGTCGACGATCATGTATTCCGCCAGCGCGCCGGGCGACCCCAGGCCGGGCGGCGTGATGCCGAGGTCGGCGGCGCGGGTGCAGTAGTTCTCGTATCCCGCCGCGCAGGCGCGACACACACCGCAACCCCACGGTCCGTACACGATGACGTTCGTGCCGACGTCGATCCCGGTGGCGCCTTCGCCGAGTGCCGCGACGGTGCCCGCCCCCTCGTGGCCGAGGGTGAGCGGAAGGCCGTAGACGTAGTTCTTCTCCGGCAGCGACATGATGAAGTCGTCGGAGTGGCACAACCCGGCAGCGGTCACCTTCAGCAGGACTTCGCCGGGTCCGGGTTCGGGTTTCGGGATCTCGACGACCTCCGGTGCGGCGCCGATCTTGCGGTACTGGACTGCCTTCATCTCCGGAACCTCGCTTCCATGTCGCTTCGAACCGACAGTAGTCAGGGTGTGTCCGGTGCCGGGGTCGAGGGCCCGCCCGCGGGGGTCGAGTGGTTACGGAGTCCACCAAACTCCAAAACACTCACGGGTGCTGAGCGCCTGTTGAACCGGGCGGGTGGATCGTGTCGTCGTGATCTGCTTGCGTTGCGGTAGGTTCGTTCGACTCGCCCTCACTCGGGCCGGGATGGCGCACGCGCATGATCCCCCCGAACCGCCTCCGCCGGGTGTGCGCTGCTGGCGGCTTTCTGGCGCAACCAGATTCAGAACTGCAACGCGATCTGCGCGTACGGTGCTCGGCCGGGTTGTCGACGTGCCGGGCGCGCTCTTCCATGCGCCCGGCGTCTATGGCGATGCGCTCGCGGCGTTCGGATGGCGTGCCGCCGCCGGCCCGCGGATGCCGTTCCGCACCCGAGAACATCACGTACGCGGTCGCCACCGTGGTTCAGACGTTCGGCAGCGCACCACTCGGCGCGGGGACCTCGATGGCCGTCTCGGAAACGACACCGTGGCCGGCAGCGTTTCCGGCGGATGTATCGAAGCAGCCGGATGGCCGGCATGCTCGAAGCCGGCACCAGAGCTGTCGCCGAATGTAGCGCCGGCAACCACTGCCGGTCACCCGTCAGGCTCTTCGTGAAAAAGCTTCGCCCCACCCCCACGCGAGACCCAGGCACGAATCCATGCTCGATTCCGCGAAGCGAGGCATGCAACCGTGCACTTCGCGTGATGGCTCGACCACCGCGAACGCCCGCGACCACTGAGTTCCACGCCCTGACCGACCCCACCGATCCGAAGAGGAACCGATGACCGCACCCGATCCTCTCGGCACCTCGACCTCGCTGGCCGAACCCGGCGCGCCTCACCTGGTAGCACACCGGTCGGGCACGCGATCGACTGCGTTGTGGGTGCTGGCGCAACTGACGCTCAGGTCCACGCCTTCCCGTCCTCGACGCCCGCACAGCCCTGGCCCACACCGGAAAACCCCCGGCCCCCACGAGCGCTTGACCCGCTCGCCCTCGTGCGCGGGGCGTCCTCTCTCCGGCGAGCGGAGGCGCCGTGTCCAGCACTTCGGGGAGTGTCGTTGTGGCACTTGTGGCGTCTGGGCCGGCGCCACGGGTTATCCGACGTGCGTGCGGGTGTCGGGGCCGTTGTGCCGAATTCGGGCGACCCGGCGAGCGACGGATCGCGCGCGGGTGTCGATCGTGTCGAGGGCCTGCAGGACGGGGACCGAACTGGCCGGCTCGAGCGGAACACGCCAGCGCCCACCGGGGTTGGCGGCGAACATGAAGATCTCGTGCGGATGCTCGAGCCGGACCTTCGGGTTGGCCGGCGCGTCCGGGTTGCGCAGGTCGTGCACGAGGATGGCAGCCCCGATGGCCTGGGATGTCGCCGCTTCGAATGTCTCGATGCCCAGGCGGGCGGTCAGACGCTGCCGTCGTTCCATCACGGGATTGCTGTGCACCGATTGCGTCTTCGTGGGTGGCGCGGTGTGCACGGAGGTCAGGACACCCGCCGCCCGCGCGAGCACTATCCGCCAGCGCTGCAGCCTTTTCGCGAGCGCGTAGTTCGGGCCCTGCTCGGGGATGATGGCGTTGACCAGACCGAATCCCGCCCCGGTGTCCGCAACACTGGCACCGGAGTAGTTCGGCCGCAGGTAACGCCCGCGCGAGAGCAGATGCACACCGCGGGCGGATACCTGAGCGGGAGTTGTTGCGGTGTAACGCCGCTGCGCCTCCCGCACCGCGTCACCGGGCACCAGGAAGACGTCCGCGGGCGTCGCCAGATACGCCAGCGACACGTCGTCGCGCCCGCGACGCAGGCCGGTGAAGCAGACGTCGAACGCCATGGACAAGCGGACGAAGTCGGCGCCGTCCAGATAGCCGTAGTTGCCCAGCGTCAGCGGCCCCGGCACCTCGGCCAGCCACCGTTGCAGCAGCCCGGTCTGCGTGACAAGGTCGACACCGACCGTTGCGGCGGAGGCCGCAGTCCCGGTGCGCTGGACCGGTGTGAGCATCCGACCGGCCGACGAATCCGCGATCGCCTGCAGTCGTTCGCCCGTGGTCGGGCGCACGGTGCCCAGTACGGCGACGCGCGCTCCCCACGACATCAGGTGCGAGAACGGTCCCATCTGGGACCCGGCACCGAACAGGCCGAAGGTGCGGTCGGACAGGTCGAGCCAGTCCGGGTTGCGCACGACCGCGCCGAGGGCCTCGGCGAAGGACGGCTCGGTGATGCCGCGCGCCACCCAGTCGTCGAGCTGCCGCAGCAGCGCCGACCCGCGCAGACGCTGGCCCCGATAGGGGATGACGAGCTCGCGCGATGGTTCCCCGGTCCCGACGACCTCGATCGTCTCCAGGTCCACGTCGGCGGCGGCGTGCGCCGAGTCGAGTGACAGATCTCCGCGCTCGGACACCGTCACGAACTCCGCGTACGCCGCCGCGAGTCCGCGCTCGGCGACGGTGAGCGCGGCGGATTCCGACCGCGCCTCGACCAGACCCAGATCGCCGATGTGCTGCGGGTAGCGATGGCGCCAATCGGTCTCGCCCAGGATGCGCTCGGCCAATGCCGGATCGAGCGAGGCGACAGCCTCGGCACAGATCCGCGTGCCGACCGCGGTCGAGGATCGACGACCACCCACCGCTGGAAAATTGATGCCGTATTCGGCCAGACGACTCATCCGATTCTTGTCCTTCTCGATTAGCTGACGGTAACGACTCGATCCGTCCATTTCCGATTCACACCAACTGTCCAGCACTCACGACCGCACCCGAGAGGCGCGGGCCGTGCCGACCTAGTGCAGGTCGATCTTGGTGCCTTCCTTGGCCAGTCGCACGACGAACAGGCTGACCACAAATGTCGCGGCGATGTAGATCGCCACCAGGCTGTAGCCGCCGGCCGCCGCGAGGGTCGCGGCGATGAGCGGGGACAGGCCGCCGCCGATGGTCGAGGCGGTCTGGTAGCCGAGCGAGGCACCGGTGTAGCGGTGCTTGGTGTCGAACATCTCGGAGATGAACGCCGCAGAAGGGCCGTAGATCGAGGCCTGCACGACCGGCATGCCGATGATCATGCCGAGGAACAACAGCAACGGGGAACCGTCGGCAACCATCCAGAAGATGGGGTAGGCCAACGCGATACCGAGCACGGAGCCGAACATCATGACCGGGCGACGACCGAACCGGTCCGACATCGAGGCATAGAATGCGAGACCACCGACCTGCAGGACCGACCCGACCGCGAACGCAACCAGCACGAGCGAGCGGCTCTGCCCACCCTCGTGGGTGCCCAGCGTGAGCGCGTAGGAGGCGAGCAATCCCTGCAGCGCGAACGCGCTGAGCGTCCCGAGCGCGGCGAGAACGACCGCGCGCCGGTGGTTCTTGAGCACCGCGACGATCGGCACCTCCTGCTTCTGCTTGTCGTCCTCCTTCTCGGTGATCTCGGCGAACAGCGGGGATTCGGCCATCGTCCAGCGAATCCGCAGGCCGATCGCGACCAGCACGGCGCTGAACAGGAACGGGACGCGCCAGCCCCAGGACAGGAACGCGTCGTCGCCCATCAGGCCGAACAGCGCGAGCACCAGCGCCGCGAACACCGCGCCGCTGGGCGCACCCATGTTGACGAACGCTGCGGTGAGCCCGCGCCTGCCCTGCTCGGACGTCTCGATGCTGATGGTGGCCGAACCACCCCAGTCGCCGCCGACCGCGATGCCCTGGATCACGCGCAGCACCACCAGGCCGATGGGGCCGAGCACGCCGGCCTGCTCGAAGGTCGGCAGCATGCCGATCAGCGTGGTGGCCACACCCATCATGGCCATCGTGATGAGCAGCATCTTCTTGCGGCCCAGACGATCACCGTAGTGCCCGAAGATCACGCCACCGATCGGGCGGGCCAGGTAGCCGGCGAGCAGCGTCACGAAGCTGAGGATCGTGCCGAGCTCGGTGGAGACGCCGCTGAAGAAGACCGGCGCGAACACGAGGCTCGCGGCGGAGGTGTAGAGCAGGAAGTCATAGTACTCGATCGAGGTGCCGAAGAAGCTCGACAGGATGACCTTACGGACCTCCTTGCGTCGCGACGGCGCGGGAGCTCCGGTGTGCGTGGTGGCCATGGAGGTGTCTTTCTCTGGGAGGGAGGGAGGTTGGGTCGCAGTGCGCTCAACCGACGAGTTCGCGTTTGAGGATCTTGCCGCTGGCGTTCTTGGGGATGTCGTCGACGATGATCACCGAGCGGGGGTATTTGTAGGCGGCGACGCGTTCCTTGACGTAGTCGATGATCTCGGCCTCGTCGGTGGCCGTCCCGACGCGCAGCGACACGTAGGCGCGGACCTCCTCGCCGAGGCGTTCGTGCGGGACGCCGACGACGGCGGCCTCGAAGACGGCGGGGTGGCTGTAGAGCACCTCTTCGACCTCGCGGGGGTAGACGTTGTAGCCGCCGCGGATGATCAGTTCCTTCTTGCGGTCCACGATGAAC
>DATDBL010000299.1:0-7000 GCA_036524855.1 Aldersonia sp. | reverse complement strand
CCTCGACGTCCCACTCGACGACGGGAGCACCTTCCGCGTCGAGATCGAGCGCGCACACATGGAGGAGGACACCGGCAAATCCCTGCATGTGGGGGGCGCAACGGGACGGATTCATGGCGCGAGCCACTCACTGCTCGACTACAACCGGGCGGGTGTGCCGCTGATCGAGATCGTCTCCAAGCCGATCGTCGGCGCGGGCGTGCGGGCGCCGGAGGTCGCGCGGGTGTACGTCACGGCGCTGCGCGACCTGCTGAAGGCGCTCGAGGTGTCCGACGTGAAGATGGAGCAGGGGTCGCTGCGCTGCGACGCGAACGTGTCGCTGATGCCGGTCGGGTCGAGCGAGTTCGGCACCCGCACCGAGACCAAGAACGTCAACTCGCTGCGCAGCGTCGAGACGGCGGTGCGCTACGAGATGCGCCGCCAGGGCGCGGTACTCGCGGCGGGCGGCACGGTCGTGCAGGAGACCCGGCACTTCCAGGAGGCCGACGGCACCACGTCCCCTGGCCGACGCAAGGAGACCGCGGAGGATTACCGGTACTTCCCCGAGCCCGACCTCGAGCCGATCGCGCCCGATGCGGACTGGGTGGAGCAACTGCGGACCACGATCCCCGAACTGCCGTGGCTGCGGCGCGGCCGGATCCAGGACGAGTGGGGCGTGTCCGACGAGGTGATGCGCGACCTGCTCAACGCCGGGGCGCTCGACCTGATCATCGCCACCGTCGACGCGGGCGCGCCGGCGAAGGACGCGCGGTCGTGGTGGGTCGCCTACCTCACGGAGAAGGCGAACGAACGCGAGGTCGCGCTCGATGCGCTGCCGATCGCCCCCGGGCAGGTGGCGCGGGTGATCTCGTTGGTCGCCGAAGGCAAGGTCAACAACAAGGGTGCCCGCCAGGTGATCGACGGCGTGCTCGCTGGGGAGGGCGAACCCGACGACGTCGTCGCCGCTCGGGGGCTCGTCGTGGTCAGCGACGACTCTGCATTGCAGGCCGAGGTCGACAAGGCGCTGGCCGCGAACCCGGACATCGCCGACAAGATCCGCGCGGGCAAGGTGGCGGCGGCGGGCAAGATCGTCGGCGACGTCATGAAGGCGACCCGCGGCCAGGCCGACGCCGCGCGGGTGCGGGAGCTGGTGTTGGCCGCCTGCGGCTAGTCGATTCCGCCGCCGCCTTGGTTGGGGATCGGGATGCGCACGACCCGGTCGTCGTTCGGGCCCGGCGCGCCGGTCTCCTTGTTCACGGTGTCCGACCACAGCGTGCCGTCGATCCCGGCCGAGGCGCCGGCGAGGCGGCCGTAGCGGTCCTGCGCGATCAGCGACGGCGCCGCGGTGACAGCACCGGTCTGCGCGTCGACGCTCGCGACCGCCACCGCCTTCGCGTCGGTGAGGGCGATGGCGACGATGTCGCTGCCCGCCGCGCACCCTGCGACGCCGGGCCGCTCGGGCCAGGTCCACGCCGGCGAGATCACCGATCCGTCGGCACCGACCCGCTGCAGTCGGTCCTCGACGGCGGTCCGGTCGGTCACCCAGAGGTTCCCGGACCCGTCCGTGCAGACGTCGCCGGCGATGCCGATGCCCGAGAGCACCACCTCCGGAGGCGGCGTCGCACCCGGCACCGGGCGGTCCACTCGTAGCAGTTTGCCCGCCAGCGACGCCGGATCGGCCGCGGCGGCGGGATTGCCGGCGTCGCCGGTCAGGATGAGCATGCGGTCGCCGTCGAACTCGATCGCTCCGCGGTTGCCGGTCGCCCCGCGTGGGATGCCGACGACGATGTCCTTCGGCACGTCGCCCTGGGCGATGCGGACGACCCGATTGTCGGTGCCGGTGGTGAGGTAGGCGTAGATCAGGCCGTCCTCGCCGAACGTCGGCGACAAGGCGAGGTCGAGCAGGCCGCCGTCGCCGGAACCGTCGACGGGGATCACCGCGACCTCGGCGGGCGGGCGGCCCTGGGTGACCTGCAGGATCCGGCCGGTGCGCCGCTCGGTGACCAGCGCGGACGCGCCGTCGGGCAGCGTCACCAGCCCGCCGGTGGTGTCCAGGCAGGTTGCGACGACGTTCGGGTCGGGGTCGATGCACGGCCCGCTCGGCGCGGTCGTCGGGGTCGTCGTGGTCGGAGACAGGCTGGGATCGTGCGGATCCACCTCGGCGCCGCGGTCGTAGCTGGGCTCGGGGCTGAACGGGGTGGTCGCGGCCTCGTCGAAGCGCGCGCAGCCGACGACCGCCAGCAGGGTCGCCAGCGTCACTACCGCCACGCGCGGCGCTCGGGAAGTCACGACAGCGACGTTACGGAAAACGCCTTCCCGTCGCTTCGCTCGCCCGGCACGCCGGGACGAATTCCCAGTTCGCGACCGCAGCGCACCTACCCTGGAAGTCGTGACGGACAAGCCAGCAGACACCTCGATGCCCACCGGACGCTCGGCGACCAGTCCGTTCGACGCGCCGACCGAGCGATTCCCCGCGGCCTCCGGCGCGACGCCGGTTGCCCGCACAGACGACGAATTCGGGACGGACCCGACCATGCCGGCCTACCGTGCCGGTCAACCGCAGGACACCACGAGCTATGCATTCAGCTCCCCGCCACCGGCGGGCGCGTCGCCGCCGGGCCACGACACCCGCGACAGTTACACCGACGAACGTCCGAGCCGCGGCACCACCGACCTGGGACTGCTGGTGCTGCGCGTTTCGGTCGGGGCGCTGTTCTTCGTGCACGGTCTGCAGAAGCTGACCGGCTGGTGGGGAGGGCCGGGTCTGGACGGGCTCGAGCCGTTCATGCGGGACGGTGGTTGGGACCAGCCGCAGCTGCTCGGCATCCTGCTGATGGTCGGCGAACTGGCCGGCGGCGCGTTGTTGATCCTGGGCCTGGCGACCCCGCTCGCGGCGGCCAGCCTGCTCGCGATCGCGATCGACGCGTGGTTGTTCCGTCAGGTCATGGCGCCGGGGCTGCAGTTCTTCCAGCCCGCGGGACCCGAGTTGGAGACGCTGCTGGTGGCGGTGACGGCGTCGGTCGTGCTCTGCGGACCTGGTCGGTATTCGATGGACGGCGGTCGCGGGTGGGCGACGAAACCGTTCATCGGCTCGTTCGTCGCGCTGCTCATCGGCGCCGCTGCGGCGGCGTGCGTGTGGATCTTCCTGCGCGGCGGCAACCCGTTCATCTGAGAACGGCCGAAGGCGGCGACCTTGTGGGTCGCCGCCTTCGTCGTGTTCGGGGTCGGGGTCAGCCGACCGGGGTGAGCGTGGGCTCCTCCTCGTCCTCGGCAGCCCGCTTCTGTTCGGCGAGACGCTGGCCGAGTACCGACTTGCGCTTGCCGTAGAGGAAGTAGACGCCGACGCCGATCGCCATCCAGGCGACGAAGCGCAGCCAGGTCTCCACCGACAGGTTGAACATCAGCCAGGCGCAGGCGAGGACCGCGACGATCGGGACCAGCGGAACCAGCGGGACGCGGAAGCCGCGCGGCAGGTCGGGGCGGGTCTTGCGCAGCACGATCACGCCGATGCACACGAGCACGAACGCGAACAGCGTGCCGATGTTGACCATCTCCTCGAGCGTGCCCATCGGGAAGAACGCGGCGAGCACGGCCACGATCCCGCCGACGACCAGGGTGATCCGCACCGGGATGCCCTTCTTGTTGGTCCTGGCCAGCCCGCGAGGCATGAGGCCGTCGCGCGACATCGCGAACAGCACGCGGGTCTGGCCGAGCATCATCACCATGACGACGGTGGTGAGGCCGGCGAGGCCGCCGAAGTTGATCACCATCTGGGCCCAGGTGATGCCATGCGCCTCGAAGGCGGTGGCCAGCGTCGCGCTGCCCTCGCCGACGAGGGGGCTGCCGTCGCGCAGGTCCGTGTACTTGACCATGCCGGTGAGCACCAGCGTGACCGCGATGTAGAGGACGGTGACGATCGCGAGCGAGCCGAGGATGCCGCGCGGCAGGGCCTTCTGCGGGTTCTTGGTCTCCTCCGCGGTGGTCGCGACGACGTCGAAGCCGATGAACGCGAAGAACACGAGGCTCGCGGCGGCGAGCAGGCCGTACCAGCCGTAGCTCGAGCCGTCGGCGCCGGTGACGAACGAGAACAGGGTCTGATGGATGCCGGTCGCGCCGGAGTCGGCGCTCTCCGCCGGCGGGACGAACGGGGTGTAGTTCGACGCCTTGATGAAGAACGCGCCGACGACCACGACGAGCACGACGACGCCGACCTTGATCAGCGTGATGACCGCGGACACCCGCGACGACATCTTCGTCCCGAGCGCCAGCAGCACGGTGATGATTCCGATGATCAGCAGCGCGCCCCAGTCGAACTTGAGCGGGCCGAGGTGCATCGTCGTCGTCTCGAAACCGATGACGTTGGCCAGGTATAGCGCCCAGCCCTTCGCGACGACGGCGGCGGCGAGGGCGAACTCGAGGATGAGGTCCCAGCCGATGATCCAGGCGACGAACTCGCCGAAGGCGGCGTAGGAGAACGTGTACGCGCTGCCGGCGACGGGGACGGTGGACGCGAACTCGGCGTAGCACAGGGCGGCCAGGCCGCAGGCGACGGCGGCGAGCAGGAACGCGACCGTGATGGACGGGCCGGCGACGTTGCCGGCGGTGCGGGCGGTGAGGGTGAAGATGCCGGCGCCGATGACGACGGCCACGCCGAAGACCGTCAGGTCCCAGGCGGTGAGTTCTTTACGAAGCTTGGTACCGGGTTCGTCGGTGTCGGCGATCGACTGTTCCACGGATTTGGTGCGCCATATTCCGGCTCCGGGCATGGGTAATGCTCCTCGGGGTCTTCGGGCTTGTGACGTGGGTCTCACGTCGAATGAACCAGAGACTGCCCGATCCACGTCGATGTGCGCAAGCGCACTGCTTGAATTTGAGCATTCGGCACGGTTTGGTCATGGTGTTCTGGGCATGGCCTGAGCGAATCGCGCACCCGTGCGGCGTTGCGTCGTAGCGTGGGTGACATGGTGCCTATCGCCGCGGATCTGCTTCTGCTGCTGCTCGACGACGAGGCTGGCAAGCCCCTCGTCGACAGCACGCAACTGCCGCGCGTGCTGGCCGGCGCTTCCTGAGCGCGCGGGTCGCTGCGGTGTGGCCGAGGCTCGCCTCGGATTCCCGCACGCCTCTCGACGTGCCGCTCGCGTTGCAGCGTGCGCGGTGTGTGCAGAACGCGAGCAGCGTGGGGAGTCGGCGGCGGTTGCTTGACCCGCGCCTCGGATTCCCGCACGCCTATCGACGTGCCGCTCGCGTTGCAGCGTGCGCGGTGTGCGCAGAACGCGAGCGGCGTGGGAGGGTCTGGGTCCTGACCTCGGCATGCCGCACACCCCGACACGTACAGAACCCGCGCGATGTCAGCGCCGTCGGAGCCCGAAAGCGTAGCGCAGGCGTCGCACGACCCCGTCGAACGGCGACAATTCCGACCAGATCCACCGGACCACCGTCGGTCCGGTTGCACGCACCGCGTCCTCGCGAAGCTTCTCCTGTATGACCGAGCTCGCCGGATCCCGCCCGTACTTCCCCAAGCCGTCGAACTCGCCGACCGTGTCGAACTCCTCGAAGTCGAAGTCGACGCGCGCAACGAACACGCCGTCGACGTCGTAGATAAACCGCTGCAACTGCGGAGCCGGCAGTCCGTGTGCCGCCATCTGCACCCGGCTGCGCGATTCGCCAACGGATTCGCTACGGCCGTCGAGGAATTCGAGCACACGCCGAGCCGCCGGCGTTCCGGGTCGTCGGCGGGCCCGCTCGAGTACGGCCAGCAGGTCCTCCGGTGTCGTGAGCCGTGCATGCAGCGCTGCATCGCCGATGACGACGGCCCGCTCGAATCCGACGGTGCGCGTGAGGTCCACGACCGTGCGCGAAACGGATGTCACCGCCAGCCCGTCGGGAGTCACCGTCACATCCTTGGCGGCGAGGCTTGCCGCGTGAACGTGCCGCCGCCGCACGACGCGTCCCCCTGCCGACGCATCGACCGTCACGTGGACGCGCGCCAACGACATGTTCCACACCGGAAGTCCGTGCAAGACCGCGGCCGACACATGACTGACGACGCCGGTCGACGCGCCCATCGTCGCCTCGATCAGTAGTCGGTGCTGGGCGGCCGCATCCAGCCCTTCGAGCAGCGCCGGGCGCACATAGACACCACGGCGGACCTGCTGGAGTTCCCCGCGACTGCGGGCACGGGTGAGCTCGCCGTCGGTGTAACCGTTCGCGAGTGCGTCCGCACGCCGGATGAGCGGCGGTTGTTCGAGATCCATGCACCGATCGTGCGGCACCAGTCCGACTTCGACGGATCGAGTTTCGGATTTGTGGATGGATTGCCGACCTGTGGACAACTTCGCCCTGGATCGACCGCGAGCCGGTTGCACGCACGGCAGTTGGGGTATGGTGCGCCGTTCTCGGGAGCAGCTGACTACGCCGCGCGGGTTCTGTACATACCGCGCACCCTGCAACGTGCGCGGGGCGTCGGAGGGCGTGCGTCGATGTAAGCGACCCGGCCGCCCGGTGCGGTGTGGAACAGCTCGATCGCTTCCTGAAAGGCCTTGCCGGAGCGAATGTCCCACGTGTCGAGCCACTCGTCGAAGCTCGTGGTGTGCACCGTGTGCACGTCGGAATCGAGCAGGCCGGCGCCTTGGCCCATCGCGATGGCGACGATCGGCTTGCCGAAGTCGGAGTCGGTCATTCCGGTGGCGCGCCACAGCGCACGGGCGCCGGCGGCGTTGCGTCCGGCGGTGGTCGTCCGGGATCTCAGCGGGGTCATTGGTGACTCCAGAAGACGCGCGAGCAACGTGAGTGCATGGCCGCCGCGCGACCGCGCAGGTGCGAGGCTACTCGCCGGTGTTCGGGGACTCCGAATCGGCGACGACGAGGTAGGGGTCCTGGATCCGGCCGCCGGACGCCGCGGCGAGGTCGCGTATTCGGTCGGATCCGACTGCCGGCAGGGTCACCTCGGTGCCGTCGGCGAGGCATGCCCGTGCCCAGCCGCGGTTGGGGAACCGGACGCCCTCGACGTCGGCCCACGCCA
>DATDBL010000298.1:0-9231 GCA_036524855.1 Aldersonia sp. | reverse complement strand
AGGGGACCACAACTGGGCACTACGTGACCAGTTGCGTCAGCGAGTATCGGACATCACGAACGCGATCGAGCAGTTCCCAGTCCCCGTCTATGGGTCTCCGCCTGAAGCCGTCACTACATTCTCCGACGCGTTCAATAAGGCTCCCCTGCTCGGAGTGGTTGGTACTGCCTATTTCACAGAGGGACCAGTCCTGGCACTCCTCGCCGGGAGCATCGGCGTCGTCCTGTGGCTCGCTCAGCCCTCGGCCGAGGTAGTCCGACAGTCGATGGCCAACTGGACACGCGGCAAACTCGGCGGCGGCGAGCAGAGGTAGCACGAGCGCCTTCTCCGACTTGGGCACCAGCCATTTGCGGCCTGCGTCGGGGTGAGATGGCGGGGCTACGGTGGCAAGACGTCGATTTCGCAAAACTAGGCACAGCCAGTACGGCTCGCTGAAGGTGGCGGCGTAGAGTCACGCGCGGGTTGTGACAAAGTCCGTGACACCGAGGGAGTCACGGACCACCCGAACGCGAAATAACCTCTCTCACAAGTGCCCCCAGTCGGACTCGAACCGACACTTGGCGGATTTTAAGTCCGCTGCCTCTGCCAATTGGGCTATGGGGGCGAAATCACCCGACGGACATAGCTATTCCGTCGAGAATGTCGTGCTCGCTGACGATCAACTCCGAGATCCCCGCCCGCCGCGACAGTTCCTCGGCCAGGACGGTACAGATCACCGCACCGCCGCCGATCACGTCGACGCGGCCGGGGTGCATCGGGCCCAGGGCCGCACGCTGCTCGTGGTTCATCGCGATCAACCGACCGCACACGGAATACACACCATCCAGCGACAGCCGCGAAAGGTGCACCTGCTCGGGATCATAGGAGGGCAAACCCTTCCCCACCGCCGCGATCGTCGTCATCGTGCCCGCAACCCCGACCCACGTCCGCGCGCGTTCGACGGGCACGGCCGCAAACGCCTCCGCCAGCCGCTCCGAAGCGAATTCCCTTGCTGCTGAAACCTCGTCGGCCTCAGGCGGGTCGCTCGGCAGGCATCGCTCGGTGATCCGCACACACCCGATGTTCGCCGAGTACGCGGCGATCACCCCGCCGGAATCGCCGAGCACCACCTCCGTCGACCCGCCACCGAGGTCGACGACGACGAACGGGCCGGCACCGGGATCCAACTCGCCCACCGCGCCCGCGAACGACAGGCGCGCCTCTTCGTCGCCCGAGATGACCTCCGCCTCCGCGCCTTCCGCGACGACACCGAGTTCGGCCCGGGTCATCGCGAAGAAGTCCTCCCGGTTCGCCGCGTCCCGGGTCGCGGACGTCGCGACCATCCGCACCGCCTCGACCCCGGTCTCGCGCATCATCCCGACGTACTCTTCCAACGCCACCCGGGTGCGCTCGATCGCCTCCGGCACCAGTGCCCCGGTCGCGTCGACGCCCTGCCCGAGCCGGACGATCCGCATCTCCCGTGCCACGTCGTGCAGCCGCCCGTCGGAATCGACGTCGGCGATCAGCAGACGGATCGAATTCGTCCCACAGTCGACTCCGGCCACCCTACGCATCGTCGTCTCCCTCCGGCCAGTCCGCGGGAATCGCGGTACCGCGCAACAACCCCCGCGCCGCCAGTGCCACCGACTCGTCCCCCAACGGGTTCACTCCCGGCCCCTTCGCCAGCGAGTGCGCCATCAGCACGTGCAGGCACTTCACCCGGTCGGGCATCCCACCACCGCTGAAATCCGTCCCGAGCGAATCGATCTCGTTTCGTTCCGCGAGGTAGCTCTCGTGTGCCCGCCGGTACCGCGCCGCGAGATCAGCATCCCGCACAAGACGTGCGGTCATTTCGCGCATCACCCCGGCCGACTCCTGGCGACTTGCCTCCGCCGTCAGCCGTGGGTCGGTGAGGTAGTACAACGTGGGGAACGGCGTCCCGTCCGGCAACCGCGGCGCCGTCTTCACGACCGCCGGTAGCCCGTCGGGTGTCCGGTATGCGATAGTGAGCACTCCACGCGGACGCCGACCCAGTTGCCGGGCAACGACTTCCAGATCGGCATCGGTGGGGACGGTCACCCCGGTTCCGAGATCGTGTGCCACAGATCGCTGTACCACGGGCCCTCGTGCGGCGGCGGGGCGTTGCGCCGCGCCTGGTCCGCCTCGTAGGCACCGGGCAACTGCACCTGATACGGCGTCTCCCCCGGCATCACCAGCCGCAGCCGCTCGCGGGCCTCCGCCTTGATGAAGGCCGGGTCCTGCTGCTGGTCCCGCTGCGTGTGCAGATCGGCGAGTTCCTGCTCGAGTTGCACCCGCTCGGCCTCGACCCGCGCAGCGTCGCTGCGTTGGGTGAAGTACGTGCGCAGCGGCACGGCCAGGGTCAGCGCCAACGCGCACACGACCACCGCGAGGATCACCGCGCGCGCGGTGGACAGCCCGAAGATGGTGCGCTCCGGGCGGGTTGCGTCCTGCTGCTCACGGTCGCGCTTGCGAACCACCCGCGGCGTGCGGGGTTCGGGTCGCGACGCACGCCGTGTCTCGCGGGCACCCGCGATGGTACCCGGCCTGCGTCGACGACGGTCCTCCATGCTCAGCCGGCGCCCTCGATATTGAACCGCGGGAACGCGACATCACCGGCGTAACGCGCGGAATCGCCGAGCAGGTCCTCGATGCGGAGCAACTGGTTGTACTTCGCGACCCGCTCGCTGCGGGCGGGCGCACCAGTCTTGATCTGGCCGCTGCCGACCGCGACCGCGAGGTCCGAGATCGTCGTGTCCTCGGTCTCGCCGCTGCGGTGACTCATCATCGTCTTGTAGCCGCTGCGGTGGGCCAACTCGACGGCGTCGAGCGTCTCGGTGAGCGTGCCGATCTGGTTCACCTTCACCAGCAGCGCGTTGGCCGCACCCTCTTCGATCCCGCGCTCGAGCCGGTCCGGGTTCGTCACGAACAGGTCGTCACCGACGATCTGGACCTTGTCGCCGATCGCCTCGGTGAGCGCGACCCAGCCGGCCCAGTCGTCCTCGCTGAGCGGATCCTCGATCGACACCAGCGGGTACGCCGTGATCAGGTCCGCGTAGAACGCCGACATCTCCTCGGCGGAGTGTGTCTTGCTCTCGAACGCGTAGCCGGTGCCCTCGGTGTAGAACTCGGTCGCTGCGACGTCGAGCGCGAGCGCGACGTCCGAGCCCACCTTGAATCCGGCCTTCTCGATGGCCTGGCTGATCAGGTCCAGCGCCGCCTTGGTGCCGGGCAGGTCGGGGGCGAAACCGCCCTCGTCGCCGAGTCCGGTCGCGAGGTTCTGCGATTTCAGCACCGACTTGAGCGAGTGGTAGACCTCCGTGCCCCAGCGCAGCGCTTCCTTGAAGGTCGGCGCACCGATCGGCGCGATCATGAACTCCTGGACGTCCACACCGCTGTCCGCGTGCGCACCGCCGTTGATGATGTTCATCATCGGGACCGGGAGGATGTGCGCGTTCGGTCCGCCGATGTAGTGGTACAGCGGCAGGTCGGCACTCTCCGCCGCCGCCTTCGCCACCGCCAGCGACGCGCCGAGCAGTGCGTTCGCGCCGAGCCGGGACTTGTCCGGGGTGCCGTCGAGATCGAGCAGCGTCTGATCCACCGCGCGCTGATCGACCGCGTCGAGACCGAGTATGGCGGGCGCGATCTCGCCGAGCACGCCCTCGACCGCCTTCTCCACACCCTTGCCGCCGTAGCGGCTGCCGCCGTCGCGCAACTCGACCGCTTCGTGTTCGCCCGTCGATGCGCCGGAGGGGACCGCCGCGCGGGCGCCGCTGCCGTCCGCGAGCAGAACCTCCACCTCGACGGTCGGGTTACCCCGGGAATCGAGGATCTCGCGGGCTGCAACCTGTTCGATGATGGCCACGGGACGATGCTCCTTCGGGCGGTGAATCGGGTCGGTAGACACTGTGCGGATGCGAGCCTATCGTCCCGGCTCTCCGAAGGCGTGCTCGGTGGGCGGCGCGTCTACGCGGACTGCCCGACGCTGTAGGCCGCGGCCCGATCACGCACCTCCCGCAGGTACGACCCGGACAGGTTGTAGGCCATCAGCGCGTTCTGCCAGCCTTCGGGTGTGGTGAGGTCGCCGCCGCGGGCGCACAGATAGACGGCGGCGGTCAGCGCGGCGTCGTCGATGTTGTCGGCAATGGCAACGCCGTCGCCGTTGGCGTCGACGCCCCACCGCCGCCAGGTCTCGGGGATGAACTGCATCGGCCCCATCGCCCGGTCGTGCACCGAGTCGCCGTCGAGTTGTCCCCCGTCGGAATCCGCGATCTCCGCGACTCCCGGCCCACCGTCGAGTGGGACGCCACGGATTGACGGCGCCGCCGTGCCGTCGGGTGCGACGGTCGCGCCACCGTAGGTGCCGTGCTTGCTCTCCAGGCTGCCGATGCCGGCGAGCGTGGTCCACGCGATGCCGCAGTCGGGACGGCTGCCCGCCAGCACGGCGGCCGCGTACCCGTAGGCCTCGAGTGCGGTGACCGAGATGCCGAGCGCATCGGCCTGCGGTGTCGCCCACGCGTTCAACAGGCCCGCCGTCCGGCCCGGGGCGTCGACGTCGATCGCGGGCAGCGGCGTGCCGGGTCCGGGCGGAATGCCCTCGGGCACCTCCGGGCCGGGATCGATCAACGAACAACTCACGGTTGTCGCGGCGACGACGGCGAGGAGGGCGAGAGCACGGCTGCGACGACTGTGACGACTGCGGGGCACGTCACCATCATCCATAGCGAGGTTAAAGCGCAGGTAAAGCAGGATTTCGAGGTGCCGGACGGGGTGTTATGTTGCTCGGGTCGGACCAAGGTTCGGCTTGCCTAAGTGAGGTTGGTGCATGACGTTCGCGGCGGGTTCCTCCGCGCCCTCCATCGCGACGCAGTTGGTCGGCAGCGGGCTGATCGGACTGCGCGAGGGGCTCGAGACCGGAATCGTCGTGATGATTCTGGTCGCGTTCCTGGTGAAGGCCGACCGGCGTGACGCGCTGAAATGGGTGTGGCTCGGCATCGCCGCGGCGGTCCTCATGGTCGCGGTGATCTTCGGCGTCATCCACTACGGCACCTCCACGGTGACCGGGCTGACGGCCGAACTCATCGCCGGCATCGCCTCGCTCGTCGCGGTCGTGATCGTCACCGGCATGGTGCTGTGGATGCGCACCGCGTCGCGGACGATCTCCTCGGATCTGCGCGCCGGGATGGAACGCGCGCTCGGCGTGGGACCGCTCGCCGTCACGTTCCTGGCGTTCCTGGCGGTCGGGCGCGAGGGCGTGGAGACCGCCCTGCTCATGGTCGGCTACGCCGAGAACACCGCGGGCAGTCCGTGGCCGCTGATCGGCCTGCTGCTCGGTGTCGCGGCCGCCGCCGTGCTGAGCGTGCTGCTGTATTTCGGCGCGATCCGTCTCAACTTCGCGGTGTTCTTCAAATACACCGGCATCTTCCTGATCGTCGTCGCCGCCGGCATCCTGTCCTACGCAGTACGCGCCTTGCAGACCGCCGGGGTGCTGCCCGGCGGCTCCAACATCGCCTTCGACATCACCGGTTCCTACGACGCGTCGAGTTGGTACGGCACCGTGCTGGCGGGGATCTTCAACCTCCGCCCCGATCCCACCGTGCTGCAGGTGATCGCGTGGGTCGCCTACGTCGCGATCGTACTGACACTGTTTCTCCGGCCGACTCGGACGAAGCCGCCAAGCCCGCCCCCGGCACGCGTGCCAGATCCGACTCCCGAAACCGCACCCTGAGAGGACTCGCTTGAACAAGACCACCTGCACGCTCGCGGCCATTGCCGGCACAGCGGTCCTGCCGCTCGCGGGCTGCACCGAGAAGACCGAGGCCGACGACGGTGCGATCGCCGTCACGGCCACCGACGGCGCCTGCGACGTTGCCACCACCGACGCGAAGACAGGCAACACAGCGTTCCAGATCACCAACAACGGCAGCAAGGTGACCGAGTTCTACGTCTATGGCGAGGGTGACCGGGCGATGGGCGAGGTCGAGAACATCGGCCCGGGACTGTCGCGGCAGCTCATCGTGTCGCTACCGGAGCCCGGGACCTATCAGACCGCCTGCAAGCCGGGAATGGTCGGCGACGGCATCCGCGCCGACTTCACCGTCACCGGCGAGGCGCTGACCGCACCCGAGGCAGGCAGCCAACTCGCCGACGCGGCCGACGGTTACAAGCGCTACGTGACGAGCCAGGTCACCGCCCTCGTGGAGACGACCGGCGCCTTCGTCGCGGCGGTCAAGGCCGGCGACATCGATGCGGCGAAGGCCCAGTTCCCCACGACCCGCACCTACTACGAGCGGATCGAGCCGGTCGCGGAATCGTTCCCCGACGACCTCGATCCGCGCATCGACCTGCGTGAGCCCGACGTCGAGCCCGGTCAGCAGTGGACCGGATTCCACCGGCTCGAGAAGGACCTGTGGGCGCAGGGGCTGCAACCCGACACCGACGCGATCGCGGACCAACTTCTCGCCGACGTGCAGGAACTGCAGCAGCGCGTCAGCGACCCGGAGTTCACGTTCGATCCGATCCAGACCGCGGGCGGCGCGGCCGGACTGCTCGAGGAGGTCGCACGCACGAAGATCACCGGCGAGGAGGACTTCTTCTCCCACACCGACCTGTGGGACTTCCAGGCGAACGTCGACGGCTCGCAGGCGGCGGTCGCCGCGCTACGCCCGATCATCGACGAGCGCGACCCCGATCTCGGCACCCGCATCGATCAGCGATTCGCCGACGTCGACGCGGCGCTCGCCCAGTACCGCGCAGGCGACGGCTTCGTCTCGTACGACACCGTCACCGAGGCGCAGCGTCAGGAACTGTCCAACAAACTCGATGCCCTACTGGCGGAAGTGAGCAATGTCCAAGGAGTCATCGCCGGCCAGTGAGCCGGCCCATCTGAGTCGGCGCGGCTTGTTCGGCGCGGTCGGCGCCGGGGTCGCGCTCGCCGGCGCGGGTGCGGTGGTCGGCCGGGTCACCGCGCCCGAGCCGACGACACCGCACGCGGACGTGGTCGAGTTCCGCGGCGAGCATCAGGCCGGGATCGTCACACCTGCGCAGGATCGACTCCACTTCGTCGCGTTCGACGTGCTGACCGACGACCGAAACGCGTTGGTTGCGATGCTGCAGCAGTGGACGGAGGTCGCCGAGCGGATGACCCGGGGTGAGGAGACGTACCCGGACGGCGCGGTCGGCGGCCCGCAATACGTGCCGCCGAAGGACACCGGCGAGGCGCTGGGCCTGGCGCCGAGCCAGCTCACCATCACCATCGGCTTCGGTCCCTCGTTGTTCGACCGGTTCGGCCTCGGTGCGCAGAAACCCGCGGCGCTTGTCGAGTTGCAGCACTTTCCCGGCGAGATCCTCGACCCCACGCTCAGCGGCGGCGACATCGCCATCCAGGCGTGCTCGAACGACCCGCAGGTCGCGGTGCACGCGGTGCGCAACCTCGCCCGACTCGGCACCGGAACGGTCGCGGTGAAGTGGTCGCAACTCGGATTCGGACGCACCTCGTCCACCTCGACGACGCAGGAGACGCCGCGAAATCTGATGGGGTTCAAGGACGGTACCAAGAACCTCAAGGCGGAGGACGGGGCGGCGATCGGCGAGTTCGTGTGGGTCGACCCCGCCGACGATCAGGCCTGGCTGGCCGGCGGCAGCTATCTGGTCACGCGGCGGATCCGCATGCTGATCGAGTCGTGGGACCGCACGACGCTCAACGAGCAGGAGCGGGTGTTCGGCCGCTACAAGGGCACCGGCGCGCCGTTCGTCGCGGGCGACGAGTTCGACACGGTGGACCTGCAACTCGCGGGACCGCGCGGACCGCTGATCGAAACAGACGCGCACATCCGGCTCGCGTCGTCGGAGTCGTTGGGCGGCATCAAGTTGCTGCGGCGCGGCTACAACTTCACCGACGGCTCCGACGGCTTCGGCCACCTCGACGCCGGCCTGTTCTTCATCGCGTTCTGTCGCGACCCGCAGAAGCAGTTCGTGCCGATGCAACTGGCGCTGTCTCGGACGGATCTGCTGAACGAGTACATCGCGCACACGTCGGCGGCGGTGTTCGCGGTGCCGCCGGGGGTGGCCGATGGGCAGTACTGGGGGCAGGGGTTGTTCGAGGGGACGGGCACTCAATAACGCTCAGTTCCCCACGTACCGCTCGAACAACTCGAGCAACGCGACCGAGGTATCGCGGATGTCGAATTCGCCCTCGACGAGCTTGCGTCCGGCCACACCATAATCCACTGCCGCCGCGCCCGAGTCGAGCATGCGCAGCAGGGTCGAGTGCAAGTCGGCGGCGTCACCGGGAGTCGACAGCATCCCGGTGACGCCGTCGAGCACGATCTCCGGGATGCCGGACAACGCAGTCGAGACGGTCGGGATCCCGCAGGCCAAGGACTCCATCAACGCCACCGGCAGCCCCTCCATCTGACCGTCCGCCGCGACCACGCTGGGAAGCACGAACAGGTCTGCACCGGCAAGTGCCTGCGCCACATCGGACTCGGTGCGGCTGCCCAGGAATTGCACCCGGTCGGCGATGCCCAGTTCGATAGCCAGCGCCTCCAACGATTCCCGGAGCACGCCGTCGCCGATCAGGTCGAGGTGAATCCGTTCGGCCGCGCCGCCGAGAGCCAGCGCCTGCAGCAACACCGCATGGCCCTTGTACTCCTGCAGGGATGCGACGCACAGTGCCCGCACCGGCCCGTCCGCAGGGATCGGGCGGGCGCGGAACGGGTATCGCGCGGTGTCGATGCCACAGTGAACGACCTCGACCGGCGTTGCGCCGTCGGCGATGCCGGCCAGCAGGTCGCGGTTGTAGGCGGAGATCGTCACGACGAAGCGTGCCGCCGCGATCTTGTCGGCGAGCATCGTCTGGTCGACATAGATGTCGTGCGCGTGCGCGGTGAAACTGTAGGAGACGCCCAACAGTCTGTGGCACACCCACGCGGCGAGCGCCGGGTAGGTGGCGTAGTGGGCGTGGATGTGGCACGGGCGCCCCGACCGTTCTAGGTCCCGGGCGTGCGCGCATGCCAACGCGACCGTGACCAGTGCGCGCGGTACGGCTTTCGGCGACCGGCGGTAGCGGTGCAGCACCACGCCGAACATCGCGGCAAGTGCGCGGGGATGCCGCACCGCTGCCCACAGGACGCCAGCGAGGGCCGCGACTGCGCCCGGTCGGACCAGGCGCTCGGTCCAGGGCCGGGCAATGTCGTGCACCGCGGTATCCGGCGACGGGAACAGGGAGCGCAG
>DATDBL010000297.1:0-3223 GCA_036524855.1 Aldersonia sp. | reverse complement strand
TCGGCGAACTGCAGGAAGGTGCCGCCGTAGGCGCGGGTGGGTCCGTGCATGGCGATCCCGCTCAGGATCGCGGCCATGGCGTGCTCGCGGATCCCGAAGTGCAGCGTTCGGCCATACGGCGTGGCGTTCCAGTCCTTGGTGGCGATGGACGTCGGACCGAACGAGTCGGCCCCCTTCATCGTGGTGTTGTTGCTGCCCGCCAGGTCGGCCGAGCCACCCCAGATCTCGGGGAGCACCGGGCCGATCGCGCTGAGCACCTCGCCGGAGGCCTTGCGCGTCGCCACGGCCTTGCCCCCCGGCTCCCAGGACGGGAGCACGTCCGTCCACCCCTCCGGTAGGTGATGGGCACTCAGCCGTTCGAACAGCGCCTTGCCCTCGGGTTCGCGCTGCGCCCACGCGTCGAATTCCGTGTTCCAGGCCGCGTGCGCCTGACGGCCGCGGTCCTGCAGTTTGCGGGTGTGGCCGATCACCTCCTCGGTGACCTCGAAGTTCTTGTCCGGGTCGAAGCCGAGGATCTTCTTGGTGGCCGCGACCTCGTCGGCGCCCAGCGCGGAACCATGGGACTCGCCGGTGTTCATCTTCGTCGGCGCCGGGAACGCGATGATCGTGCGCACCACGATGAACGACGGCCGGTCGGTAACGCCCTTCGCCTTCTCCACCGCCTCCTCGATCGCGGTGACGTTCTCGCCGCCCTCGACCACCTGCACGTGCCAGCCGTAGGCCTCGTACCGGGCCGCGGTGTCCTCGGACAGCGCGATGGTCGTGTCGTGCTCGATGGAGATCTTGTTGTCGTCGTAGAAGACGATCAAATTGCCCAACTGCTGCGTGCCCGCCAGCGACGACGCCTCCGAGGTGACGCCCTCCTCGATGTCGCCGTCCGAGGCGACGACGTAGATGTAGTGGTCGAACGGGCTGTCGCCCCACGCGGGCTGCGGATCGAAGAGACCCCGTTCGCGCCGCGACGCCATCGCCATTCCGACCGCCGACGCGAGGCCCTGACCGAGCGGTCCGGTGGTGATCTCCACGCCGGGGGTGTGCCGGAACTCCGGGTGCCCGGGCGTGCGCGACTTCCAGGTCCGCAGCGCCTCGATGTCCTCGAGTTCCAGTCCGAAGCCGCCCAGATACAGCTGGATGTACAGGGTGAGGCTGGTGTGTCCACACGACAGAACGAAGCGGTCGCGTCCGACCCAGTGCGTGTCGTTCGGGTCGTGTCGCATCACCCGCTGGAACAGCGTGTAGGCCAGCGGCGCGAGGCTCATCGCGGTACCGGGGTGACCGTTGCCGACCTTTTGCACGGCATCGGCCGCGAGCACGCGCACGGTGTCGACCGCGCGCGTGTCCAGATCGGTCCAACCGTCGGGATGGTGGGGCGCGGTGAGCACTTCGATGTCGTCTGTGATCGTCACGTGCGATCTCTCCTGGCCTGGTCGATGCGTGTTCGGAACGGGATCGAACTTCAACTTCTGGGTCCGTCGACAACCTTAGTTCGCGCCTGGTGTGCTCGCTTCGGCTACCTCCGATCTACGCCCGCGAGTCTCTATGACTGTTCGGGGGTTGGGCGGTTCACCCTTCGTGGGCCGTCTACCATGCTGTGTAGTAGCCGCGTGAGCGGTGCAGCTGCGTGAGGTCGTAGCTGCGTGAGTGGTCGATGTCGGTGCGAGGAGAGACTGTGCGACTTGGGCAACAGCCGCGAGGCCACGGCCCCGGCAGCCCGGCACCGGCGTCCGACGCAGCGACGACCCGTGGGCCGTTCGTGCGCCGGATTCTCGCCTATCTCGCATTGACCAAGCCGCGCGTCATCGAGCTGCTGCTCGTCGCGACCATCCCCTCGATGCTGCTCGCCGACCGTGGTCACGTCGACCTCGCACTCATCGTCAGCACACTCTTCGGCGGGTGGATGGGCGCGGCGAGCGCGAACACGCTGAACTGCGTCGCCGACGCCGACATCGACAAGCTGATGAAACGGACGGCGCGGCGACCACTCGCGCGCGACGCGGTGCGGACCTCGCACGCGCTGGTGTTCGGGCTGCTGCTCGGCGCGGCGTCGTTCGGCTGGTTGTGGTGGCGCGCCAACCTGCTCAGCGGCCTGCTGGTGGTCGCGACGATACTGTTCTACGTCTTCGTCTACACGCTGGTGTTGAAGCGGCGCACTTCGCAGAACGTCGTGTGGGGCGGAGCCGCCGGGTGCATGCCCGTCATGGTCGGCTGGGCCGCCGTGACCGGAACGATCGGTTGGCAGGCCGTCGTGCTGTTCCTGGTGATCTTCTTCTGGACGCCACCGCACACGTGGGCGCTCGCGATGCGCTACAAGGAGGACTACGCGGCTGCGGGCGTGCCTATGCTGCCGGTGGTCGCCACCGAACAGCAGGTCACCCGTCAGATCGTCGTCTACACCTGGCTCACCGTGTTCGCGACGCTGGCGCTGGTGCCGGCGACGGGAATCGTCTACGCGGTGGTCGCCGTCGCCGCGGGGGCGTGGTTCCTCTACATGGCCCACCAGCTGTATGCCAGGGTGCGGCGCGGCGAATCCGTGAAGCCGCTGCGGTTGTTCCTACAGTCGAACAACTACCTCGCCGTCGTGTTCTGCGGATTGGCCGTCGACTCGGTGCTGGGATGGTCGACGATCGGCTCGTACTTCGGCTGATCCTGTCCCGACGGGGGCCCGGCCCGATGCAGCGTGCCCACGCGGTGATCACGAGCAAATCGTCGTCGCTATCGGCGTGTCGGCAGCGTTTCGTCCGTGATCAACTTCGCCGCGGGCGTGCGGCCGAAGCCGACGACGGTCACCGGCGCTCCGCATCGCGGTGCTCGAGGATCTCCGCGATCGTCATGCGGGTTCCGGTCCACTCTTTCCGGTCTCGGATGCGCGCGAACAGCGATTCCGGATCTCGGCGACTGGTCATTTCCACCAGCTGGATCCGCAGATACTCCTGCAACGACCGACCGCTGCGTGCGGCCCGCGCGGCGAGCTCGTCCCTGGTCTCCTCCGGTACGCCGCGGATCGTGATCGATACGGGCATAGCAGCATTTTGCTGCGGATAGCAGCGATCTGCAATCAGCTGTTTTCAAACGCTGCCGGAACGCGCTAACCCAGCTCGGTCGGCCGCGCGACCACGTCGACCATCGCGCCGTTGCGCAGCACAGTGACGGCCAGATTCGTGTCGATCACCTCGGCGAAGAGCTGACGCTGAATGTCCTGCGCGTCCGAGACCGGCGCGCGACC
>DATDBL010000296.1:0-13612 GCA_036524855.1 Aldersonia sp. | reverse complement strand
GATGCGCTGGACCATTTGGCTGTAGCCCACGCAGAACAGGCCGATGATGGCGCCGGCCACGATGAACATCAGCGGGGTGGTCGGTCCGCCGAACGCCAACCCCAACGGCATGGTGGAGCCGACCACCGACAGCGGGGTCAGAGCGGCGATGATCAAGATGATGATCTTCGGGGTGGTCAGGGTGCGCCGAGGTCCCGCGGTGCCGGCCGGGGTCGCCCCGGTGAGGTCGGTGTTCATCGGTGGTTCCTTCTCGATCTCGCACACAGAGGTTGCGTGTTTCGTTCGGACACGGTGGGTTTCCTGCTTTCGGCGATCGTGGGTCGGGTGTTCCCGGCGTGACGGCCCGCGGGTGGTTCGAGGCCGCTCGGGATCCGGGTCCTCGGGCCACCGTGGCGGGAGGAGGCCAACTCGGCGGTCACTTTACGAGTGATCTAGGTCATTTTGCTGAACACAACGATAGGTGGGATGGGAGTAACTGTCAAGTGGGTCGGCGAACGATGATCGGACCGAAACGAGGGGCTTCACCTGCGATTTCGTGGATCGGCTAGTGCAGAAATCCGACCGTTCGTGCTGTTTGCGAGATGCGGCGGCGCTCGCCTCGCGGTGAAAGAACGTGAGCAGCTCGCGGCCGGAAAGCCGAAGCCGTGCCCAGACGGCGGCGAGCCTGCGCGGTATATCTTCCCGCGCAGGCTCGCTGCTGTATGTCGACACCGCGTCGGTCGTAGCGGTGTAGCCGGTGTCAGGTATCGGCGCCCCAGAGGATTCGCGGTAAGCGCGCATGGCGGGCGTGATCCCCGACGGGACGACCGGGCCGTATCCGGCCGTTCCGATTATCGTGAGATGCGGGGCTCAGACATACTGCAACCCTGCGGATTCGGAACGCTTCTGGTGTTGATACTGGCGGGCTGCCCCGATGAAGGATGCCAGCAGTTGTTCGCCCTCGGGATCCATGCGCTCCTCGGGATGCCACTGCACACCCACCACATACCTGGCATCGACGGATTCGAGTGCCTCGATCACCCCGTCGGGCGCAACCGCACTCGGGCGCAGCCCTGCGCCGAGACGGTCCACGGCCTGATGATGATGTGAGGCGATCTCGAACGGTCCGGACCCCAGAATCGTCTGCAACCGTGTGTCCGGCAGGACCTCGACGCGGTGGGCGGTGAACGCGCCCACTCGATCACGGTGCGGGGTCATGTCTACGCGGTCCCCGAGGTGTTGCTCGAGGGTGCCCCCGAACGCTGTGTTGATCAGTTGCATACCCCGGCACGCCCCGAGGATCGGGATGCCGCGGTTGTGGCACCCGCGGGCCAGCGCGGCCTCGAGCCGATCCCGCTCGACGACCGGGGCGTCGTTGAGCGGATGTGGCTCCTGCCCGTAGGAACCGGCGAAGATGTCACGTCCGCCGGCCAGCAGGAAACCGTCGGCGAACTCGAGAAACCTCTCGACCATCTCAGCGTGCACGCGAGACGGCGGCAGCAGGACGGGACATCCGCCGGCCTGCTCGACCGCCCGCAGGTAGGACGTCGGGAGGCCATCGGTCGGGACGTCGACCCAGGCCCCGCTCGAGACGGGCTTGCGGTCGGCCACTACCACGATCAGCGGTGCGTCCGCGGTCACCGGTTCGCCAACGGGGAGTGATCGTGCCAGCAGGTCACACCCCAAGTCACGGCCAGCCACACCGCGTCAGCGCCGGCATCCGCTCCGTGCCAGTGGTTTTCGTCCACGGGTGTGTCGACCAGAGTGCCCGCGGTAATGCCTGCGTGGACGCCGTCGTCGTTACCGACGCGCCCGGTCCCGCTGACCAGGTACAGAATTTGGCCCCCTGGATGCGAGTGCCAGTTGGTCACGGCGCCGTCGGAGAAGTGGACGCGTGCGACGTCCGGATCGGTCGCCGCGGCCGCCTCGATCAGCATCTCGAGTTGGACCGGCCCGGTGAACTTGCCACCGTAGACGTAGTCCTTGTTGCCTTCGTCGATCAGTTTCATCAGTGCTTCGACCTTTGCGGATGATGGAGTCGAGGCCGCCCGAGGCGCCCCGGAAAATGATTACACTTCGTTGCGGACGTGGTTGCGGATGGTGCCGACGCCGGCGACGGTGACCTCGACAACGTCGCCGTCGCGCAGGTAGCGCGGCGGGGTGCGCTCGTCGCCGACGCCTCCGGGGGTTCCGGTGGCGATCACGTCGCCGGGCTCGAGGGTGAGCCCCCGGGTCAGATACTCGATCAGGGTGGGGATGTCGAAGATCAGATCGCGCGTGTTGCCCTTCTGCATCACCTCACCGTTGATGACGGTGCGCACGTCGAGTGCGTCCCTGGTGACCGAGTCGACGCTGGCGACAACGGGTCCGAGCGGGGTGAAGGTGTCGAAGCTCTTGCCCAGGGTGAACTGCCGCATCGGGGTTTCGAGCTGCGCCCGTCGACCCGAGACGTCGTTGAGGGCGACGAAGCCGCCGACGTATGCCCACGCGTCGTCCTTGCCGACCCGGTAGCCACGCCGGGAGATGACGATGCCGACCTCGCCCTCGAAGTCCGGGCGCGTTTCCTCCCGGGGGATGACGATGTCGTCGTTCGGTCCCGTGATCGAGGAGGGGAACTTGGCGAAGACGACCGGGGCGTCGGGGTGGGCGAGGTTGGTCTCTTCGACGTGGGATCGGTAGTTCAAACCGATCGCCACCACCTTGCCGGGGTTGACCGGCGCCAGCACGGTGACATCGTCGAGGTCGAACGTTGCGCCGGAGGCGTTCTCGACGATCGACCACGCCGACGCGGAGCCGTCGAAGCCCACGACGGGTGCCGCGCCGGCGTCGGTGATCGTGGTGCCGTCGAGGCGCCCGAGGCGAACGTCGCCGTTGGGGGTGGTGAAACGGATTGCCTGAGCCATGGATCCTCCAAGTCTGCGGGATGGTTACTTTACAAGTATATGCGTAATCGTGAAATACACAAGAGTGGTGTGGTGGCTCTCGCCGCGACGCGGTCGGAGAGCTGCCCTCGTGGCAGGATCGGGACATGAGCGACCATATCGACGCGCTCGCCGCGAACGTGCGGCACCTGCGCGAGACGCACGGACTGTCGCTGTCGCAACTGGGGGAGCGTTCCGGTGTCGCCAAGGCGACCCTGTTCAAGGTCGAACGGGGACGGACGAATCCGACCCTCGAGACCATGGTGGCGATCGCCGATACCTTCGGGGTGGCGGTCCAGGATCTGATCAAGGTCGCCGATCGCGCCACCGTCGATGTGGTCCGGCCCGGGGAAGGGCAGAACATCTCCGACGACGCCTCGATCGGGTACATCCTGCGCAAACAGGTCATCGGAGCGGGCACCCTCGAGGTGCACGCGCAGGTGTTCCGGGATGGAAAGTCGGAGGTGTCGGCCTCCCACGGTGCCGGGGCGCGCGAGCACGTGTTGGTCCGGTGCGGGTCGATCCAGGTGGGTCCGGTCGGTCAGGAAGTCGTGGTCGAGGAGGGCGACTACGTGACCTACCCCGCCGATCGCCCGCACCGGTGGCAGGCGGTCGGTGGGGACGCGTCGCTGTGGATCGTGCACACCTTCCCGCGCGCGGCGTCGCTGAGCGACACCTGACAACAGCGACAGCTACACCTGGGGGCCGTACAGATTCCACTCCCAGTCGGTGACCGTCGATTCGAACGCGTCGACCTCGCGCCGCTTGATCGCCGCGTAGACCTCGACCAACTCGTCTCCGAATCCGGCTCGCAACGCCTCGTCGGTCTCGAGGGCGGCGATCGAGTCGCGCAGGCTGCGGGGCAGGGGGTGACCGTCCGGGTCGGGCACGAGCCCGCGCGCGATCCCGTCGCGTGCCGCGTGCAGCATCGCCGCCATCAGCAGGTGCGGGCTCGCGCTCGCATCCCCGGCCCGCAGTTCGATGCGGGTGGCGTTGCCGCGTTCGGCCGGCACGCGCACGAACGCGAAGCGATCGTCCTCACCCCAACTGCTCACCCGTGGGCTCAGCCCTTCGCCGGTCAACCTCTTGTAGGAGTTCACCGTCGGCGCGGCGAAGGCCATGATCGCGTTCGCGTGCGCCTGGATCCCCGCGATGGCGGCGCGCGCGGTCTCGGTCAGACCCCCGTTCGAGGTGGCGAAAACGTTGCTGTCCCCATCCCACAACGACAGGTGCACGTGCAGGCTGCTGCCCTCCTCTCGCGTGGAGGGTTTCGCCATGAAGTTCGCCTGCAGGTTCTCCAGTACCGCCAGCTCCTTGACCCCGGTCTTCAGCAGAAACGCCGCGTCCGCGGCGTCCTGGACCGGAGAGTGGTCGAGATTGATCTCGAACTGCCCGGGTGAGAACTCCCGATTGACGGCGGTGACCCCGATGTTCATTCCGATCAGCTGGCGATGGATTCGGCCCACGCTTCCCTCCGGGTCGGTGATGCGATCCATCGTGTACGACACGCCCCTGCTCGCATACGGGGTTGCGCCGTCGCCGTCGGTCCGGAACAGATAGAACTCGGGTTCGCCGGCGGCCACGGCCGTCAGGCCCAGGGTCGCACGCAACTGTTCGGCCGCGCCCGAGAGTTGGCTGCGCGGGCACAGCGCCGACGGTGTCGATCCCTCGACCAAGCGGGACAGAACCCACAGGCTGTCCGGCTCCCATGGCGGCACGAACGCGGTGTCCACGTCCGGGAAGGCCTGCAGATCGGGGTGTGTGGCCAGTGCCGGGAATTCGCCAGCCGAGACGGGCACCCCCAGCAGGTCCTCGGCATTGGACATCTTCGAGTACCCGGTCCCCTTGGTCAGCGACAGCAGCCGGTCGACCGGATACTGCTTGCCGCGCTGGCGACCGAACAGATCGGAGTGAACGATCCGCACGACCTGGATGCCGCGGGCCAGCAGCTGGTCGAGGTAGTCGGCATCGAAGCCGGGTCGGGCAAGTTCTGGGTCCAGGGCGGTACCGGTCATCATCGTCCTCTTCTGTCTGTGGGGGGTCGCCAAACTCGCGATCGTTGACTATAGTAGTAGATGCGTTCATCAAAAGAAACACTCTGCGTTCGGCCCGCCCGGCAGTCCGCCCCGAAGGAGCACTCATCATGATCAAGCTGCACGACATCGACCACGTCCTGATGGGCGTCGAGGACCTCGACGAATCCACCCACCAGTGGCAGGACGAATTCGGGCTGACCGTTCTCGGCCACGAACGAAACGAGTCGTTCCTCGCCTGCAACTACGAAGACCCCTCCCTGATCCTGCGGTCCACCCCGACCGCCGGCATCATCCACACCGCATACCAACTCGCCCCCGACTTCACCCTCGCCGACGCCGAACGCCACCTCGCCGATGTGCAAGTCGAGTTCACCCGCACGAACACCGGTGTGAGCTTCGCGGACCTGGAAGGCAACGGAATCCAGTTCGTGGAATACAAGCCGGTCACCGATCAGGATCGGTATCCGCGCGAATGGCGCCACACCACGCGCAACCACCGAATCGGCGCCCCCCGCAAGCTCGGTCACGTCAACTACCTCACCGCGAACTTCGACGAGCAACTCGACTTCTACCTCAACGTCGTCGGCATGAAACTCGCCGACAAGCTCGGAGCCGACGCCGGCGCCTTCCTGCACCTCGGTGCCGATCACCACGTCATGGCCTTCGTCAACACCGGCCAGGCGCACTTCCATCACATCGCGTTCGACATGCAGGACTGGGGGCAGATCCGGCAGTCCTTCGATCACCTCGCCCAGTACGGCCGGGTGATGCCGTGGGGTCCGGTGCGGCATGGGATCGGCGGCAACCTGGCGGGATACGTTCGGCTGCCCGAAGCCGACTGCTTCATCGAACTCTACTGCGACATCGAGCAGCTCACCGAGCACCACACCCCGCGCGAGTACCCCGACGACCGACACTCCTCCAGCGTGTGGGGCATGCTCCCGCCGCGCTCCTACTTCCGCTTCGACAAGGAATCCATCGAAGCCGAACGCGAAAGCCTGCAGTCGATCTGGGAGAAGCAACCCGCACTGCTCGGCAGCTGACACGTCAGGTCCGAGCCGCCGCTAGTCGACGTGGGTGAATCTACCCATCGCACCCGCATCCGGTGATGGGTAGCTCGTCCGATGTGGTCGCCGGGTCGCCTTCCTAGCGTTGGAATCGACAATTCCGACCGTGTGGAGGACGACATGACCACCCAGCACATCGAGACACTCATCGTCGGCGCCGGGCAGGCGGGGCTCGCAACGGCGTACTACCTGCAAGAGATGGGCCGGCCGTGCCTCATCGTGGATCGCGGGGCGCGCATCGGCGACAACTGGCGCGCACACTACGACTCGCTGCGGCTCTACACACCGGCGAAGTACAGTTCGCTACCCGGGCTGCCGTTCCCCACACGGGACCCCTGGTCGTATCCGGGTAAGGACGACGTCGCCGACTACCTGGAGCAATACGCGATTCAGTTCGAACTGCCGGTGCGGATATGCACCGGCGTCGACCGGCTCGCCGCCGGCCCGAGCGGCGGGTATGTCGCGACGCTCGGCGAGGACACGATCACCGCCGACAACGTCGTCGTGGCCACCGGCACCTTCGGCCGCACGCCGCACGTCCCCGACGTGGCGCGCCGCCTTGACCCCGGCATTCGCCAGTTGCACTCGAGCGAATACAAACATCCGGGGCAGCTGCGTGACGGCGCGGCCCTGGTGGTCGGTGCCTCGCACTCGGGTACCGACATCGCCTACGAACTCGCGACGGGCCGCGAGACGTTACTCGCCGGCCGGGACTGTGGACAGATCCCGGTGCGCTGGGATTCCCGGGCAATCCGCCTTGCCATGCCCGTGCTCGTCTTCGCGTGGCGGCACGTGCTGACCCGTCGCACCCCGATCGGTCGCAAGATGATGGGCGAGGTGCGCGCGCATGGTGGGCCGATGCTTCGGGTCAAGCGCGACGACCTCACGGGTCGGGGCGTGCAGCGGTACCCGGCACGGGTCACGGACGCGACCACGGGCCTGCCCACCCTGGCCGACGGAACCGTGCTCGACGTCCGAAACATCCTTTGGTGCACCGGATTTCGTCAGGTACTCGACTGGATCGAGCTGCCGATCATCGGTGCCGACGGCTGGCCGGTGGAGTACCGCGGCGTCGTCGAGAGTGCACCGGGCCTGTTCTTCTGCGGATTGAGCTTCCAGTTCGGGTTCGCCTCGATGGTGCTGCCCGGGGTCGGCCGGGACGCGCACTTCGTCGCCCGGCGCATCGCCGCCCGCACTCCGGTCCGGGCCGCGCTCGCGCAACCGGCCTGATCGGGGCGTATCGTCCTGATCGGTGGTGCGTATGGGCGTGGTGGACGACCTGCAGCGTGCACGAGAGGCATACGAGCGGCGCGACTGGGTGGCGGCATACGAACGGCTGTCCGATCTCGATGGACAGGCGCTGCACAGGGACGACTACGCCCACCTGGCGTCCGCGGCCTTTCTCACCGGCCGCACCAATGACTGCGTGCAGGCGCTGCAACGCGCCTACCAGCTGCACCTCGACCGGGCGAACCCGCTCGACGCGGCCGGGTGCGCACTCTGGCTGGCTCAGGTGCTGCTGACCACCGGGGAATCCGCCGTCGCGGGTGGGTGGATCGCGCGCGGCCAAAGGTTGCTGGACGAGGAACCCGCCGACGTCGTGCAGCGAGGCTATCTGCAGCTGCTGTTGATGTTTCGGCACATCGTCGCGGGCGAGTTCGCGCAGGCGGCCGGGTACGCGCCGCGGGTCACCGACTTCGGCCGGCGGTTCGGCGATCCCGACCTGATCGCGATGGGCCTGTGTCACGAGGGCCGGTTCGCCTTGCACGCGGGGCGGGTGCCCGCGGGCGTCGCGATGCTCGACGAGTCGATGCTTGGCGTCGCCGCCGGAGAGGTGTCGGCCATCTACGCCGGGGTTGTCTACTGCTCGATGATCGAGGCCTGCCAGGAGATTTCCGATTTCGCCCGGGCCGCGCAATGGACCCTGGCGCTGACGCGCTGGTGCGCAGATCAACCCGGCCTGATTCCCTACACCGGCCAGTGCGCGGTGCACCGTGGCCAGATCATGCGCATCCGAGGCTCATACGGCCAAGCACTCGAGGAGTACGCCGTCGCCGCACAGCGCTACCTCACCGCCGGCACGACCTTCGCCGCGGGTCTGGCGCTGGCCGAACGCGGCGACGTGCTGCGTATCCTCGGCAGGTTCGACGCCGCCGACGAGGCGTACGCGCAAGCACGCGGGTACGGCCATGAGCCGCAGCCGGGGCTGGCCCTGTTGTGGCTGGCTCGCGGCCGCGTCGCGGCGGCCGCTGGCGCGATCCGCCGGCTGCTGGCCGAGCCACGCGACGCGGTGGGCCGATCGCAGCTGTTACCCGCCGCGGTGGAGGTGCTGCTCGTTGCCGACGACAGCGCCGAGGCCGAGCGGCTGTGCGGCGAACTCGGCCGCATCGCCGCCGATTTCGGCTCCGCGGCGTTGCGGGCGATGACCGGGTACGCGAGCGGATCGCTGGCGCTGGCCCGCGGCGACGAGGGCGCCGCGATCGCCGAGCTGCGCCGCACGGCCCGGGAATGGGCCGACCTCGACTGCCCCTACGAGGCGGCACGCTGCGGGCTGCTGATCGGCCGTGCGCTGCGCGGGCTCGGCGACGAGGCGTCGGCCGGCGCCGAACTGGAGCAGGCGCGGCGGGCCTTCGGTGCGCTGGGCGCCGCGCCGCTCGAGCGGGAGGCCGGCGCACTGCTGCAGACGTCGGCGCCGGGCGGGCTGAGCACGCGCGAGGTCGAGGTGCTGCGCCTCGTCGCCGCGGGCCGGAGCAACGCCGAGATTGCGGCCGCCCTCGTCCTCAGCGAGAAGACGGTCGCCCGGCACCTGTCCAACATCTTCACCAAGCTCGACGTCGGTTCACGCACTGCCGCGGCGGCTTTTGCGTTCGAACACGATCTGATGTGAGGCCCGGTCGCCGGTCAGCTCGTCGGCGCCGGCACCGCGGTGCCGGTGGTGTCCAACGGCGTGCGCATCTGATACGAGTTGAGCAGGTTGTCCTGGATGACCGTCGCGGTACCGCCGGAGACCAGGTTCAGCTCGTCGGTGAGTCGCACGGTGGCGAACGACCAGCCGGGCGGCAATTGCAGCATCGGCCCGAGGTCGGGCAGCGCCTGCAGGCTCAGATTGTCGTCCACCTGCTGCGAATAGGACTGCATCACGTACACGTTCCCGGCCGGGTCGGTCAGCTGATAGAGTTCGCGGCCCGCGTCGTAGACCCACACCGTGTCGCGTCGCACCGGGTTGGGTGAGTAGTACTCGGTGCCGACGGCGGCGCTCCCGACGGGCACCTCGATCTGCGCGCGGAACGTCGTGTCGATGCCACCGAAGGTGAACGACGTCGGGACACCTTCGGGCGCGACGGGGGCGGTGTCCTGCACGATTCCGTCGAGTACCCAGTGCCGCGGTCCGTTGAGTTCGGAGGACTGCGACCCGTACTCCTGATTCACGATGTCGGTGGTCAGCGCCGACCACTGCTCTTCGGGGCAGTCGTTGAGACCGAGGGTGTTGTAGACGAACTCGGTGAGGGTGTCGCCGTCGGTGTTCATCGGCACGACCTCGCAGTAGCGCTGGTCGAAGAGGCCGGTGCTTTGGGGGGCGGTGGTCACGGCAGCGGTCGTGGTGCCCGCCGCGGCGGCGGTTGCCGTCGCCTCGCCAGTGTCACCCGAATCCGACGAGCACCCTGTCACCGCCAACCCGAGCGCGATCCCGCAGACGGCAAGGCGTGACCAGGGCATCGCGTCCCCTTCGAGTCGTGATCCGGCGCCTCATCATATGGCGACAGGTCCGCGGCGTGAGCGGTTTCAGCGATCGGCAGCAGCGGCGGGGCGGGCGCCCGGTCCGACCCGCGCGACCGTGTCGCGGGCGGTGAGCACGCGCTCGGACCCGAGTGGCCGGACCACCGCCTCGACCGGCGCACCCGTCTCGCGGTCGGTGACGAGGAGCGACGGCGGACCGTCGGCGCAGTAGCGGTCACCCCACTGCAGCAGCGCGATCAGGACCGGGTACAGGTCGAGTCCCTTGGCGGTGAGCCGGTACTCGCTGCGGGCGCGCTGGCCCGGTGCACGGTACGGCACGGTCCGCAGCACGCCGGCGGCCACCAGGGTGCGCAGCCGGTCGGCGAGCACGGATTCGGAGACGCCCAGGTGTCGGCGCATGTCCTCGAAACGCCGCACGCCGTTGAATGCCTCACGCAGTACCAGCAGCGACCACTTCTCCCCGATCACATCGAGGGTGCGCTGCACCGAGCAGTTTTCTGTACTCGTGTCGAGCCACTCCATGACACCATGCTAGCTAACTTTTGATTCAGCAGCTAGCATCGTCGGCATGACAACCTTCGACAAGTCAGTACTGGAAGCGTCCTCGCGGTTCGTCGCGGCCGCCGGACTCGAGATCGACGAAGTCAACGGCACCCGTGTCGTGGGGCACATCGACCTCGACGAGAACCACCACACCCCGTGGGGCGTCGTGCACGGCGGGGTCTACACGACCGCGGTGGAGTCGGCGGCGAGCATCGGCGCCAGCCTGGCCGTTGCCGACCGTGGCGAGTTCGCGGTGGGCGTGCACAACGCCACCGACTTCCTGCGCGCCGCGACCGGGGGTCGGGTCGACGTCGTCGCCGAACCGCTGCAACAGGGCCGCGTGCAACAACTCTGGCTGGTCACCGTGACGTCCACCGACACCGGCAAGGCCGTCGCGCGCGGACAGGTCCGGTTGCAGAACGTGCCCCAGCGGCGCTGACGCGCTCGTGATGCTCCCGCATCGATCGGCGCGGCGGCGCCGCGCGTCGTGGGCCTGATGTCACACTCCCGGTCGAATTTGACGGGATTCCGTCGATTTGCGCCGGGAGTGTGCTCTCAGGCCCATGTCGGGCGGTAGTCCGCCCGTGCGTCGGCACTCTAGAAGTTTCCGCGGGCGTCTTGTTCGCGTTCGATGGCTTCGAAGTTGCCGATGCCGAAGCCGAGGGAGCCGTGGCGTTCGATGAGTTCGAAGAACACGGTGGGGCGGTCGACAAGGGGTTTGGTGAAGATCTGCAGCAGGTAGCCGTCCTCGTCGCGGTCGACGAGGATGCCGCGTTTCTGCAGTTCCTCGATCGGCACCCGCACCTCGCCGATGCGGGCGCGCAGTTCGGGGTCCTGGTAGTAGGTGTCGGGGGTGGCCAGGAACTCGATACCCTCGGCGCGCAGGCAGTCCACGGTGCGCAGGATGTCGTTGGTGGCCAGCGCGATGTGCTGGGCGCCGGGGCCCTGGTAGAAGTCGAGGTACTCGTCGATCTGGGAGCGCTTCTTGGCGATCGCGGGCTCGTTGAGCGGGAACTTGACCCGGTGGTTGCCGTTGGACACGACCTTGGACATCAGCGCGGAGTAGTCGGTGGCGATGTCCTCGCCGACGAACTCGGCCATGTTGGTGAAGCCCATGACCCGGTTGTAGAACCCGACCACTGGTCCATCTTGCCGAGTTCGACGTTGCCCACGATGTGATCGATTGCCTGGAAGATCCGCTTCGGCGCGCCGTCACGCTTGACGAAGCCGGAGGTGCGCTCGACGTACCCGGGCCAGTACGGGCCGGAGTAGTTCGACCGGTCCACCAGGGTGTGGCGGGTGTCGCCGTAGGTGGCGATGGTGGCCGAACGGATGCTGCCGTGCTCGTCGGACTCGTCGTGCGGCTCGACCAGGACGGTGGCGCCCTGGGTGCGGGCGTGGGCGATGCATTTGTCGACGTCGGGGACGGTGAGCGCGATGTCGAGGACGCCGTCGCCGTGGCGGCGGTGGTGATCGGCCAATGCGCTGGTCGGGTCGACCGCACCCTTGATGACGAACCGCACCGCACCCGAGGCGAGGACGAACGCGTGGTGGTCGCGGTTGCTGGTGGTCGGGCCGGAGTAGGCGATCAACTCCATCCCGAACGCGGACTGGAAGAAATGCGCGGACTGAGTGGCGCTACCCACCACCCACACCACCGCATCCCAGCCACTGACCGGGAACGGATCGGTGCTGGCGTCGTACTCGACCAGACCGACCAACTGGCGCAGCTGCTCGGCATCGAGATCGGCCAGACGCTCCGCGTCGTTGATGGTGTGTTCGATGGTCATATCGATATGCCTTTCGGGTGAGGGGTTGTCGGTCGATTCGAAGCTGGTCGGCGGAGTTGCGCCGACGCATCAAGTAGGCCCGGTGTGGGTTGGGCAGGTCAACCTACGCCGGATGGGCCGGCCGGATTGACCACGTCCGGTCGGGCTAGTTGGACTGGTGCTGGTCAGGATGGATAGTTGGCGGCGCCACCTCCCGTGTCGGTTGTGCAGCGGTGCAAGCGATGTCGGCGGGCGCGCACGACGTCGACGAGCCAGCGGCGATCCGTCCGCCACTTGCGATTTCCGTTGCTAGAGTTGTGTGTTCGCGGCCGAATTCGGCCGGGCCGGGCGGTGGAGGTGCGCAGTGAGTGGGAACGAGCCGGTGGTGGGCGTGTTGGCCCGGGTGGTGGCGATCCTGGATGCAGTCGAGATCCGTCCCGCGGGTGCGGCGGAGTTGGGCCGCCAGCTCGGGCTGTCGATGTCCACGGTGTACCGGTTGACGGCGGAGATGGCCGAGTACGGGCTGCTGCGCAAGGACTCTGAGGGTCGGTTTCATGTGGGGATCCGGTTCATGACGGCGTCGGTGGCGGAGTTGTCGATGCCGGTGCTGCGACGCCTGGCCGCCGACACGGGCGAGTCGGCTCAGCTGTGGGTGCGTCGTGGCGATCAGCGGCTGTGCGTGGCGAGCATCGATACCCCGCACGAATTGCGGGTGGCGATGCCGGTGGGCACGATGTTGCCGCTGCCATCCGGGTCGAGTGGTCATGTGCTGTCCGGTGATTGGCAGTCGGACCCCGCCAGTGTGCGCCGGGGATGGTGGGAGTCGGTGTCGGAGCGGACTCCTGGACTGGCGTCTGTCAGCGTACCGGTGCGGACCAACGGCGCCGTCGTGGCGTCGGTGTGTGTGGCGGCCCCGATCGGACGGATTGGCGAGTCCCCCGGATCGGTGCTCGGCGCACGAATCATAGCTGCCGCCAAGGAAATCGAGCGAGCACTCTCGTTCACGTGAGCGCGCCTGTCGCGTCGGCGTGCCGTTCGGCGAGGTCCCTGTAGGTCGCGGCATTCGCTGCGATGTGCGCGATTTCGTCGTCGCGCGGGGCGACCCAGGCGTGGTCATGCACCACCGGGGCATGGGGGCCGATCGCCAGGATGTGTCCCATTACGTCCTCCTCTGTCACAGCTCTTGCGCTTCGTGATTAGGGACACTACAGTCCATTCCCACTGGAAGGGAAGTCAACTTCCAAATAATGATAATCTGCCGAATCTGCGGCGACCCCGAGAAGGAGAACCATCCACCATGACGACAGCCGAAAATGGACCTCTGCACGGCATCCGGGTGCTGAACTGGGCAATTTCATCGCTGCGCCGTTCGCGAGCAGGATCTTCGCCGACTTCGGGGCGGAGGTGATCAAGATCGAGCGTCCCGGTGTCGGTGACGAACTGCGCGGGTGGCGACGTCGCCGCGGTGACACGTCGATGATGTTCCGCACGATCGCGCGCAACAAGCAGTCGGTGACGCTGGACCTGCGCACCGACGCCGGGCGCGAGATCCTGCTCGG
>DATDBL010000295.1:0-5635 GCA_036524855.1 Aldersonia sp. | reverse complement strand
CCTCGTCGGCGAGGCGCGTTCCGGCAACGGCACCTACCACGGCACCTGCTCGAACTACCTCTTCGAGCAGGACACCGACCGGGTGGTCCATGCGTTCGTCCGGGACACGTCGAGTTCGTTCCGGCTCCCGACCGATCCGAGTACGCCCGTGCTGATGATCGGATCGGGCACCGGAATGGCCCCGTTCCGCGGATTCCTGCAGGAACGCATGGCGTTGAAGCAGAACGGAACTCGTGTCGGACCGGCCCTGCTGGTGTTCGGCTGCCGTCATCCGCAGTCCGACCAACTCTATGGCGACGAGTTGGCGCAGCTTGCCGACGCCGCCGACGTCCAACTCGCCTGCGCCTACTCCCGGGTGGCCGGACTGCCCCGTGTGTACGTGCAGGATCGGCTGCGGCAGTTGGGAGAGCAGGTGATGAGCCTGATCGACGACGGTGCCGTCGGCTATGTCTGCGGCGCCACCGCCATGGCGGACGGTGTGCGGGACGCGCTGATCGAGATGCGCGCCGCGTCGCGCGGCGAGGATTCCGAGAC
The DNA here is from genome assembly GCA_036524855.1 of Aldersonia sp. Taxonomy (GTDB): domain Bacteria; phylum Actinomycetota; class Actinomycetes; order Mycobacteriales; family Mycobacteriaceae; genus Aldersonia. The sequence continues at coordinate 5,101 of DATDBL010000295.1, read as the reverse complement.
CGCGGCGACATGGGTGCAGCAACTGGTCACCGACGGGCGCTGGCTCGTCGACGTCTGGGCCACGGGATAGGAGACGACATGAAGCTACCGGAATGGGTCAGCCCCGATTTGACCAAGGCGTTCTTCGCCGCCGAGCGGCAACTCTCGCCGCGCCTGGAGGCGGTGCTGCGCACCGACGCCGCACTCGACGCGCTCGCCGCCACGCACGCGGTGCGCCGCATCCTCGGGCGCGCGGTGTCCGACACCACCAACGGGGTGGTCGAGGCGCTGGGCCTGCCGTCCAGCCGTCAGGTGCGCCGACTCCAGCAGTCGATCGATCGAGTCGAAAGGAGCGGGCAGTGATCGGATTACCCGTGCAGGGTCTACGGGATGTCGTCGGCCGCAACGCCCAGCGCACGGTCAACGCCCTGCGCCTGGCTGGCGGCCTCGACCGCCCGCACACGGGATGTTCACCGCACGTGGTGATCTGGCGTCGGGACAAGGCCACCGTGCGGCACTACACATCCGGATCCGGTGGGCTGCCGGTGCTGCTGGTGCCGAGCCTGATCAACCGCAGCCACATCTGGGACCTGCGGCCGGGGGACAGCTTCGTGGAAGACCTGCAGGCACAGGGCTACGACGTCTACCTCGTCGACTGGGGCGTGCCCGACGAACGCGACGCCCACAACTCCATGGCGACCTACGTCGACGAGTACCTCCCCGCGGCCGTCGCCGCCGTCCGCGACACGTCCGGCGCCGATCCCGTGGTGATGGGGCACTGCTTCGGCGGCGTGATCGCCCTGCTGTGGGCCGCATCCGCGGCGGAACCGCCGCCCGCGCTGGTGTGCATGGGCGTGCCGACCAACTGGCTGGAGATGGGTCCGCTCGCTCAGATGACCCGCCACGGTCGCCTCGACCCGGAGGACCTGCTCGACGACACCGGCAACGTGCCGCCGACCACGCTGCTGCGCTCGTTCCAGATGCTGCGTCCCCTCGGCGATGTCGCCGGATACGTGACCCTGTGGACCCGCCTGCACGACCGCCGCGCCACCCAGGCGATCTGGGCGCTCACCGACTGGGCGCACGACCACGTCCCGTTCCCCGGCACCGCCTTCGTCGACATGGTCCGACGGCTCAGCCGGGAGAACGGGTTGGCCACCGGGAGTGTGAATCTCGCCGACCGGACCCGGAACCTCGGCGACATCAAGATTCCGGTTCTCGTCGTCTACGGCACCTACGACCACGTCACCCCGCCGGCGTCGGTAATGCCGCTCGGTGACGTCCTGGAGTCCGACGACGTCGAGGTCGCCGCGGTGAAGGCCGGCCACATCGGCCTGCTCGTCGGCAGGTCGGCGAAGAAGTCCACCCTCCCCACCATCACGGCCTGGCTGCAGGCGCGTGGCCTCTCGAACTGAAGGAGATCCCATGGCTCAGTCACCGATGACCGGCGGCGTCGCGGACTGGATCGTCCGCCGCGCGGTCCGCTGCCCGGAGCGCGTCGCGATCGTGGACGCCGCTACCGGCGCCTCCGCGACGTACGCGGAAATGCACCGCACGATGCTCGCGACCGCGGCGGGACTGCGCGGACTCGGGGTGCGGCGCGGAGACCGGGTCGCGATGGTGCTCGACAACAGCCCGGAGTTCGTCGAGTACCTCTTCGCCACAGCGGCTCTCGGTGCGATCGCGGTGCCGGTGAACTTCCGACTCTCCGCACCCGAGGTCGCCTACATCATCGACGACGCGCAACCGCAGGTCGTCGTGTACGGCAGCCGCCTGGCCGAACTGGCGCGGGACGCGGTGGCGCAGGCGACGACACCGCCACCCCACGTCGTAGACGTCGATGCCACGCCGGTCCGCGCCGATTCCGATGCGGGGTTCGTCGAGCCCGTCAGCGAAGACGACGTGTTCCTGATCATGTACACCTCCGGTACGACGGGTCGGCCGAAGGGTGCGATGATCACCCACGGCCACATGCGGTGGAACGCGTTCAACATGGTGATGGTCGACGGTGGCCTGAACTCCCGCGACGTCACCCTCAGCGTCGCTCCGCTGTTCCATATCGGTGCCCTCGGGCTGCTGACCATGCCGTTGCTGTACGTCGGCGGGACCGTCGTGCTGCGGCGGACGTTCTCGCCGCCGGAGACACTGGCCGACTTCGAGAAACACAAGGTGACGGTGTGTTTCCTGGTTCCGGCGATGTGGTCGGCGCTGAGCCAGGTGGCCGACTTCGACCGCTTCGACGTCTCCGCCATGCGGTTCGTCATGAGCGGTGGTGCACCGACGCCGCTGCCGGTCATCCGGTTCTTCCAGGACAAGGGCTGGGCATTCCTCGAGGGCTTCGGCATGACCGAATTCGGGCCCGGCACGCTGCTGCTCGACAACGACCACATCGTGTCCCACGCCGGCACCGTGGGCCGGCCGTTCACCCACACCGACATCGCGATCGTCGACCAATACGACCAGCAGGTCCCCGCAGGGGACGTGGGCGAGCTCGTCCTGCGGGGACCCACAACCTTCGCGGGCTACTGGGGCCTGCCCGCCGCCACCGCGGAGGCGAAGCGCGGCGGCTGGTTCCACTCCGGCGACCTCGCACGCGTCGACGACGACGGGTTCGTCACGATCGTCGACCGCAAGAAGGACATGATCATCAGCGGCGGCGAGAACATCTACCCCGCCGAGGTCGAACACGTGCTCTACGAGCATCCCGCGGTCGCGGACGTCGCCGTGATCGGGGCGCCCGACGAGAAGTGGGGCGAGACCCTGGTCGCGGTGGTCGTGGTGGGTTCCGAATCTGCGGTTACCGAAGCGGAGTTGATCGAGTTCAGCCGAGCTCGGATCGCACATTTCAAGGTGCCCAAGCAAATCCGATTCGTCGAGGCGCTGCCGCGCAACGCCACCGGAAAGCTGCTCAAACGGGCACTGCGAGAGCAGTACACCGGTCACGCGGAGGCGGTCACCCGATGACTTCACGTTGGTCGACGCCCGAACGGGATGCGCTGCGCGACATGGTCGACGGATTCACCCGCAAGGAGATCGTCCCGCGTCTGGGGGACTGGGAACGCAACGGCGAAGTCCCACGATCGCTGCACAAGGCGGCGGCACGCGCGCAGACTTCGTCACCACCGCCGTCCGGACCGGCGGCGACGGGCACCGCGGTGTCTCCCTGTTGGTGATCGACACGGACACGCCCGGATTCTCCATCACGTCCAAACTGGACAAGATGGGCTGGCTCTGCTCGGACACCGCCGAACTCGCCTTCGACGACGTCCGAGTCCCAGCACGAAACCTGGTGGGCGCCGAAGGAACCGGCTTCGTCCAACGGCATGGGGTTCATGCGCGAATCCGAGGTCGAGCGACACTACCGAGACGACCGAGTCCTCGGCATCGGCGGCGGCACCAACGAGATGATGAACGAGATCATCGCGAAGGCGGTGATAGATCAGCGCGTGAGGTGAGCTTCGCCCATGTCTTCGCTTCTGCCAAATTCGTCGCGGAGTGCTCGTTTGAGGATCTTTCCGCTCGGGTTCTTCGGTAGGGCGTCCGCCATGACGACGTGCTTGGGAGCTTTGTATCCGGCCAGGTGCGCACGACAATGATCGATGATGTCCGCGGCGGTGAGCTGGACTCCCGCGCGGGCGACCACTACGGCGGCGACCGCCTCTATCCATCTGGGATCGGGGACTCCGAACACGGCGACCTCGGCTACCCCGGTGTGAAGGTAAATCGCTTCCTCGACTTCACGGCTGGCCACGTTCTCACCACCGGTCTTGATCATGTCCTTCTTGCGATCGACCACCCGAAGCAGTCCGTACTCGTCGAATACGCCGAGGTCGCCGGAGTGGAACCATCCGCCGGCGAACGCCTCGGCCGTCTTCTCGGGATCATCGTGATAGCCAAGGGTGATGTGCGGGCTCCGGTGGACGATTTCCCCGATTTCTCCGGTCGGGAGGGGTCGGTTCTCGTCGTCGACCACAATGGTCTCGACGTTGAGCGTCGGACGTCCGGCGGCGCCGGCATGAGCAAGCTGCTCGTCCGGCTGCAGGATGGTGGCGACGGGCGAGAGCTCGGTCTGGCCGTAGAAATTCCAGAGCCGGACATTCGGAAGTCGTTCGGCCAGCTCTTTGAGTACCTCGATCGGCATCGCCGAGGCACCGTAATAGCCCTTCTCCAGCGATGACAGGTCGGTGGTCGCGAAGGACTCCGACCGCAGCAGCGAGATCCACACCGTCGGCGGCGCGAAGAACTTGGTCACCTTGTGCTTCTCGATGAGCTCCAGCACCCGCTCGGGGTTCGGACCCGCGGTGATGATGCTCGTGGCACCTAGGTAGATATCCGGCCCTAGGAAGCAGTCCATCTGGGCGCAGTGGTACATCGGCAACGCGTGGAGGTCGACGTCATCGGCGCTCATCCCGCCGTCGACGACGCAACTGACATACTGCCACATGAGGGCACGACTACTCAGCATCACGCCCTTGGGCCGGGACTCGGTCCCGCTCGTGTACATGAGTCGCACCGGATCGTCGTCTGCGACGGCGATGAAATCGGGGGTCGCGTCGGACGCCTTCAGCCACTCCGCGAACGGTTCCCACCCGTCATGGTCCCCTTCGTCGAGAACGACGCGCTGCGGGCGCACACGGGTGGCGTCGACGGCTGCGTCGGCAGTGTCGACCAGGGCTCCCTCTGCCACGATCGTGCGGGCACCGGAATGGTCGAGTATATAGGTGATCTCACCGGCACCCAGCATGAAGTTGATCGGCACCAGGATCGCACCGATACGCGCGGTCGCGAAGGACAGAACTGCATACTCCCAGCGGTTGCGTGACAACAAGGCCACCCGGTCGCCCTTGGTGACTCCGCGGGCGAGCAGCGCGTTGGAGACGCGATTCGTCGTCGCGTCCAGCTCCGCGAACGTCAATGTGGTTGCGCCGTCGGTGATCGCGAGCTTGGACGGGAACCGCGCGGCGGAACGTCGGGGGATGTCGCCCAGTGCGTGCTGTCGGGCATGTTCGGTGTTCATTCAATCTCCTGTGTCCTCGCGACACCAGGCCGGTTGGCGTCGGGAGCAGTTGACGATTTCTGATGGAAGCGTTTCACCCGAGTGTCCGGCCCGGCCGGCTTGTCG
>DATDBL010000294.1:0-5415 GCA_036524855.1 Aldersonia sp. | reverse complement strand
CGACCACCAACGAGAAGAGCAGACCATGTCCCAGCCACCCTCATCTGCGCCGCGGTCCAGACGCCGCGTCGCCGTCGCCAGCGCTGTCGGAACCACCATCGAGTGGTACGACTACTTCATCTTCGGTACCGCCGCGGCGCTGGTCTTCGGTCCGGCGTTCTTTCCCGACCTGTCACCGGTGGCGGGCACACTCGCCAGCTTCTCGACGTTCGCGGTCGGGTTCCTTGCCCGCCCGGTCGGCGCCGTCGTGTTCGGACACTTCGGCGACCGACGTGGTCGTAAGCCGATGATGGTGGTCAGCCTAGTTCTGATGGGAGGCGCGACCTTCGCGATGGGTCTGCTCCCCGATTTCAGCCAGATCGGGATCTGGGCGCCGATTGCACTCGTTACGCTGCGCCTCGTCCAGGGCGTCGCGGTTGGTGGCGAGTGGGGCGCTGCCGCGCTCATGTCCGTCGAGCACGGCCCGAAGGACCGCCGTGGGTTCTACGGGTCGCTTCCTGCTGTGGGCGCTCCCGCGGGAATCCTCCTGTCCAGTACAGTGTTCTGGGCGGTATCCCGGCTGGTGAACGACCACGCGTTCGTCGAATGGGGCTGGCGGATCCCGTTTCTGCTCAGCGCAGTCCTGATTGCTTTCGGCGCATTCGTGCGCTTCTCGACCGAAGAATCGCCGGAGTTCACCGAATAGACACATGCCCCGGCAACCCGAGCAGAACGGTTCCCGATCCTCGGCCTGCTGCGCCGACACCCGAAGACGATCGCTGTTGCGGCAGGTACATACATTGCGACCGCAGCGGCCTTCTATGTCGTCACAACGTGGCTGACCTCCTATGCCACGGGCGTCATCGGTCTCGACCGCAGTTCGGTACTGCTGACCGGTATGTTTGCGTCTGCCGCTTCCGTGTTGGCGATCATCGGCGCGGGAACCCTCGCGGACAAGGTCGGGCAGAGGGTGATGGTGCAATGGGGCTCGATCGCATTTGCACTCTATGTTTTTCCGTTCTTCCTGATGGTCGACACGGGCAACGTCGTGCTGTTCACGATCGCGGTGGTGGTGGCGATGGTCGTGCTCTCCGCAATCGCCGGACCGGTCGCCGCGCTGTACTCCAGCCTGTTCGACGTCCACGTACGCTACTCGGGTGCATCCCTCAGCTTTCAACTCGCAAGCGTTCTGGGCGGCGGCCTGACGCCGCTGATCTGCACCTTCCTGTTGGGATGGACAGGGTCCACGTGGGCAATCTGCGCGTATCTCATCGCGTTGAACATCCTCGCCTGGGTCTGCATGCACGCGATCTCGCGGGCACAGCCAGCCAGAAAGACGAAGCATCCCACACGAGCGTTGGGGAGACCGACGTCCGCGCCCAGGCGTAAGACCACGGGCGTACGAGAAGGAACATGATGAGCACCAACATAATCGAGGGTTTCAACAATTCGGGCGCGATCGAGATCGATGCTCTGACTCGCAATCTGGTCCGCCGCACCTGTATCGGTGATGTTGCCACTCGAGGTGCTCGGCACTACGGCGACCGTCCGGCACTTCGCGACGGAGGCGTCGTGATCACCTATCGGGAGCTGGATCGCCACGCGAATGCCGTGGCCCGGGGCCTGCTGGCGCACGGACTCGTCCGCGGTGATCGACTTGCCGTAGTTGCCGCGAACAGCTGGCAGTTCGTGGTCACCTACTTCGCGTGCGCGAAGGCCGGGATCGTATTCCTGCCGATCAACTTCCACCTCTCCGCCGACGAGATCGCCTACCAGCTGAACGACTCGGCAGTGACGGCCGCGGTCGCGGACATCGACCGGAGCCGAACGCTGATCACCGCGGCCGGCGCGGTTCCGACCATTCGACGACTGTGGGTTCTCGGCGCCGAACCCGACACCGCGCCAGGGGATATGGAGTGTCGGCCCTGGAACGAGTTGGTGGAGCACGATCCGAGTCCGGTCGAAGTCCTCGTACACGACGACGACATCCTGCACTGCCTCTACACGTCAGGAACGACGTCCGCCCCCAAGGGAGTGCTCACCAGCCATAGTGCCGTGCTGATCGCGATACTGAGTACCGCACTACAGATGGGCCACCGGCGCGGTGCGACCGGTTCGGTAATGCCGATCGTTCTCCCGATGTTCCACGTCACCGCGCTCGATTCCCTGATGATGCCGGTCCTGACCACCGGTGGGACGGTACTGTTGCACGATGGCTTCGACGCCAACGTAATCGCCGAGGAAATCGAACAATTCGCCGTCACGCATCTCGTGCTCATTCCGATGATGTGGGAAGCGCTGCTGCGTGTTACGACCGCGTCGAACATCGACACAACCAGCCTTCGACTCGGGATCTACGCGATGTCACCGATGTCACTGGAACGCCTCGACGCCATCCGTGAGGCATTCCCCAACGCCGATGTCGTTCTGGCCTCGGGACAAACCGAAACGACGCCGATGAGCGAGATGCAGTGGCCCGCAGACCAGCGACGCAAACACGGATCCTGGGGATCGCCATCGGTCACGACCGATGTCGCGATCATGGCACCGGACGGAACCCTGCTTCCCGCCGGCGTGGAAGGCGAAATCGTGTACCGCACCCCCCAACTGATGACCGAGTACTGGGCGAACCCCCAGGCCAACCAGGACGCCTTTGCGCACGGGTGGTTCCACAGCGGCGACATCGGGTATCTCGACGACGACGGCGGCGTGTGGTTCACCGACCGGCTCAAGGACATCGTCAAGACCGGTGGAGAGAACGTGTCGTCGTTGGAGGTCGAGCAAACCATCGCGGCCCATCCGGACGTGCTCGAATGCGCCGTCGTCGGCACGTCCCACCCGCGTTGGGGCGAGGCGGTGACTGCCTTCCTGGTCTGCGACCCGGCAAGTACGCCCACCGAGGGTGAGATCATCGCATTCTGCAAGCAGCGTCTCGCCGGGTACAAGGTCCCCAAGACTGTCCACGTTGTGGACACGCTTCCCAAGACGGCGACCGGCAAGATCGAGAAGCACAAGCTGCGGCGCTCCTGATCGTCGGGGGTCCGAGGCCCGGCGCTCGGCCATAGAGGCGGTGGTCACCCACCGCCTCGACGCGTGTCGTCGACTCCGAACCGATCAGTCGGCCGCGGTCACGACCGGGTACGGCTCCCCCTCCACGGGGAAGACCACCCGCACGACCGCGGCCTCGCCGCGTGCGAGCGGTCGTCCCTCGATCCTCGTGATCAGCCACGGCCCCTCGACCAACTCGATGATCCCCAGCAGCGTCGCCACACCGCCGGAGTGGTCGGTGGCGAGCGCCACCACCGTGCCGCGGCCCTCCGCCGGCGTCCAACCGAGATCGGCGCTGCCGCACACGTCGCATGCCAACACCTCCGGTCGGCTCGCGTGACCGTGGGGGCACGACCGCAGCAGCAGCCGTCCCTCCGCAAGGCCGTCGAACCATTCCCCCGACGCCTCGTCGCGCCGCGCCCCGATGTCCGCCCGTCCGGTCATGCCGCCACCTCCGAGGTGAGTATCAGTGTCGAATGGTGTTCGAGGATTCCGCCGTTGCCGCTGACGATCGCGGTGTCGTGCTCGCTCACCTGCCGCTCGCCGGCCTGCCCGCGTACCTGCGTCACGGCTTCGTGCAGCGGCGTCATGCCCCACAGGTAGAACGACGACAGTTGTCCACCACCGGTGTTCGTCGGCAACACACCGCCCGGCCCGAACGCACCGGACGCGGCGAGTGCACCGGCCTCCCCCGGTTTGCAGACGCCGTAGTCCTCGAGGGTGACGAGGACGGTGTAGGTGTAGCAGTCGTAGATTTCACGCAGCTGCATCTCGTCGATGCCCAGCCCGGCCATCGCCAGCGCGGCCCTGCCGGATGCCTTCGCTCCGGTGCTGAGACCGAACGTGCTGTCCGCGCGCAGCGGCGGCAGCGGGTGTCCCTGCCCCCACCCGCGCACGTGCACGGGCGGCTGCCGCAGGTCGCGGGCCCGCTGCGAACTGGTCACGATGACGGCGGCGCCCCCGTTGGACACCAGGCAGCAGTCGAGCAGGTGCAGCGGCTCCACCACCCAGCGCGAGGCGTGGTACGCGTCGAGGTCGAGCGGGGTGCGCACCGCGGCAACCGGATTCATGGCGGCCCAGCGTCGTTGGGAGGTCGCGACCGCGCCGAGTTCGTCGTGCGTCACGCCGTAGGTCGACATGTAGCGGTCGGCGGCGAGCGCGTAGCGGTGGGTGGTGCTCAATAGGCCCGCGGCGGTCTCGGCGCTGCGGAAGCCGCGCGCCTGCAGGGAGGTCGCCCGGTAGGCGTCCGCGCCGGAACTCGACGCGGAGCGAGGCGTGTCGGCGAAGACGCACGCGACCGCCTCTGCGGCGCCGGATTCGACCGCCTGCGCGGCCATCGCCACCATCACCCCGGCGGAGGCGCCGAATGCCGTCATCTGCGTGAGCAGGCGCAGGTCCCGCAGGCCCAGGCGGCGGGCCAGGGATAGGTCGAGGCCCGGTTTCGCCATGCCCGGGTTGATCAGCAGGCCGTCGAGATCGGCGAGCGTCAGTCCCGCGTCCTCGGCGGCCGCGCGCACCGCCTCGGCGGCGAAGTCGAACGACGTCTTTCCGTAGACCTTGCCCACCTCGGTGAGCCCGAGTCCCACAATCGCAGCCATGATCCTCCTTGACCGTACGTACGGTCTGTAGTGTAACGTACGAGTCGACGCGACACCAGACGCCGGAATACCGGCGCATTCGAACGGAGATCCCCGTGCGAGCAACGATGCAGCACCACCCACTCGCCATCGCCGACCTTTTCGAGCACGGCGAACGCATCCACCCCGAGGCGACCGTGACCGACTACGCGGACGGCGTGCTCACCCAGCGCACCGTCGCCGACGTCGCCGACGAAAGCCGACGCCTGGCCACCGCGCTCGCGGGCATCGGCGTCCGACCCGACGATGTGGTGGCGACCCTGTGTTGGAACACCTCTCACCACATCGCGGCGTACTTCGCGGTGCCGGCCATGGGGGCCGTGCTGCACACGCTCAACCTGCGATTGCACGCGTCGCAGTTGGCGTACGTCGCGGGCCACGCCACCGACCGAGTGGTCATCGTCGACGCCGACCTGCTGCCGCTGCTGCTCGAGTTCCTGCCGCAGGTGGCGAGCGTGCGCCACGTCATCGTCGTCGGTGACGCGGTCGCGCCCGCCGCGCCGGGCGTGCGATTCCACTCCTACGACACGCTGATCCGGGGAGCGGCGCCGATCGCCGAATGGCCACGGGTGGACGAGGACCAGGCCGCGGTGCTGTGCTACACCACGGGCACGACCGGGGACCCGAAGGGCGTGGCGTACAGCCACCGGTCGATGTACCTGCACACGCTGATGATCTCCACCGGCAGCGCCTACGGTTTCAGCGATGCCGACCGGGTGCTGCCCGTGGTGCCGATGTTCCACGCCAACGC
>DATDBL010000293.1:0-4979 GCA_036524855.1 Aldersonia sp. | reverse complement strand
GCCGTCGTGCCGGATCGTCTTTATGTTGATGCTGCCGTCGTGGTACTCGTGACGAATTCGACGGCATCCGCACGCGTAGGTCACGTCGTCGATGCGCAGGCCCTCGTCGTCGTTTTCCTCGTGCCGTCGGCCGTCCTTGACCTGCCCGCACGGCGCACGCTCTGCGGCGACAGGTGTAGTCGTGACGATCATCGCACACCTCCACGTCCCGGCAGAGCCTCCCGGCGGGCGGTCTCGGGCTCGCCGTGTCGGGTCAGGCGCCACGCGATGTTGTGATCTAGATCACGACAATACGCCCTGTGCGGAAGGTTCGGTGGACGACGCACCGAACTCGAGGTCCGGCAATCCCAACACCATACGAGTCGCCCGCTCCGGGTCCCGGAACGGGCCACTCATAGGTCTGGATCAGGCGGTCTCGGTGATCGGCCGGTCGACCCAGCTCATCAGGTCACGCAGCTGCTTGCCGACGACCTCGATCGGGTGCTCCGCGTTCTGCTTGCGCAGCGACTCGAGTTCCTTGTTGCCGCCCTCGACGTTGGCGACGAGGCGCTTGACGAAGCTGCCGTCCTGAATGTCTTTCAGGATGTCCTTCATCCGCTCCTTGGTGCCGGCGTCGATGACGCGGGGACCGCTGACATATCCGCCGAATTCCGCGGTGTCGGAGACGGAGTAGTTCATCCGGGCGATGCCGCCCTCGTACATCAGGTCGACGATGAGCTTGAGTTCGTGCAGCACCTCGAAGTACGCCATCTCCGGCGCGTAGCCGGCCTCGACCATGACGTCGAACCCGGTCTTCACCAGTTCCTCGGTGCCGCCGCACAACACGGCCTGCTCGCCGAAGAGGTCGGTCTCGGTCTCTTCCTTGAACGTGGTCTTGATGACGCCGGCGCGGGTGCCACCGATGCCCTTCGCGTAGGACAGCGCGAGCGCCTCACCCTCACCCTTCGGGTCCTGATCGACCGCGATCAGCGCGGGAACGCCCTTCCCGTCGACGAACTGGCGACGTACCAGGTGCCCCGGTCCCTTCGGCGCGACCATGCCGACGGTGACGTTCGCCGGCGCCTTGATGAGCCCGAAGTGGATGTTGAGGCCGTGGCCGAAGAACAGCGCGTCGCCGTCGCGCAGGTTGGGCTCGATGTCACCCGAGAAGATCGCCGCCTGCGCGGTGTCGGGGGCGAGCAGCATGATCACGTCGGCCCACTGGGCCACCTCTGCCGGCGTGCCGACGGTGAGGCCCTGCTCCTCGACCTTGGGCCGCGACTTCGAGCCCTCCTTGAGGCCGACCCGGACGTCGACGCCCGAATCGCGCAGGCTCAGCGAATGCGCGTGACCCTGGCTGCCGTAGCCGATCACCGCGACCTTGCGGCCCTGGATGATCGACAGGTCGGCGTCGTCGTCGTAGAACATCTCGACTGCCACTGGTGGTTTCCCTTCTTCGTTGCGCTCTTTGAAGTACTAGCGGGCTGCGGTGATGGACTTGGGTCCGCGCCCGACGGCGACGACCCCGGACTGCACGATCTCGCGGATCCCGTAGGGCTCCACCATTCGCAGCAGCGCCTCGAGCTTGGAGCGGGTGCCCGTGGCCTCGATGGTCAGCGCATCGGGTGACACGTCGATCACCTTTGCGCGGAACAGCGTAACCGCCTCGATCACCTGGGTCCGCACGCTGGCATCGGCTCGCACCTTCACCAGGATCAATTCGCGTGCGACGGAGGTGTCCTCGTCCTGCTCGACGATCTTGATCACGTTGACGAGCTTGTTGAGCTGCTTGGTGACCTGTTCGAGTGGCAGCGCGTCGACGGTGACGACGATCGTCATCCGCGACACGTCGGGCACCTCGGTCCCGCCGACGGCCAGCGACTCGATGTTGAAGCCCCGCCGCGAAAACAGGCCCGCGACGCGCGCGAGCACGCCCGGTTTGTCCTCGACGAGCACGCTCAGGGTGTGCGTCGTGCTCACGCCGTGGAACCTCCCGTGCCGTTGCCGTTGCCGTTGCCGTTGCTGCCGGCACCGAACGTCGCCGCGTGCGACGCCGACTCCTCCATCGCCTCGTGGATCACCGCCGGCTCGGAGACCGCCTCGTCCTCGTCGAACAATGGCCGGATGCCGCGGGCGGCCTGGATCTCGCTGTTGGACGTGCCGGCCGCGACCATCGGCCACACCTGCGCGTCCGCTGCGACGATGAAGTCGATGACGACGGGACGGTCGTTGATCGACTGCGCCTCGCGGATCGCGTTCTCCACGTCCTCCTCGCGCTCCACGCGAATCCCGTGGCAGCCCAACGCCTCGGCGAGCTTGACGAAATCGGGGATGCGCAGCGAGTGCGTGGCCAGGTCGGTGTTGGAGTAGCGCTTCTCGTAGAACAGCGTCTGCCACTGCCGGACCATGCCGAGGTTGCCGTTGTTGATCAGCGCCACCTTGATCGGCACGCCCTCGACCGCGCAGGTCGCCAACTCCTGGTTGGTCATCTGGAAGCAGCCGTCGCCGTCGATGGCCCACACCTCCTTGTCGGGCATGCCCATCTTGGCGCCGAGCGCCGCGGGCACCGCGTAGCCCATGGTGCCGAGACCGCCGGAGTTCAGCCAGGTGCGCGGCTTCTCGTAGTCGATGAACTGCGCCGCCCACATCTGGTGCTGACCGACGCCGGCGCAGTAGATCGCGTCCGGGCCGGCAAGCCGGCCGACGGCCTGGATGACGTATTCGGGTGACAGCGAACCGTCGGCCGGGCGGTCGTAGGCCAGCGGGTAGGTGCGGCGCACGCCCTCGAGGTAGTCCCACCACTTGGACAGTTCGAGCTTGCGGTTGGCGGCGAGTTCGTTCTTGATGGCCTCGACGAGTTCGGCGATGACCTCGCGGCAGTCGCCGACGATCGGCACGTCGGCCCTGCGGTTCTTGCCGATCTCGGCGGGGTCGATGTCGGCGTGGATGATCTTCGCGGCGGGCGCGAACGAGTCCAGCTTGCCGGTCACCCGGTCGTCGAAGCGCGCGCCGAGCGTGATCAGCAGGTCGCTGCGCTGCAGCGCCGCCACGGCCGCGACGGTGCCGTGCATGCCGGGCATGCCCAGATTGAGCGGGTGGCTGTCGGGGAACGCGCCGCGCGCCATCAGCGTGGTGACCAGCGGGATGCCGGTCAGCTCGGCGAGTTCGCGCAGTTCGGCGGACGCCTCGGCCTTGATCACGCCGCCGACGTAGAGCACCGGCGCCTTCGCGTCCATGATCAAGCGCGCGGCCTCGCGCACCTGCTTGCCGTGCGGCTTGGTGACCGGGCGGTAACCGGGCAGCCGCATCTCGGGAGGCCAGGAGAACGTCGTCTGCGCCTGCAACACGTCCTTCGGGATGTCGACGAGCACCGCACCCGGGCGGCCCGTCGCGGCGATGTGGAACGCCTCGGCCATGATCCGCGGGATGTCCGCGCCGTCGGTGACGAGGAAGTTGTGCTTGGTGACGGGCATGGTGATGCCCGAGATGTCGGCCTCCTGGAAGGCGTCGGTGCCGATCATCGCGCGACCCACCTGCCCGGTGATGGCGACGATCGGGACCGAGTCCATCTGCGCGTCGGCCAGCGGGGTGACGAGGTTGGTCGCACCGGGGCCGGACGTCGCCATGCAGACCCCGACCTTGCCGGTGGCCTGCGCGTAGCCGGTCGCGGCGTGCCCGCCGCCCTGCTCATGGCGGACCAGCACGTGGCGCACCTTGACGGAGTCGAACAGCGGGTCGTAGAGCGGAAGCACCGCGCCGCCCGGAATGCCGAACACCGTGTCCACGTCGAGCATCTCGAGCGAGCGCACTACCGACTGCGCCCCGGTGAGCTTCTCCGGCGCGACGGGACGGCGGATCGGCGCGGCTGATCCGGAGGCGGCGGTGGCCGCAGGCTTCGGCTGACCCGGCTGTGCGGCCGGTCGGCGGGCCGCGGGGCCCGGGCGGGCAGTTGGTGCGCTCACTTCGTGCTTCCTAACGATGCGGTTGGGGCGTTCGAATGCTCCGACACAACAAAAAACCCCCGTCAGCGGGTGCTGAACGAGGGTGGCGCGTCCGTGCGACGAGTTTGTCTGATCGGCTCAGGCTGTCACTCTTACGCAGAGACGCGCCGGCCGATTACGAGGTGCTCATTTCGGTACACGTACGCGACGGTATGCGCGCGGGCGCATCCGAGTCAAACCGCTTCGCGCCACGTCCCACATACTGGGACGTGGCGACTGTGGTGCGAAGATGGAGGCGTGCATTCGCCCAACCGTCGTGTCATCCGGATCAGCAAGCTGGCCTACGTTGCCGTCTTCTTGCTGCTGCTCTGCATCAGCTTCCCCGTCGTCGGCTCGCCTGCCGCGTTCGGCTGGCTGCTCCTCATCCCGGTGGCGGTCGTGGTGTGGGTGGCACGGTCCCGGACCGTCGTCACCGACGGCGGACTCGAAGCTCACTCGCTGTTCGCCAGTCGGACGGTGGCGTGGGCCGACGTCGAGGGCGTCCGGTTCCCCAACCGCGGCTGGGCACGGGCATGCCTCGCCGACGGCACCGAGGTGACCCTGCCGGCAGTCGGATCCGACCGAATCCGCGACCTCGCCGCGGCGTCCGGCGGCCGGATCCAGGACCCCTACCTCGTCGTCGCCGATTCGGAATCCCCGAACACCGGCGAGTAGCCGCGCACCTTCGGTCGCGCGGCGGCCGTGCACTCGCGTTGCTCGCGCGTCTTCTGCCCCCGCTGAGATCCCGGACGACCACCGCCGGACGCAACGCCGCCGGCCCCGTGCGCTGTGGCGCGCCACCGGAATGACCGACTCCGACTTCGGCAAGCCGATCGTCGCATCGCGATGGGCCACGGCGCCGGCCTGCTCGATTCCGACGTGCACACGGTGCACACCACGAGCTTCGACGAGTGGCTCGACACGAGGGACATTCGCTCCGGCAAGGCCTTTCAGGAAGCGATCGAGCTGTTCCACACCGCACCGGGCGGCCGGGTCGCTTACATCGACGCACGCCCTCCG